>JAJZZH010000055.1 GCA_021797675.1 Bacillota bacterium | reverse complement strand
AGTATGTACAGCAAGCCAGTACGGTCCCGGGTTTTCAGGTGCACGGCCGCATTACCCCCCCACGTGTTCCGTCACAGCCGAGCCGTCCACATGCTGCAAGCGGGCATCAATCTGGTCAACATTCGCGATTTTTTAGGCCATGCCACGGTCACCACCACGGAAATCTATGCCCGAGCCGATACCGAAATGAAACGCCAGGCGTTGGAGCGGGTCGATTATGGATTTGACGCGGGCCAGATGCCCGGATGGGACCGCGACGGCGAGCTCATGGCGTGGCTGGAAGACCTCTGCCGCTGAACATTATGTGACAGGATATTGAGTTGAAGGCTTTCTAAATCGCGCTACTCTGGGGGTGACTTCGCATAATCGTGGTCAACCCATAATGGCGAAGGTCGTGAAACCGAATGGACGGGACCTGAGATTGTGCGATAGCCTGGTAGTATGCGCGGCTAAGATTGCGTGCGTTGATAGGAGTACCATTGCGGGTTTCGAAGACCCAAACGCCATGAGCCGAACGTTGATTAGCTTCGCGAAGAGCGCTTAAGGTATCTGTATCAAGGGCTACGGTCCGTTTCCCTTGAGCCGTTTTCGGCGGCCAGGGTTTATTGTAGCGATTCATGGCACGCTGCACCGTGAGGGTTCCGGTCTCCCAGTTGATGTCCGTCCATTGTAACCCAAGAATTTCTCCGCGTCGCAATCCCGTCATTAAGGCTAATCTCCAAACGAGTCCCCATCGAGTACCTTGGCGGGCTTCGGACTGCTGATCTTGCTCGTCACGTTGGCGCATGTCATGGTGCTCTGGGTGGTCTTACCCGGATTGTTCGCTTGTTGCTCGACCCGTCTAGCCCAAGGGGCATTTGCCAACCTTCACACGGGAGGGGACCGAACTCCGTTTCCCTGACCCAGTCAACATTTACAGAGTTGACATGTGCGGAGGAGACAAGGTGTGGATGCGGTGTCGCTTATCGCTTCAACCCGCCCAAGCGTGAGAGCCACAGGGGCGTACGTCCTAGAAGCGCTACGATTACGGGAGACGATGCTGTCGGGGCACAGTCACGGAACATTCCGTGGCGTCCATCCTAATGGCTAAGTGCGTCCAGAAAACCGCGGTCGATCGGCAGTTCCCGATCCCGTGGTCCATAGTCAATCATAGAGGAAGGTGAGAACATGGGCGACGGTATGGATGTGGTCGCGCAGGCAGGCAAGCATCCGATTCTGATGCCCAAGCCAGCGCCAGATTTTTTTGAGGGAGCGCTCCTGGGCAATGGGGGGTTGGGGGTGGTGGTAACCACCCGGCCCGATGCGCTGGTGCTTCATGTAGGGCACAATGCGGTGTGGGACATTCGACTGGCCGAAGATCATGCGGAAGAGCTTGGAACCTTTACGGACGTATTCCGAAGAGTGCAGGCGATTTCTCCGTCATTGGCCACGCTGAACGACGATCCCTGGTATCGGGCGTATTGTCAGATGGCGGAGGACAATTATGCCCAACCGTATCCATGCCCCATGCCCTGTGGCTCGGTCCTCTTCGGATGGGACCGCCGGGAGGTCGAACTGGTGGGCCACACGCTGCATATCGACGAAGGATTATGCGTGGTGCAGTTTCTTCGCGTCGAGACGGGAGCAGCTCTGCAGGCCGCGATGATCGTTGAACCCACGCGAGACCGTATCTGGGTTCGCACCCGGACGGAAGAGGGCGGGGAATCCCCCGCGCCGATTTTCAACCGCATCAAAGTCCTGCCGGATCCCGAGCCTCGGGCAGGGTTGCCTGTTCCCGAAACCGTGAGGAGAGGCCAAGAGCCTCGGATCGGATTTCGTCAAGTGTTGCCTGGTCGCGTCGATGGAGCCCCAGACCCTCGTGACCGTGCGTTCGTGATCACGGCATCCGTCTCCGTAGCTGGCGTTGCGCCGTCCACCGAAGGGACCTTGGAAATGCGATGGGACCACGCCCGCGACCTCGTGACGTGCATCACCTTGCAGCATGGTCGGGCAGCAGAGTGTGGAGCGGCCGCACTGGATCTCGTGCCCAGCACCCCATCTCGGGCCGACTGGAACGCGGCCCACGAGGCGTCGATGAAGGCTTGGCGTACCTACTGGGAACGGTCCGGGGTTCAACTCGATGATCCGGAACTGGAACAGGTATGGTATTGGAATCTGTACTTTCTAAAATGTGCGGTCACGCCGGGAGGTGTGTGCCCCGGGCTCTTTGGTAATTGGAGTTACCGGTCGATTGGGTCCGCTTGGCACGGCGATTACCATATGAATTACAACACTGAACAGCCGTTCTGGGTGACCTTTTCCAGCAATCATGCCGATCTGCATGAATCGTATGTGAGTTTGGTCGAAACGCTCATGCCCTTAAGCCGGACTTGGGCCGAACACTATTATGGTTTGCACGGGGCTTATTTTCCGCACTCGGCGTATCCCGTGGACATGCACATGATGCCGTATCCCACGCCGCATTGGGGGTGGGAACTTTGTGAAACGCCCTTTACCGTGCAAAGCCTCTGGTGGCACTATCTGTATACCCAGGATCGGCGATTTCTGCACGACCGCGCTTTTGCGCCGATCCAGGCCGCCGTGCAGTTTATGGTTGAGTATATGATGCGACAAGAGGCGCATGGGCCGCAGTGGGGAGACGACGGGTATCACATTTTTCCGACGGTGGTCCCCGAACTCTATGGGTTGACCCCAGGATTCCAGAAGAATGCGGATTGTTTGGTAGACCTCACGCTCACGCGGTTTATTTTTCGAGCGTTTGTGGAAATGTGCACAATTTTAGAGAAAACGTCCGAAGAGGCGCCGCTCCTGCAGCGCGTTCAGGAGATCCTAGATCATTTTCCGCAGTATCCGACGGCCGAGTCACCGCGGGGTAAGGTGTGGGTGTCGGTGGCCGGAGAGGATCCGGAGACGGTCTACAACTTACCCAATCCGCTGACGCCCGTGTTCCCGGGGGAAGAAATGGGACTCGCGGCGTCGGACGCTACAGACGAAAATTTCGCGGTGGCGGTTAACTCGTATCGCAATCACCGCAATGAAGGCGGCAATGAGATCGTCCTCTATTACCTGGCAGGAGTGCGCCTAGGCATTTTAGACCTGGACCGCTTCAAACGTCATCTACGGTACAGTCACTTGCCCAACGGGACGTGGACAAATATGATGACCGAAACGGGCGGACGACGTCATGATGCCAGAGATTTTACGGGGATGGCTCACATGGGGATCTGGGTAGAAAACTTCGGCCTACCGGTGGTGATTAACGAATGCTTGCTCCAGAGTTATGATGGTACCCTGCGGCTCTTCCCTAATTGGCCATCCGAACGCGCAGCAGAATTTCGCACGTTGCGGGCTGTGGGAGCCTTTTTGGTCAGCGCTCGGCAGGCGAAGGGCCAAGTCCAATGGGTTGAGGTAACCAGCGAGACGGAGGCCGAGCTGCGTTTGCGTAATCCGTGGGCCAGGGCAGCGGTGAGGATCCATCGGTCCAACACCGAAGAAATTGTTCTGGCCGAACGCGTCTTGACCGTGGCCATGCAGGCCGGGGAATTCATTCGTCTCACCTCGGAGGGTCGGCCTCAGGCATATCGCCCGTAACCGCTAACACCAAAAACGTTGAAAATCCAGCACAGACTCGTGTTTTGGGTCGCATCCACAGTGACGAACGGTGGCCGTATGGGATCGGTTGATATGATACGGGGTTGCCCCCAAGGGGAGGTCTTCCCAGGGCACGGGCAGAATTACGCAAATGGTCGGACAGGACCCTCCGGATGCCTCATATGCAGTCGATTCGGCTAGGTGCAATGGGGAACCAAGTGAAGTCCTGATAGATGTGGTTGCCAGCTGGCAGATCGCATGCGGATGGCAATCGACGAGGAGCAAGGTAAAGAACCTCGGCGAACGGGTCCTAACGGCGACCAGGATGCGGGAGTGGGGTTGTGCTCAAATTGACGAGGAGGGGTCGAATGTGACGGAGACAGGTTCCGGCACGAGTTCTCAGAAAGACTTCATGGGAGCGCAATGGATTTGGTATCCATCGGAGAGGACGCTAGCCAATACGGTTATCCTCTTTCGAAAAGAACTGGTGGTCACCAAGGCCATTCGCGAGGCACGCGGATGGATTTTGGCGGATAGTCGCTATCGCTTGTCGATCAATGGCCGCCGCATCCAGTGGGGGCCTGCCCCCGCCGACCCGCGGTGGCCGGAGGCCGACCCGATGAATCTGACCGATGTCTTGCAGCACGGAACGAACGTGTTGGGCGTGGCGGTGCTGTTTTATGGATCGGGAGACGGAACCTGGCCCATCGGGAAACCGGGGTTCCTGTGTCGTCTCACCATTCAGTACTGGGACGGGACCATCGACGAGGTGATCTCCGATCCTAGTTGGCAGAGCGTCGTCGACCGATCCCATCCGCCTGGGCAGTATCGGCGATGGACGTCCCGCCAGAACCGGATGGCGTCTTGATCGGCGTCGTCGAGGGTAAAATGGAGTTTCATCGTACCGAGCTCCCTTCCTACGACCATGCGGGTTTGAGGCTCCTTGGCCGTCGATTTGGGTACGATCATCGGATTTTTTGCGGACGTTTTGCGGTCATCGTACCCGAAGTGCCCAAAAAAGCCGGTCAAAGGCTGACGGCGCACGGGTCGAGCTATCGTACCCAATCATCCGGTTAGCTTCCACTCTGTACGGCGGCATACCCCTGCACGTTGGCCCATTGGGGATCGTGGGGCACAATCAAGCCGGGCAAGACCTGGGTCAGTAGGCTCGATCCGCCATCCACGGCCACAATGCCCAACAATTTGTCGAGGTTGGGGCCTAACGCTAAGGCCAGTTGTTGCGCGATTTGCTTGCCGACGCTCGTTTGGGTCTCGCGTCGCCGTTGGGTCACATCAATGTGCTGACCTCGCACGGTGACCGTCGTCTGACTCTCGATCTCGGCTGGCGTGTACTCCACCGGGTATTGGCGGTTAATGGCGTCGACCACGGTTTTCGTCACCGCGCTCATGCCCACTGGGAGCGATCCGGCGGCATCCGGCGCGTAGTCCAAGGTGTCGTGGGGTGCTTTGGTGACGAGAATGTAATCCGTGGTGCGATACCCGATATCGACAATCAGGTACGCGCCTGGTGCATAATCCACCGACGATAACACGGGCCCCGCCGCGGCGACCCCCTGGGGCAACACCATCACGGATTCAATCCAGAGGCGTTGGGCCGCTTGACCGGGCAATTGGACCGAAGCCCCATACCCCCTTAGCGCTTCGCGAAAACGTCGGCGCTGTGATCCGAACCAGGACAACGGTAGGCCCGTGGCCAGCGCTACCGGTCCCATGGCACCCAGTTGGGCGGCAGCGACCAAGACGAGCCGTAGCGTGTCCGGGTCGGCTGCTTTGTCCCGTGACCACAGGGGAGTCGCGTGTTTGCGGGCCGCCTCCCCGACCAGGTACGGCACTCCATCGATAGCCACCGTGTGTGACTGGACAAACTCCCCCAAATCGACGGTCGCCGGTGCAGGGCAAATGAGGCTGGGAAAGATCATTTGAGCGTCGTCAGCCAAGGCTTTCGTGAAGCCGTGGCCGGCATCAATCGCGATTCTCTCGGACATTAACGAGCGTCTCCTATTCATAGTCAAAGCCGGGGTCATGAGACCTCGGCCGGATCGATTGACGCCCGATTTCGGGTAATCCGCGCGCAAAACACCTTCTAATGATGCGGAGCCGCTTTCCACAACAGAACCCAGCCCGCTCACTTGAGAGCGGGCTGACAATTCCTATCGAGATGTGAACTCTGTATCGGGCTAGTGGCAATGATTAGCGCTGGTAGTCTTGATCCGCGTTCCGGGATTCGCGGTCTAGCCGCAGGGCCGCCTGACGAAACGTAAGACGAAGATGGTCCCAGTCCAATGGCACCAGCATCTGAACGCGTTTGGGCTGAACATTTTCCACTTGAATCAAAGCTTTAATAAACCAATCGCGGTCGAAGCCCGGATCTTTCTGGCGAGCCCAATTCATCAGCTGAGAGAGGCCGTATCGCTGCAGAAGCATGTACACGTCAACAAAGTCGCGGGTGGTGGCTCGACCAAAGAGCGCCAATGTCTTGTCTGCGGCTAAATCCTTAAGCGACCGTACGGGCATGCCATCCACCGTCGTCGCAGACGAGGCCAGGCGGAACGGACTGTCTTGGGCGAGTTCCACTTTCAACGGGCGCTGGCCCACCCAGAGGCGAGCAAAAGTAGCATACGTGTTCTCGACGCGGGACGGAATCCCCGCCGCACTCCATGCGGCTTGCACCGCAGGAATGGCGAGGCCGACTGTCGCATCTCCGGTGAAAAGATCGAAGTCCTCGGATAGTCGGTGGCCCAGATATCCCGCGGCCAACGCCGTGCCTCCCGCTAGTTCGAAGCCATACGGTGGTAAGACAGTCGCCGCCACGGCCAAAACCTGATGTTGCTCGGCGTCGAGGACGGGATCCCGATGAGCGATGGCGTATTCCTCCTTTCGATACCAATCCCAAAACGAGCGCACCGTAGAGGGGATTGGCAACCGATCCCAAATGGACCATATGGCATCCCAACGAAGAGACCGCCAATCTGCGGCAGTCCCTTCTTCCAAAATCGCGGTCAAGACGGCGGCAATCCACTCGGGATCCGTAGCGTCCTCCGGCCGGGGCACACGGCTTGACCAGAATAAGCGCCGTAAGGGCCATGACCCAGGATCCTGGGTGAGCCAACGCGACCAGCCCTCTTCGGTTGCCTTCAGGGGTTCCACCAGAGTGACCGTCCTTTCGGGCACATGTGACGCTCCCTATCCCCGAAAGGGGATGGGAATTCCCGCGCCCATCTTTAACCTTATTATACCCGGGTTCGGCATGGTGTTGGCGCTCTGAGCGAAGCTCTTCAGATTGACGGCGGCCTAGAGACCCCGCTCAGGTCCGTGAGCGGGAGCCTGGCGACGGTGGGCCCAGGCGATTTGGGCCACCTCGCGCACGTTAGAATCGGCGTCCTTGATCAAGACTTTCAGCGCATAATCCGGAGTCCGTGGATTATGCGCGATACCCGCACGGACGTATGGGTGCGCATCCACCACCATGAGCGTCAACAGCGGCGGCGTTAATCCCGAGGTCGCCACCGCATAACGCACCGAAAAGACCGGATCAGAGACCAGCGCCCGGAACTGCGCTGCAGTAGTGTTGGAATCGTATGCCATCTGTTGGCGCTGGAAGGCGTCCTCGGGCAACGGCGAAACGCTTTGCACCGTACGGGCGTGACCGGCGCGCATGTCGATGAGCTTGATTTCTGGCATCGTCTTTCTCTCCTCTCGATCATCTAGCTAACCTTGGTCCGTGCCGAAGAGAACGTTCGTTGACGGCACGGCTTGGAACACGAGGTCGTAGGTGGGTCGTGGCCGCGGTTGCTCGCCTGGGGTGCGCTGGGTGCCTGCGGCGGAATCTTGGGTCTCCAGCAAGCGCACGAGGAGCGCATCCATCTTCAGAAACCAGTCCGCCAGCCAATAATGCTTCTGGGGCAACCCTGCGGTGATCGCGACCTCCCACAGCTCCCGATGCCGATCTAAATGGGTTACCAGGGACGGATAGGTAGAGGCGGGCCACAGGTCGGCCACGGTCGTCGCACTGGACTCGACGTCGGCGTTGGACTGAACGGCATGAAGCTCTTGCGTGATCGACGTGAGAAGGTCTATCAGGCGGTCTTCCAATTGGGGGTTCAAGTGAATCTGCATCGGCGTATGCTCCCTTCTACCGCTAGGCAACACAATCAACCAGCGGCCGGCGAAGGCGGACCACTGGTTTGGCGTACACTATGGGTTTCAGCCGTCAGCCAAACGCAGCCGTAGGAACTATCCCCAGGGCGTGGCGCGTCGAATCCCAGCTCCGGACCGTCGCAGCACAGTTTCCACACGCTCTCCGCTCGGTGATCGGACCGCTAGAGGTAACCCGTTGGATCCACTCCGCGATGTACTCCGGGGTACCAATCGGCTTGTGCCCGGCTTCGCTGATAAACTGGGCCCGAGGATTGGACAACACAATGGCTCCGTAAACGGGAATGCTCCCCAAACCATGCCGTCGCAGGACGGCGGCGACCACCCGACCGTGATACGCGTTTTGACTCTCGGGGGACTCGTACAGTTTGAATGCCCCGGACGCGTTGGCCTGCAGCCAATGGTCCGCATTAACCCGGCTCAGCGTACCCGTCCAATGTTTCGTTTCCACCACGACCAACCCGAATGCCCCGTACACGATGTGGTCGCATTGGCTCGTCCGATAGCCATACGCGACATGGACATCTGGCCAGACTTGGGCATGAGGCAGCCGGTGGTTGAAGACCCGAGTAGTGAGGCTTTCGCCCACCTGCCCGGCCCGCTGTTGGGCCTCTTCCTGGCGAGAGCGCACTCGGGACCGTGGCCCCCGAGTCCGTCGCCGTCGTGTGAGAAACCACAGGACCACCCACCCGAAGAGTCCCCCTGCGATCGCCACGTGATCGGGCGAAAGCCAGGCCAGGGCCAACGACCGCAGCGGCTGCAGGGCATCGCCGGTCAGTCCCCCGTAGGGCGCTAACATTCGTCATCCCTCCGTGATGTCATCCGCCAAATCCCCACGGACTCTAGCGCTTCCTGGCGGCGTGGGACTGAAGCTCCCGAAAGTCTGCGGCGATTTGCGGATGCTCGGCCAAGTACCGTCGTCCGAACGGCGTGAGGTTCGGAAATCCACAACGCCTGCACGTAAAATGCACCGTCCGTTCACCCGGTGGGTCGCGAGGGCGAAGGTTTTCGAACCCACACTGCGGACAGCGGACGGTGTCCTTCACGGCGTTGCCGTCGCGCCGACGGATCATGCCGCCGCCTCCCCACCGGGGAAGACCCGTAGAACGAGAATCCCGAGAGTCACACACCCCGGTTGCAACCAGGTGATATCGCGAACGGGCTCACCCACCACTGCGGCTTCGACGTACCGCCCGGTCTACAGGATCGTCTCGTCGTGCGTGGCCTCCGCCATCTCGAACAACTCCGGATTGACTTCGCGCAACACCAGGATATCGCCCCGCGCAAATCGGCGGTCGTCTTCGCGTCTCAGCTCAAATGGCTTTTCCTCCTGCACGATGGCCTCGAAGTATTGCGGCAAGATTTGCAGCTGATGCGTCATCATCGCACGCTCCTTTCTCCCCTCCCCGATCACGACGCCCCTGCCAAACGGGACCGCGCGATCTGCACTCGGGCGTCGTCCCCGCCCACGGCCCACACCGGACCCATTTCGAGGAGCCGGCTGACAATCCGATCGCCCACCCGCCCCTTGAGATCATCCAGGCCGTAATTGCTGGTCACCAGCATGGGCCGTTCCGCTTCATAGCAGGTATCCACCAACAAGTACAAGCGTTCGGTCACCCACTCACTCGGCTTTTCGGTGCCGAGGTCGTCCCACACCACCACGTCGGCCCGGTAATGCAAGTTGAGGATCGTGTCCATGCTCGGCGCATCGGGCCGGGCGTCCGGTCGCAGGCGTTCCAGGAGATACGGCGTGCTGGTATACAGCACATGGCGTTCAGCGGCGAGTACCGTATGAACCACCGCCCGAACCAGGTGGGTTTTCCCGGTGCCGACGTTTCCCGTGAGCAAAAAGCCCTCCCGCGGCCATGTATTCGCCCAGGCCTTCACCTTGGCCAAAGCCTGCTCGGTTCCCGGGCGGGGCTCGAAGGTCGCGAAGGTCTGTCGGTTGGCCCGCTTAGACCGAGGCAACTGGGGGAACATCGTCCACCAGGCCGCTTGGTCGTGGTCGAAATGCTCGCGTCGTTGCCGCCGCTGCTCGGGCAGTTGGCCGCGCTCCCGTTGGTCCGCCTCATACGCCATGGCCGTCTGCATGCAGCCACAAAAGTGCCAGTGCCAGATCCGCAAGGATAGATGGGGCACGGCCTGCCATGCGCCGTCGACGCGTTGCCCGCATCGCTCGCAGATCACCGGCTCCGGGTCAGGGCCCTTGGATGAGGGTATCAAGGGAATCTTGATTAGGGTGCCGTCCGGCAGTGAGACTGGTTGGCAGTCGATTCGGGCCATCGGTTGGTCCTCCTTTCCCTAGGTGCCGCTCCTGTTGCCACTCGGGCGCCAATGTGACAATGCGGTACATGTCGGAGATTTTGGTGCCCCAGAACGGATGGGCCAGCGCCCAGTCCATCAACGCCTCCGCCTCGGCGATCGACAGCGTGCCTAAGAGGCGTTGCGCGCTGGCTTGGGCCTTCAGGTGCCAGTCTCGTGGAAAGACGGTGACCCCGCGGGCCTTGAGTCGTTGTTTGAGGCCGCCGGCTAGCCGCTTTGCCTCGGGCGATACCGTTCGTGTGGTCGACGAGTTGGATGCCTCAGGCGTCGAGGTTCCCATCGCCTGTTCATCCTTCTCGGCCCGAATCTCGTCTCGGCGGGACTCGGCGACTTTGAGCAGGGTTTCGGTAGATTTCTGAATCGCTGGAGCCTTGGACCCTGCCGACAATTCGGTGGGTGCTGAGGCGGCGTTGCACGGCAGAGCCGTCAGATCCGGAGACTCCGAAGGAGTCGAAGGATCTGTTTCCGGGATCGGGCTTAGATCTTTTTCCGTACTTGGTTCTTGATCAGTTATTACTAGTGGTGGGTTTTCCCGAACCGGGTTTGCCGTATCCGGAAAATCCGGATACGGCTCGTCGGTTCCACCCGTTTCCGGATTTTCCGGATGCGGAGCTTGGGGTTCTTCGTAGACGATGTAGCGCCCCCGCACAATCTTGCCTTGATCGCGGTCGAATACATGCTCCACATAGCCATGTTGCTTTAACTCCGCCAAGCCCGAGTAGACCTTATCGCGCCCGTCCGGGCTGCGCTTCACTAGATCGGAGAGCAAAATCGTCCAATGATCGGGCCGAGACAGGAAATACCCCATCAGTCCTTTGGCTTTCCAACTAATCAACGGATCCTCGAATACCGAGTTGCGAATCATGACATAAGGGTTCCGACGATTTTTTTGAACGCGAATGATCGTCTCCACCGGGATACCTCCTAAGGCGTTGAAACGGTGTGATGATTCGGGCCAAAAAGGGGGAACGCGGAGTCCTTTCCGTCGTTGACCTGTGTTTGTTACGAACGAGTCCAAAGGAAGCGACGGCTCGTCCCCCCAAGGGCAAAATCAGCCCTGCGCAAAAAAGAAAAAAGCCCCAGCAAATCGCCGGGAAACTTCGATGCCGAGGCACCGTGCCAATTCACCAACACACATGCCTGGATAAGTCAGGTTGGGAGCAGTGCGAAGAGGGAAAAGATAAAAATCCGGTCATTTTAGCCAGCTAGGGTTCACGTTTCCGTGTATAACCCAGTCATTTTAAGGTTCGAACCCTGTCACCTGACTTATCCGGGCATGTATGTTCACCAATGGTCGCCCTCGTTCGGCAGCACAGCCTCTGATGGCGCGCGCGAGGCGTGGACTCGCTGATGGCCGACACCCTGGGCCAACGCCGTCGAGGACTCATCGATGCGGGTTTTTTCGACTCGGTCTCCGGGTCCGCGCTGGCGCTAGTCGTGGACGGCGCTGGCGGGACCCCCGCCGACTTAGTGGCCGTCACCGCGGTCATGGGCCGTCTTGGCCCGGGCTTGTGCGGTGTGTGGGGATGCGAATCCGACTGGGAGGCGTGGTCTGGTGCGGTCGGACCAATGCTGCTGAAGATGGGTGGAGATATGGAGCGTTTTAGCGGCCGGGACTACCTAGCCGCCAGTCGCTCGGTCGACTGGTCGGTGGGGCTCCCGCCCAAGAATGCACCCGCAGAGCCCACCGATCCGCTATCAGCCGTGTGGCCGCGTTTGGATGCGGCACAGAAAGACGTGGTGAGGGCACTACTTAAATCGTGGCATTTAAGCTAAAGATTAACTGAAGATAGTTATCCATACCATGAAAGCCGCTCTGTGAGCCGAGTTCGGGGTCTTTCCTTGTTTGCGGTCATTTTTCGTAAATAAACCCACTGGTTTGCACTCGAGTACACGCGGGTGTCAACTAAACTCAGGAACGAGGGAGCCACCGAATCACCGACGCAGCACCTGACCCAGCCCGCCGTCGTGAACGACTATCATCCCGGTTGGCGACGGAGCCAGTAGCATCGCACAGGGACATCACCGACCACCCAGTCCCGCCCCGCCCACCACTCAGGCGCGACCGTCAAATGTCCAAGTCAATACCACTGCGTGAAAGGATCGGTCACAGATCGTGGATCGAGACGACACCCGAGATCGCTACGGACGACTCTCGCCGGGAGCGCTACCGCCGGAGAAGATAGGGGCATATGGCTCCCGATGCTCTGCTCCCTCCGGTGAGCCCGCACACCCGCGCCGCCGGCCGAACGAAATCCAGGACGCCCGCCACAGATTGGGGCCGACCCAAAACGCTTACATATTCCGACAACCATTTCATTAAAAGGAGTGAGCATATGTACTACACGCTGGCGAAATCCGAGAAAATGCACCCGATTCACGCACATGAAATCCTGCCGCTGATGCGGGGCGGCCGCGCAGTATATACCGCGCTAGAGCTACCTCGGCTAAAATACCACCCGCGATACGGAAGAAGCGGAGGACCGGCTGATCGCCGATAACGTTCTCCGCCGGCAACTGACCCCGATGGAACAAGCCCGGCTGATTCGCCGGTTAAAGGAGAAAGCCGGGATTCGTCAAGGGACCCGCGGCACTTCGGTAAACTTTACCGAAGTGGCTCAGACTGGCGGCGTTGCACCGGAAACAGCCAAGCAGCTGAATCGGCTGAACAAACTGATTCCCCCGTTACAAGCGTTAGTGAGCCAGGGGCGTCTCGCTCCGGCTCACGGCATGGCGTTATCTGCACTGTCGGCGGATCAACAACAGGCCCTCTGGGACGCCATCGGCGAATCGGTGGCAGCCTTGAAACTCTCGGACATCCAAGCCGCCAAACGGGAGGGGGAGCCCCGTCATACGGCGTCGGAGATCCAAGCTATCCTGCAGCGGGTCAAGGCCCTCCAAGCGCAAAACGACGCGCTGGAAGCCCAACTGCGCGAGCAATCCACCGCCGACCCCGACGCGGACCTGGCCGACCAACTGGCCGACGTGCAAGCGGAACGCAACCAACTGGCGGCGGAAGTGGCGAAACTCCAAGCCACCCCGCCGTCCGTGGTGGAACGCATCATCGAAAAGGCCGTGCCCACCCCGGACCCATCCTTGGTAGAACGACTCGACGAACTGCAAAAGCGCATTGTGCGCGAACAACGAAAGGCCGAGGCTGCCGAAAAGAAACGTCTGGAGACCCAGGCCTATTACAAGCAACGGTTGGCTGCGGCGGACAACCAAGCCGGGCACTTGGCGTAGCAGCTCGCCACGGCCCAAAAGACATTGGAGACCATCGGACAGAGTGCGCAAATTCACGACTTGGCCGTCAAGCATGGGGCTGCTCTCATGGTCCAACTTCAAGCTACCACCCAACCGCTCTTGCAAGCATGGCCCACCTTGGCTCCACTGACGATCCATTGTACCTTAGCCGATTACGCGGTCAGCGAAATCCAAGCGATTGCCGATCAACTGCAAACCGTGGTCACACCGCTTTATCAAGTACTCGGGCAGAATCTCCATCCCGATCCCACTGTGCAAATCACGACCACCGCCGTTCCCACGCAAGACGCGTTGCCAGACGGATTGCTGGACGCTGTGGCTTGGCCCAAAAGGTTCACCCCCATGTGCTTCGCCATACGTTAGCCACCACCTTACTCAACCAAGGGGCTCCCTTGGTGGCCGTGCAATCGATTCTCGGCCATGAGAAACCCGAGACCACCCAACTCTATGCCGTCTTGAGCGGAGAGGCCCGCCACCAAGCCTATCAACGGTATTTTGTGCAGTGAACGGCGGACGATGACGAAGGTTCTGTGATCCGTTATACTAAGCCCCAGAGCATGAGTCTCCGGGGCCTTAACGGGCAGGTAGCTGCACTAAGCCATGAGAGGGAGCGTCCCCTTCCAAAAGTAAGACAGAGGCGTCATCCATGCGGAATTGGCGTATGGTTGTGGTGCCATGATCAGGATTTGTGGCCCGATACATCCGTCTCATCAAGGGTGACTAAATGCTCAGCATTGGACTTATTGTTGGGCGGAGTTGGAGGCTCCCGCATCATACACCCAATCAATACAGGACAAGATGGCCGTGTGAGGAGTGTATCCCCGATGGATATCGATGTCTCTTTAGTTCGTCGATTAATCGACCAGCAGTGTCCGCAATGGCGAGGGCTCCCCATTCAGAAAATTGAACCCGGTGGCTGGGATAATCGCACCTTTCGTCTGGGATCAGACCTGACGGTGCGGCTTCCTAGCCATGCCGCCTACGCAGCGCAAGTGGCCAAGGAGCAACGATGGCTGCCCCAGTTGGCCGCCCAATTGCCCGTAGCCATTCCGATGCCCGTGGCGAAAGGGCTGCCGTCCGACGAATACCCCTGGCAGTGGTCCGTGTATCGCTGGATCGAAGGAGAAACTGCACAGGTCGCCCGTATTGCCGACCTTCCGGCGTTTGCGGTCGACGTCGCGCACTTCTTGGTGGCGTTGCAACGAACGGAGGCCGCAGGGGGGCCGCTGCCAGGCCCCCTTAATTTCTATCGTGGTGGCGACCTTCAGGTTTATCACGACGAAACCCGGCAAGCGATCCGAGACCTCGAAGCTCAGATCGATGCTGCGGCGGCGACGGCCGTCTGGGAAGCGGCACTACACGAAGCATGGGGCGATATGCCGGTCTGGGTGCATGGGGATATATCCTCGACGAACCTGTTAGTGCAAAATGGCCGCCTCAGTGCGGTCATCGACTTTGGTTGCCTGGGGATCGGTGATCCCGCATGCGATTTGGCCATCGCGTGGACCTTCTTCTCCGGGCCGAGCCGAGAGGCGTTCCGCAGCCATCTTGAAGCAGACGCTGGAACGTGGGCCCGGGCTCGGGGGTGGGCGATATGGAAAGCGCTCATCACGCTGGTCGAAGTGGGAACCGATGTGTCTAAGCGGGAAGATGCTCGGCGTGTGTTCAATGAAGTCATTATCGAGTTTAAGCACAGGTAGCCTACTGAGGAATTCCATGCCTGGGGCGCTAACGAGGGCGTAAATGCATAAAGCAGTGTTGGGCGACAATTTTTAAGGGGGGTACCCATGCGCCCAATGATATACTTCGATTCATGAAGCTCTATTTGACATCCGCGCATCTCGGCAAAGAACCGGCCCGCCTGCTTGAGCTCCTCGGAGCGAATCCGCGGGTGGGTCGGGTCTTGAATGCTCTGGATGTGATAGCCGATGAATCTACCGTTCGGTTTTGGGAGGAATCTGCGCAACGTGGGCTCGCAGGGCTGGGGTTTCCCTGCGACAGGCTCGACCTGCGCGACTACTTCGCCGGCGGCGATATCGAATCGGCGTTGCGACAGTTCGGCCTGGTCTGGGCGCTTGGGGGCAATGCGTTTGTCCTGCGGCGCGCCATGTATCAGAGTGGTTTCGACCCAGTTATCTGGCCACTATTGGCCCAAGTGCAACTCGTCTACGTGGAAACGAGTGCGGGCAGCGTGGTCGCCGGTCCCACACTTCGGGGATTTGAACTGGTGGATGAGCCCGACGTCGTCGTGCCGCGTTATTCCGGTGAGGTCATTTGGGACGGATTAGGGTTAATCGACTTCACGATTGGCCCGCACTATGCGTCAGATAATCGGGAGATTGGCTCACCGCTGGACTACGCTATCGGCTAAGCCAGGCGCACAGCAAATAATGGATGGTCTTCGGGCGCGATTGTCGCAACTGGAGGCCAGCAACTTCGCGTGGATGATTAACTGCCTGTGTGTCATGGGCGTTGCGCCTGATTCTCCCTTGATCGCCGACTCGCTTAGCAGACTAGAAGCATTGCAAGAGGACGATGGCCGGTGGCCAGGTGAAGATGGCTAGGGGCAGGACGTCCATACGACGTTGGAAACCTTGAGAGCTATTTCCTTGGTCCGCCCTCTACCGAAACTCGGTGGAACTCCTTAATGCGTACTTGGAGGCGAGAATCCGAGAAGGAACACCCTGTGATTGTCGTCGAATTCAACCGGCGGCGTTGTATCATGCGGCCGTAATCGCTCTATGGACATGACTGGAATGAAGGGGTGGTTCTTTGAGTCCTGTTGTCGAATTCGAGACAGCACGTCTGTGGTTGCGACAGCCCGTCGAGGCCGATATCCCCAGTCGCGTCGAGATCCCTCGCGATCCGGAAGAGAATCGGATGTATGGTGGAGACGGTAGTCCCAAAACGCTTGCGCCCGACGAGGTCCGCGCGAAGTTGTCCGCCTTAACGGCAGCGAACAGCGCTGTCAGTCGATCATGGATACTGGCCGCCAAAGTCTGGCCCGACGGTACCGCGATTTTCGAGCCGAAAGGTCGGTATATCGGGCAAATCACCATTTTCGATATCGACCCTGACCATCGGAATGCCCGTCTTCGCATGGGCATCTATGACCGCCGATTTTGGTCGCGCGGATTCGGTCGCGAGGCGGTTAGGCGCATTTTGCAGGACACCTTTGACGACCTGAACCTACACCGGGTGGCTCTGCGCGTGGCGGCCTATAATGTCCGGGCCATTCGCAGCTATAAAAGCTGCGGGTTCGTCGTGGAGGGTCGTGAGCGAGAGTCCCTATGGTTGGACGACCGTTGGTGGGACGACCTATCGATGGGAATTCTGGACTCCGAATTAAAAGTTGACTGACTCCGGCTACGGAGTGTTGCTGCGTTTACGGGGGCTTAAGTGCATCAAGCACGGTTTGACAAGGAGACAGAGTGATCATGCCGAAAGGTTGGCAATGGGACCCAACGCTATACAAAGGTGCCGGGCCGCATTACGCGCGCGGGCGTCTTCCGTATCCGTCCGCGCTAGCCGAGCGCTTTCGCTTGGGCGCAGATCTCAGCGGTGCTCCCCGCTTGATCGACGTTGGTTGTGGGCCAGGGACGGTCGCGGTGGCGCTCGCGTGCCTGTTCGCCGAGGTGATCGGCGTCGACCCTGATGCTGACATGCTCGTCGAGGCGGCGGGGCGAGCAGCGGAGTTCGGCGTCGAGAACGTTCGCTGGGTCCATCTACGAGCAGAAGCCCTTCCCGCTGGACTCGGCCACTTTCGCTACGCCACCTTTGCCCAGTCGTTTCACTGGATGGAGCGCGAGGTGGTTGCGGAGATCATGTTTCGGATGATCGAGCCGGGTGGGGCTTTCGTGCACGTCAACACAGCGGTTGCCAGCTCGCAATCGCCAGTGCTTCCGTTCCCTTCACCGCCGCGAGCGGAGATCGACGCGTTGATTAAGTCCTATCTCGGGGAGGACCATCGTGCCGGGCAAAGCGTGCTCCGTTATGGGACGCCGGACGGTGAGGCCAGGGTGCTCGTGGGGGCGGGCTTTCGACCCGCCCGCTCAGTGCCGGTCAAGGGGGGCGACGGCCTAGAAAGATCCGTTGGCGACATCATCTCCTGGGTGCTGTCGCACTCGAATAGTGCGCCGCATCTGTTCGGTGATGACTTGGCGCGCTTTGAAGACGATCTTCGGCATCTGCTCGATGACGCCTCCGACCAAGGTCGCTTCTCACAGTGGGCTGGCGATGTCGAACTCAACTTCTACGACCGGTCGGCAGAGCGGGGCTGACCCAACCAACTCGTTGCCCGGTTCTATCAGACGTTTCGGCAAGGCGGTCCCGGTTTAACCATCGATAGAAAAAATCCTTATTTGCACATTGTTGATGCAAAATCCTTAATCCATGTGGGAGAACGAGCGGCACCTTAGCGTTTTTCGCGTACTTAATGCAAGAATTTCTGCTCTTGGACATGTGCTTTGACACCTCCGCTGTTAGGATGCCAAAATCGTATCATCAATTGCAACACTGTGCAAATAAGGATTTTATAGAAAATGTTTGCGAAGAGTGAACCACGTCGTCGGCTGATTAAACCACCAGCCCGGCGCAGGCCTCTACGTATTAGTGCTGCGCTCCGTAATAGAGCTCCTTGCTGGCATCCGGGGTGCTGCTGGTTTTTGCGGGACGTGGGAGATCCCTGTTCGCATAAATGGTCAAAAATAGATGGTGACGACTTGAGATGACAGTGATGGGGCGTATGTGCCGTAACGATTACTGCACAAACGCCCCCGTTAATTCAACAATGTGACATTGTAACTCAGCCGAATCGGGGATGGATCATCCGGAACGAGAATCGTCCGTGTCGCGGTCTCGGTCGCTTCCTTGATGACGATCCCTCGCCTTCACACTCTCGCGTCGCCAGAAATCCATCAGCACCAGACCCATCCCGATCAGAATCGAGGCATCGGCAAAATTAACGACCGGCCCATAACGAAAATGGATAAAATCAATGACCTGGCCGGCCACCATGCGGTCCCAGAGATTGCCCACGGCACCCCCGGCTAAAAGACCGAGCCCCCAAATCATCCGTCTTTCCATCGATGTGCGACTAAAGGTCGCCCACAAAACGCCATACAGCAAGACAAAAGCGACAATGATGAATAGCATAGTGCGATGGGCCAGGACCCCAAACGCCGCCCCGTTATTCAAGACATAGGTGAGATCCAGCGCACGCGGAATCAAAATAATGGACTGGCCGATGGCCATGCGTTCAGCTACCAAGCCCTTGGTCACCCGATCCAAAATAAACACCGCCACGGCCAACCCCACGACCTGGACCTGATGCGGTCTAATTTTCATTGCAAGCGTTCCTCCACAGCCGCATATGAAAACTCGTTGATTATAAAATCCTTATTTGCACATTGTTGATGCAAAATCCTTAATCCATGTGGGAGAACGAGCGGTACCTTAGCGTTTTTCGCGTATTTAATGCAAGAATTTCTGCTCTTGGACATGTGCTTTGACACCTCCGCTGTTAGGATGCCAAAATCGTATCATCAATTGCAACACTGTGCAAATAAGGATTTTTTGATTATTTCTACCATCCCGCACCATGATTTAGGATCGTCCGACAGGACCAACCTGCCCGTTAAGGCCACCCAGTGTTCTGATGATATTCTAACAAACTATCGCCCGATCCGGGGTATCCCCGGTCGCTGCTCGCAATGCCCATAGAGAGAAAAGTCATAAGGCTTTCTCTCTATGGGTTTGGCCTGTTCGTGTCCATGGTTACTGAGTTTTTTCAGTAACCAAAAAAACTCCCGACCCAGGAAGGCATCGGGAGTGTTAACGGAACCTTAGGCTACCTGGCGAAATTCCCACACGGCTTAATCTGTGAAGTACGGGCGCACCAACACGCGAAACGGGACGCTGGCGTCAATCAACCAATTCCCGAATCGTTCGCATCGAGCCTGGTCAAACACTTCATACTTGTCGAATCGCCAATCTTCCGGATGTGCCTCGGCGCAATCGCGAATGTCATATTCCGTGCCATCGATGGTCACTTTGATTTCCGTGCTTAGGGAATCGGATTCTTGATCGGGGACATCGTACTTGCCGTCAGCATTCAAACGCAACGCCTCGGCGTATATCTTTTGTCATTCGTCGGGGTCAAGGTCGGCGGTGAAGTGACTCTTGGCTTCTTCCATCTTGGTCCAAATGTCCGTGGATTGTGCGGTTCCTGCGGTGGTGATTGGGCAGCCTCCTTGTCAACGAACCCTCAGTGAGCATCAGATACGGCTTCACCTTACCACGTTCGCGCCGCGTTGTCCACCCCCTGTATAAGTGAAAGGATGTGACTCATCATGCGCATTGCCTTGTACGCTCGGGTCAGCACCCGAGACAAAGACCAGAACCCGGAAACCCAATTGCTCCGCTTACGGCAGTTTGCCGGGCCACACCCGGAGTGGCACGTGACCAAGAGTTATGTCGACCAGGCCAGCGCCAATGACTTGCTCCGCCACACGGCCTGGAAAGATCTGCAAATCGATGCCACCAAGAAGAAATTCGATGCGGTCTTAGTCTTCAAGCTCGACCGGGCGTTTCGTTCGGTCAAACACATGCACGATACGCTCGCCGTCTGGGACCCCTTGAACATCGGATTTCTCAGCGCTCAGGAAGGCTTTGACACGACCACCGCATTAGGTCGGCTGCTCATAAACTTGCTGGCCAGCCTGGCGGAGTTTGAATTGGAACTGATTCGCGAACGGGTGACCGCCGGCATGGAACGCGCCCGGCAGGAAGGGAAGGCGATTGGCCGGCCCAAAGGGATCGATCCAAAGAAACAAGCCCGGATGGACGGGGTACTCCCTCTCTTACGGTCCGGCACCCTGTCCTGGCGACAAGCCGCGCATCAAGCCGACGTCGCGCTGAGTACGCTGCAACGCTATGTCAAAGCGGTCGATGCCTATACCGACAAAAGGGGTCTATTTCCCAGCCGAGCCGATGAGGCCCAGCGCGGAGTTTAGGCCCTTCGTGTTGGTGCCTCACTTGTACCGCAAAAAGAAGTCGTTTGGAGTACGCCGCCAATTGCTGCGCATTGTAATACGTATTATAGTAAAAGGGGGAAGCGAGGAAGGTGGCCATGAAATCGTATTGGTCACGGGAGGTCTTGCGCATCCTCTTGGCAGATGGCTGGGTGATTAAACACCAGACGGGGTCTCACGTTCAGCTGGTGCATCGCGTCAAGCCCGGCAAAACAACGGTCCCGCACCCTCGGAAGAATTTGGACCCGAAGACTCTGCGGAGCATCGCGAGGCAATCCGGTGTCGTGTTCCCCCATACGTGAAACCCAGGAGGCGAGTGAGCGATGAAAGACCGATATCTATTTCCGGCCATTTTTGAACCTGGCGATACTGCGGGGTATACGGTCATGTTTCCCGATCTGCCGGGTTGTATTACGGAAGGGGACACCCTGGAAGAGGCGTTTGCCATGGCGAAAGAAGCCTTGGAATTGCATGTATATGGCATGGAAGAGGATCACGAACCGATTCCTGAGCCGTCCCGGTTGAAGCCCGCAACCGTCCCTCCCCAGGCGATGGTCGCTGTGGTGGAGGCGTGGATGCCCGTGATCCGTAGTAAAATGGCCAATCAGTCGGTCAAGAAAAACTTAACCGTTCCTAAGTGGCTGGCAGACGCGGCGGACCGGGCTGACATCAATTATTCCCAAGTCCTGCAAGAAGCGCTTAAGTCTCGGCTCGGGGTGGCCGGGGGACTGGCGGATAATTCCCATTGAAATGGCGACGGCAGGGGAGTGGACCCGGAGAGGTTCGGACCCTATCAGCTGCCGCTCAAAGGGTCCGTGCCTAGTCCAATCCGCCTCGCCGTCCTGTCACCTGCGGCTCTGCGCGATAAAGCGGTCCGCAGCCTCCGGCACAGCGTGTCGGGCGGAGAGTGGAAGAGGATGAAAAGCCCCGTAGAGAAGAAGGGGGGGCGGCCCTCAAGGGAACCGCCCAAGAATAGCGTCAAGCCAGGCTTTAAACATGTGGGCCGGGTGCTGAAGCAGCCAGAGCGGCCAGCCCAACGGCAGGGTGCCGCCAAATCGGGGCAGGTTTATGGTTGCCGGCAACGCATCCGCCCAGTGGGCGATTGGTGGTATGGACAGCACCCCGTGGGCGGCGAAGATTGCCGCCGCCCCCCACACGATCCGCCCGATGCAACGAGCCGCCCCTTCGTAGGCGTCCGGTGGATGGCCACCGTCATCGTATCGAATCATCAGGCCACCCTCTTCCTCACTTTAGTGTACCGCTGCCAGGAACGAGACCACCATCGCGATCGTTATCCCGAGTAACCCGGCCAGGGTGATCATGTTCCGGAACCGCTCCTGGCTCCGCATCCGATATTCGTACTCCGCCTCGTACTCCGCATAGAAATCTTTCCGCATGGCTGGTTCCTCCCTTGGAGTTCTATCTTTATTATGACAGGTGAGCAGTCACCCCCCAATAGACCAATATCTAAAGAATTCCTTAAGATCTTACACGGTGAGCAGTCGCCATGAACATAGCGTGGTATACTCGACCCGAGGAGGTATTGCTGTGGCACGACCTAAGACTGTGAGCGCCGATCCCGCATGGATCCAAAAGCGTAATCACGAAGATCGTCATCGCGACAAAAACCAGGTATCGATTCGGATTCCTCCGGATACCCGCGAACGGTGGCGAGCGGCTGCCTCAGCCGAAGGCCGGACGCTCAAGGATTGGACGATTTACCACCTCGATCAAGCCGCGAACCAGGCCGTGCTCGGCAGAGAGCAAGGAGCAGAGTAGCTGGCCGCCTTGCACTCTAATCACCCCCCCAGCGGGAATCACCGCTTTTTATGGAGAATCGTGGGGAGAGGTGAGGACTGGTGCCGAATCGTCCCAAAGAACCCCATGCGATTGATCCTCGGAAACTCCCGAGTGGTCGCTGGCAAGCCCGGGTGACCTATTATGACCCGGACACCGGGAAACGCCGGGAAACGCCGGGAAACCAGTCAAACCTTTGCCACGGCACGGGAAGCCAAAAAGTGGAGCCGGGAGCAAGAGATGGCCTACCGGGAGGATCCGCATCGGAAGCCACCCACTGATAAAACCGTCGAAACTTTTTTGATCGAATGGCTGGAGACGATGCAACCGCCACGGACACGACCCAGCACCTTGCGCGGATATCGGCAAAAACTGGGTTATGTCATTGACGGCTTAGGCCCACGTCCTTTACGGTCACTGACTACGCAAGAGATTGAGTGCCTCTACGGACGGCTGGGAGCACAATTGTGTTGAGTCTAAATCTATATGACCACAAAATGGGTCCATTATCCCATATTCGATGACCGGTATGGGTTGCTGAAAATTTGTTGTTAAAAATGGTTCTTAAAATTTGGTGTGGGTTCCTGTGTTGTGGTGCAGTGGTGGTAATACGATACTGCACGCAAAGAAGGGAAGAAAGGAAACCAGGTAGTGTGTCTTGCCGACCGCACCTGGTTTCCCACTTCCGCGAGCGTGATGGTCACCCGTTTATCAGCCATCGAGGTCCCGATGGCGGCGGCCCCTTTATGGGGTAGTCGGGCGCAACGCGTCCAAATGCACATAGGGACAAGGATCCGTCCGATCACGCCATCCCGCATCATTTCCAATCACGGCCGCGCATTGCCGTTCGATGGCCGTGCCAATGATGAGGGCATCAGGCAGGCGCAGGCGATGGGTGCCGCGGAGTTGGGCGGCTATGCGTGCGATCGGCCGCGTCACGGGCACTACGGTCACGTTCGGGAATTGCTGAAAAAACAGACCCAATGCGTGCAACCCCTCAGCATCCTTTTGGGATTCTGGGAGCGTGCGAAGCTCAGCTTCCGTGACCACGGACACGATGGCCTGCAGGTCATCGGACTCTAACGCTTGAAAAATCGGGTGGACAACAGGATAGTACGTCGGATGCTTAACAAAGTAGTAGATCAGCACATTGGTATCCAAGGCCACGGTTTGACCGAGCCACCTCTCTATCCACGGATCCATGCGTCGCGTTCCTTCGTTAACCAGTCTTCCGCCGTGTGGGGATCGGGAAACAAATGGGCGAGACGACCCGCGAAGTAGTCGGCAGGGTGTTCCGGCGCCTTCCGGACATGCAATGTATCGCCGATGGCTTCAATCCAGACGTCATCATGCGGGCCAATGCCGACTCTCTTTGCCAGATCACTGGGGATTGTAATCTGGCGCTTACTGGAAACATGAACAGTAGCCATATTGTCCTCCTTCTCAGACATCACTATCTCAGTGCTTACATTATACGGCGCGGCGCCAGGGGGAAACTAGGGTCCAAAAACGTTTCGGTCCAACTTATCAGGCAAACCGCCGCGGTGAAGCTCCGCTGCCGGGGGAATCGGGTCTCGGGATTTCCCGGCCCTGGGGCATATTGCGATGAGTGTCCCTGGCAGTGATATGGCCCGCATTAAGGGAGGCGGTTCCCTTCGGATCAGAACGGCAGGTCATCTGGCAGAGCCAAGACACCGCTATCTGGCGCTATACTTAAATGGGCTGGAGTCGCCTTGGTCAAATCATCCAAGGTTGGGTGGATCTCCGGGACTGGAAGGCGCCACAAAGGTCGATACGGCATCTACATGAAAGAACCTCAAAAACAGCGGTATCAGTGCGATTACGCGCGATACATTAGCGTGTATCGGGCTTGCCCCGTCTGAGAGTCAGGAGCGGACCGTTCCGGGTAACGTTCCGCATTTTGAGAATTGGAGCTAGCAATGAAGACGAACCAACTGAGGCTCAAGAGCCTTATCATCAATAACGGCTGGAAGTTGGTGCCGCTCGTCCTGCTCGTCATCGTGGTGGGGATCAGCGAAGCCTATCCCATGAAACTGATTCAAAGGATAGTGGATATCGCGGTAGGAAAAGGCGCGGCCACCAAGACACCGACCATTATCGCACTGGGCGCGGTGTACATTGGCGTATTCATTCTGGCCAGTGTCGCACGCTTTGTGCTCAATACGTTGTACCGAACGCTGCAGGCTGAACGGGGCCATCAACTCCGCAGCAGGATTTGGGAGCAAGCGCTGAATTTACGGCCATTACCGTTGACCGGAGCATCCACGAATGACGTGGTAATGAATGCACTCAAGGATTCGGAGATTGCCACGACCAACTTTATGCGTCCGGTGGTCAATATTCTACAGTCGGTGACACAGTTTGTGATTGGTTTGGTCATCATGTTGTCGATCGATTGGCAAATGACCCTGTTGGTGTTTCCGTTGGGACTCTTTTCCGCGATTTTGACGCGTCGCACCGGAGGAAGGATGCGATCGCTGGCCGGGGAGGTCCGCAATCAGACGACGGCCATGTGGAGTTTATTTGCCGAAGTCATGCGCGGATTAAAGGACGTGCAGACGAACAATGGGACCGACGAGATGCGGGGCAAGCTTCTCGCTTGCAGCGCGGGGGCAACGCACGCGACGGTTCAGGAGGCCCTCTACAACGAGCGCACCGAATCGCTAAATCGGGGCTTTTTCATGGCGGTCATTGGTCTCATTATGACCTTTGGCGCGGTGCTGGTATCCCAGGGCAAACTCTCCATCGGCGGCCTAACCGCTTTTATGATGTACAATGGCATGCTCGTCGATCCTGTGGTGAATTTCCTTCGATTCTATAGCGAGCTGCAGGTGATCCGGGTTTCCATTGGTCGTTTGAATGCACTATTCGATTATCCAACGTTTCCGGCACGGGATGATCTCGCGGCGGGGTCACAAGGCGGTTTGGATGTCGAGCTGAGGGACGTCTGGTTTGCCTTTGAAAGCCACCGGCCGGTCCTCAAAGGCCTCAATTTGCGCATCGACGCTGGCGAGCATATCGCGATTGTAGGGCCCTCGGGGTGCGGGAAGACCACCCTTACCTACTTGATTGCGGGCCTCTACGCTCCGGATAACGGCGAAGTCTCCGTGGGAGGTGCCGCCATAGCGGCACCTCGTCCGTCGACCATTCGGCCCAACGTGGCCGTCGTGATGCAGGATCCCTACCTCTTCGATGCCACGATCGAAGAGAACGTCAAGTTGGGGGTACCGAATGCGACGTCGGATCGGGTCGCGCACGCGGTCCGATTAGCGGGCATGGCGGATCACTGGGCGATGGCCGCTCATGGAGCACCTGCGAGCGTTGGCGAGGGCGGCACTCGGCTCTCGGGAGGGGAACGCCAACGGGTGGCGCTGGCGCGCGCCTTTGTGCGCGACCCATCCGTTATCATCTTAGACGAGGGGACCTCGGCGTTAGATAGTACGATGTCGAGAATCGTGCTTGAGCAACTGCTTGCGGAGTTTACCGAGAAAACCATTCTGGTGATTGCGCACAAGATCTCCTCGATCATTGGATTTCCCCGAATTGTGGTGATGGTGGATGGGGAGATCGTGGGAGACGGCAGACACGAGCAACTTCTGACAGATTGCCCGTTATATGCCCGGCTGTACGCGCACCAATTCGCCGAAGAGGCGGTGTGACGCCTGGTGTGGGTGCCGCGACGGTCGCGAAATTGTTTCGAGCTGTACGGTTGCTTGGATAGTCAGCACACCGTCACCTCGCGACGGCCTCAGGCCACCCATTGCCACCCCAATTCTTGGTCCGTGCACCATCGATCGCATTCATGATTTCGCAGGAGGGTCGTCGTACTCGTCAAGCGAGTGGACCCGTCGGACGACCAACTCATCCCCTGATGTTTTTGTCGGTCTGCCACACACCGATCGTTCGCCTTTTCCCCGCGGTTGCTGGAATTGCCCAACCCCAAGGCCTGGCGTAACGCATAGCAGGGAATTTCCTCGCGATGACGCTGCAAATAGTCGATGGTTTGATCGAGCTGTTTCTGGTTCTGATCCGATCGGCACGGAGATGCTGCAAATACGTGATGGCATCGTCCACTCGTCCGAGCCACAGGTAGCCGGTGAGGGTGTGCAGGACGTCTTTGCGAATGGCTCGCCCGGCGAGGGCCATACTGAGGTACTCCCCGCACTTCTTCTCGTGATGATACCAATCGAAGAGGATGCGAGGGAAGGGACCCCGTCAAAAACCTGCCGAATGGCACCATGCAGAGCCCGGGCTCCATCAGCAAAGCATGGGATACGGTGCGTGGCCAACACGTCCTGAAGGAGCAAAAACGCCACGAGGATGGGTAAGACCGTTGCGGTGTCTCTACCGCTCAAGATATACTGGCCCGCTGAACTCTGGATATGCGCAATGGTATTATGCACACGTTTGAGAGCCTCGGCCCCTTTCGGGTCAGCCGGTCCGGGGAGGCCACTCTTTACGGGGGTGGGAGCCTCGGTGGAGTCTCCTGACTCGGGCGGGAGAGATGCCGAGGGCTCCGCCGCCAAGGCGGCGGACGCTAACGACGGTTTCCGATGAACTTTTTGCTTTTTCACGCTCACATCATCCACCGAGATATCGATCACCGTGGCGGGATCTTCGTAGAAGTCGTGTGCGGCCTTCGCCGGAATCTGCTGCTCGTCGGACTTTCCGGCATTATCCTGCGCCACCGCCTGGTCAATCACGCTTTGGGGTAGGCGGCCTTGATGGCCCGCAAGCGGTTTGACCGGCTGTTGTGGTCGGCGCCCGCGCGGCCGTAAACTCGTATTGGGCCAAGGTCGTGGCCGTCTTCTGGGCGATCCAGGCTTGCACTGCGGCCCCTTCGCGATCGACCAAGTCGACCAGCGTGGTCAGGGGCGTCCGAGCATCAACAGCTCCCTGACGGATGCGCCGCACGACATGCGGGTGTTGCGATACGACATGAGGCTAGTGAGGGTCAACACCCACTCCCGAAAGTTCGCCGTCACATGATGTTCGCGAGACCCTAACGCCGGGAACCCGTCGGCCTCCGGCGTCCACAAGACGTGTTTCCCCGCTTGCAACAGATAGGTGGCAAAGCGGACTCGTCCCATTTCTCCATCGATCCGGTATCGATGAGGACTCCGCATCAGGGTCCCCCCCTACGTGGCCTGAGCTGTTTCGGCGAGATGCCGGGCCATGTCTTCGGCCAGCTGGCGATAGGTTTCGATTTGATAGGAATTTCAACGCAGCGCGAAAAGCTCGCACTAAAGGCAAACTGTCCTTGTATTGATAATAGTTCGATGCTATTCTATTAATTAGTTAGAAAAGTTAACTCAGTTGGTGATAACCTGGGACCGCGCGAGGAGACTCATGGCTTCAAATGCGGCGGTGATAGGATCAACCGTAGTGATCGAATCTGAAATTAGTCGTCGAGTGAAAAGTATCTACGTTTAATAATTCCTGAGAACAGCCTGTTAACAGAGTTCACCCTTTAGAACACGCCGATGGAAGATGTTCTTATGAGTTTAATTTTGAGGGGAGCCTTTTGGATGAAAACTCTGACCAGCAGCCTATTGGCGACGACCACGGTTGTGCTAGTGCTTGGCGGATGGGCATATCCGTCCACCACTCTTCGAAACCCTGCCTTGCGTCGAGCAAAGTCGATCACAATCACGTATTGGAACACGTGGGGAAGCGCAGCCAGCAATAACGCTCAGAAACACCTCATCGCGATATTTGAGAAAACTCACCCTGGCATTAAGGTTAACCTCCTGGGAGGAACGACCCCAACCAAGGATTTGGCTGCCATGGCCAGCGGATCGCCGCCGGATGTTATTCAGACTTGGGCAAACTATGAGATTCCCTCTTGGGCAGCCAAAGGGGCAATCCTGCCGTTGAGTTCGATGATCCAGCACGCGCGCCTCAACCTAAGTGAATTTAGCCCCACGGCGTTGCATGTCTTCAAGAATCACGGCAAAGTTTATGCACTGCCGTATACTGAAGATGTCGCCATGTTGTACTACAATAAGGCAGATTTCGCCGCCTCCGGCATCAAACAGCCTCCTAAGACCATCGGTCAGATGTTGCAGGATGCCAAGAAGCTAACCATCGTTAAGAATGGCAAGATTGTGCGGCTGGGTTTTGATCCGCTCTATCCGTATCCCTACCAGCGGCTTTGGAACTATGTGTTTGGTGGCCGATTTTATAACCCGGCCACCCACAAGTTTACGTTCACGTCCCCGGCGAATGTGGCAGCGTTGAAGTTCCTGGTATCGTATGAACATACCTATGGTTTGGTCCGCCTTACCAAGGCAGTTGCGGGATTCGGGAACTATTCATCGGCAACCAATCCGTTTTTTAGTGGGAAACTGGCTATGTACGTTGACGGGGAGTGGATTACCTCTTGGATCAGGCAGTACGCGCCCCATCTGAACTATGGCGTCGCGCCGATTCCATATCCAAATGGCCACCCAGCGCTGAAAGATAGCGGATGGGTTTCGCCCGGGGCAATTTTCATTCCTCGAAATGCGGCGCATCCCCAGGCAGCATTCGAACTCATACAGTTTCTGACAAGTCCGAAGTGGCAGGGCTGGTTTACCGGCATCCGGGGCAAAATTCCAACCACGCCCGCATCGCTCAAAAACCCCTTATTCGCTAACAATCCAAAACTGCTTAATTTCGTTCGCTATTCGACCAGCCCCCATTTGTATAATTGGCCGTCCCTTACCGTTCTCCCTCAATTGGCCACCATTTGGGGAAAGTATGAAGGATTGGCATTGGATTTCAAAATCTCTCCTGGAAAGGCCTTGGCTGCCACTCAGGCGAAAATACAACAAGCATCGCGGATTCCTTAATGGTTGGGATCTTCTCGAACATACCTTTGGCAGACAGAAAGCAGGAAAAAAGAGGACGAAGGAAGGAGATTCTCCATCCTTCGTTCTGCGCATCGATGGATACGAGGGGGAGGAGATGTTGACAATTTCGAAGCGCCACAGCATTAGCCATACGCACCTGCGCAATGGCTTGTTATTTGCCCTGCCGTGGATTGTTGGATTCTTGGCATTTCAGCTATATCCCATCGGCGCATCGCTCTATTACAGCTTTACTCAATATGACATTTTTAGTCCCCCAAGGTGGATAGGGCTGCAGAATTACGCCGCAGTCTTTCAAGATAGCAATTTTTATCAAGCTTTGGGTAATACCGTCTATATGATCATAATCGGTCTGCCAATAGGGTTAATCGGGGGATTCCTAATTGGCCACCTAATGAATGGAAAAACGCGGCTCATGCCACTTTTCCGAACGTCGTTTTTTTTACCCAACGCGATGCCGGCTGTGGCTAGCCTATTCGTCATGCTCTGGTTGTTCAATCCAGCTGTAGGCTTGGTGAATCAGATTCTCGGACTAGTCCACCTCCCGCAACCCCTTTGGTACGACAGCGCAACGTGGGCCAAGCCATTTTTGATAGGCGCGGGGTTATGGGGCGTCGGATATACTGGCTTGTTGTATTTGTCGGCGATGAAGGCGGTTCCCAGTGAGCTCTATGAAGCCGCACAGCTGGACGGAGCCGGAACTTGGGCTCAAATGCGTCACATCACCATTCCGATGGTGTCTCCGGTGACGTTGTTTTTGTTGATCACCGGAATGATTGGAACCTTAAGTTCGTTTACCTCGCCATATATCATTGGAGGAGGTTCGGGCTCTCCCGACGGATCATTACTATTCCTATCGGTCTACATTTATTCCCAGGCTCTGCATTACCTCAATATGGGATACGCATCGGCGTTGGCATGGACGCTCTTAGTCATGAGCCTTCTGCTGACCTTGACGGTACTAAAGTGGGCAAGAGGGTGGTTGTTTTATGGTGGACAATAGGAGAGCACTACATCAACCGAAACGCGTTGGCAACCACCGAGCACGGATTAATGTACGGTCCTCCCTCTCGTATTTCGTCCTGCTGGTGGTGGCGTTGGCGCTCTTGCTGCCATTTTGGTGGATGTTGTTATCGGCGTTGGAACCGACCCAAATTTTGACCAAGACGGGTATCGCCGCTTTGATTCCCCAAAGTGTCACGCTGATTCACTTTATCGACGCTTTTCAAGAGGTGCCTTTGTGGTTGTACATGAAGAACACGTTGTTCATCGCTGGGTTTGTCATGTTGGGCAACTTGGTCAGTAACACCTTGGTTGCTTATTCATTAGCGAAAATCCCCTGGAAAGGAAGGAATGTCGCCTTTCTGATTATTCTGGCGACCATGATGCTTCCGTACCAAGTGACCATGATACCGCTATACATTCTGTTTCACAATTTACACTGGATTAACACCTATTTGCCGCTGATTGTTCCGGCATTTTTCGGAAACGCCTTTTTCATATTTCTGCTGCGCCAGTTTATGATGGGGATTCCGGCCGAGTTGAGCGAGTCCGCGCGAATCGATGGCGCTTCGGAAATTCGGGTGTTCTACAGCGTTATTCTTCCCGAGCTTATTGGACCGATCACTGCGATGCTAATTTTTGTGTTTATGGGTACATGGGGAGATTTCGTTGCCCCCTTGCTCTATCTGAATAATCCCAACAAGTGGACGATATCCCTGGGGTTATATCGATTCGTCAGCATTCACGGCATGCAGTGGGGCCGTTTAATGGCTGCCTCGGTAGTGTTTGCGTTACCTATTATGATCTTGTTTGCTGTGGGGCAAGGACGCCTGATCAAAGGTCTCAATTTTACCGGACTAAAAGGGTAAAATTGCAGCAATATCTCCACGGGTGGTAGTTCGCTGACCGATTGGACCCGAAGAATGGCACGGTACGGCCACACGCCGGACTCATGGTCTAGTTTGCCTTGCTGGTCGCCGGAAAGGGACCGCGACGTCCTCCGACTATCGCGGTCCCTTTGTGCACGATGTCTTCTGCCATCGTCGGGGTCAACCCCCAGTCCCCAAGGGTGACATCCATTCGTTTTGAAATTACGAAGTGAATTGAGGAGATCCGTGGCCGAATCGACGAACGGGGCAAGGTGGTGATTGTTTCGGACGTGGGAACATCCCGAAGCTAATCCGCCGTAAGAACGCTTTCCTGGATTCACCGGGAGATGTCTTGGCCTTGGCCCGGCAGGTTCGGTGAGGGGGATCCATCCGGTCGCCGTCTGAGCGCTGGGGAGCGCATGTGCACCGCGGAGCAGCATGTGTCGTGGTGACGGGTTCCCAGGGAGACGGATGATGTGGGGTATCGCGAAGAGCGTTTCCTCCCAGCAGTCGTCGGCGTCCGATCGAGGGGGCCTCCCTCGTAGGACCCCGATTCGCACGGGTCCGCAAATGCCTTCGTGGTTGCCATCGAACCGAAATGGGCTAGGATTAGGACATAGACCGATACGGTACCCCGTGTCAGGGAGTGTGTTAAGCAATGTTGCCGAACTTTTATATCGTGGGCGCCGCGCGATCCGGCACCACCTCCCTCACGCACTACCTTGGCCAGCATCCGCAAATCTATATGAGCCCGCATAAAGAGGCCTCGTTTTTTGTGGCCGAACACCTTCCGTCAGCCTTTCAAGGGCCCGGCGACGAACGCGCCAATCGCCTGTTCATTCGCGACCGGGATGACTATGAAGCGCTGTTCGCCGGCGCTGAGGGGAAAGCCGTCGGGGAATGTTCGGTCCTCTATCTCTATTATCCGGCCGCCGGCGCGATCGCAAAGGCGGTACCGGACGCCAAAATCGTGATCTTGCTGCGCCACCCCGTAGACCGGGCGTACAGCGCTTATCTGCACCAGCTGCGGGATGCGCGAGAACGGCTGAGCTTCGAAGAAGGGCTGGCTCAGGAAGATGAACGCAAGCGTGCGGGCTATGAGCCCATGTGGCATTACTTCGAAATGGGACGCTACGCCGAACGCGTGCGCGCGTATCTCGAGCACTTCGGGCGCGAGCGGGTTTACGTCGTCTGGTACGAGGAGTTCGTGCAGCAGCCGCGCGGAGTGCTGAGCAGGCTGTTCGAGTTTTTGGGCGTGGACGCCGCCTACCCGGTGAACGTCGCCGTGCGCTACAACCAGTCGGGACGGCCGAAAGTTCCGGGCGTGCGGCAGGCGTTGACTTGGGGGTACGCGTTTACGCCGTGGCTAAAACGTCTGGTACCGGAGCCATGGCGGGACGCGCTCCGTGAGCGCGTGCTGGGCATGACCTTAGACCACCCGGTGATGTGCTCCGACACGCGACGGCGTCTGTTGGCGGCTTACGCAGAAGACATCGAGCGGCTCGAGGCGTTGTTGTCCAAGGATCTCTCGGCTTGGCGTCGGTAGCCAGCGGATACGTCATCGTATAGGCACTCGCAGGCAGATACCTTGGCGCAATCGGCCATACTTTTGGCGCAATCCCCTATGGCGAAAAATCTCACCACACATTATCGTAAATTGCGAAGTCTCGGGAATCATCGCCAATACTCGGGCAATTCGCGAGCCATCAGAGAGGGGGAACGACATGACCCAAGAGAAATCGCTCCGCGTTGCCGTGGTGGGCGCTGGCCACATTGGCCGGACCCATGCCCTCGTCTACCAGCGCCACCCTCGGGTTGATCTGGTAGCCATCGCGGACATCATTCCGGAGAAGGCGGAGGCGCTGGCCAAAGAAGTGGGGGCTCAGGCCTTTGCGAGCGTGGACGCGCTGCTGGCCGCCAATCTGCGGCTCGATGCGGCCAGCGTGGCCACCAAGGGGGAGGAAAACGGCGGCGAGCATTATGCGCCCACCATGGCGCTGTTACGAGCGGGGATCGCGGTGCTGGGCGAGAAACCGATTTCCAACCGTCTGGAAGAAGGGCGGGAGATGGTAGCGTATGCGGAAAACCGGCATATTCCCTACGCGATCAACCTAAACCATCGCTTTACACCCGCGGCTTATCGGGCCAAGGAGTGGGTCGAACAGGGCCGGCTGGGCACGCTGCACATGCTGAACATGCGGATGTGGATTAACAATCCGGTCGAGTCGTCGCCGTGGTTCCATCTCCGCGCCCTGCATCCGCATTCGATAGACGTCCTGCGATATTTCGGCGGGGAGATCGCCCGGGTGGCGGCCTTTATGGTTAAAGGTGCCAACCGCACGATCTGGTCCAATACTCAGGTGCTGCTGCAATTTCAGTCGGGAGCGATTGGGCATTTGGTCGGCAGTTATGACGCGGGGGCGAGTTACGGCTTGGAGCAGTTGGAAGTCGTCGGTTCGGCCGGGCGGTTTGTCCTTGAGGACGCTTGTGAAGCGCTCACCTATTATCCTCGACGCAGCATCGAGGTCGAATCCTATCGCTATTTAGGCGGTATGCGATCCTTTGGGGAGACCTTCGACAGTCGGATAGGCACGTTTGTCGACCAACTCCTGGCGGGGACGCCCTACGATGCCATCGATGGGTCCGGGCTCGACGCCCTCAAGGCGCAAGAGGTGATCGAAGCGGCCATTCGTTCCTGGGAGACGGGTTCCGTCGTCACCCTCAACGAACCGGACTCGGCTAAGGAGGCGCACCATGATTAACGTTGCGGTCAATTCCGTCCTGTTGCGGGGTGCCGATTTTCCCACCGCGGTCCGCACCATTGCCGCGGCCGGGTATGATGGCATTGAGATTGCTGCCATCCAAGGGATGTGTGAGCACCTCGACCTGTCGCGGTGGCGGGAGCAGGTCACCCCGTATCGGACGCTGGTTGCGGAGTCGGGGCTAGTCTGGGTCGCGATGGAGGTTGGGTCGCCCGATCCGACGCGCGTGCAACAAGCGTTGGAAGCGGCTCAGGCGTTGGGCATTCCGACGGTGACCATTGGGCCGGGAGGCAAATCGGACGATACCGAGCAATGGCGTCAAATGCTGGACCGCCTGCAGAGGCTGGCCGAGATGGCCGATGCCGCGGGGGTTAACTTGGCGGTCAAGGCTCATATCGGCCAGTCCATGTACAATACTCCGACGACGATCGAGGTGCTGTCCCAGGTGTCGTCGCCGCATTTCGGGGTAGATCTGGACCCGAGCCATCTCTTCCGGTCCGGCGAAGACCCGGCCGACGCGGCCGCGGCGGTGATGGGACGCATCCACCATGTGCATATCCGCGATTGCAAGCGGGATGCGAAAGGGCCGGGTCCTGTCACCGAGCAGATCTGTGGTCGCGGAGACATCGACCTGAAGAAGTTTTGCTCCACCTTGGTGGCCGGCGGGTACCAGGGTGCGCTCACCCTAGAGGTGATTGGCGTCCGGGACGAGTCCCTCACCACCCTTGGCATGCTGGCTGCGGAAAACCGCGGCTATCTCCGGGCGCTGCTGCGGCAGACGGGGGGAGCGGCGTCATGAGTGCGCCCAACCTTATCCTATTGGGGATTGATACGCTCCGGGCGGACCATCTCAGTGCGTATGGATATGGACGGGGTACGTCGCCGCATCTGGATCGCTTGGCCAAAGAGGGCGCTCTCTTCGTCAATCATTTCAGCCCCAGTATTCCCACCACGCCGGGGTATGCATCGATGCTGACCGGAAAGGACTGTTTCGGCACCGGAGTGGTGGCCCTACGGCATGCCGGGGATTTAGCCGAAGGCGCCGTCACGTTGGCCGAGGTGCTCAAGACGCAGGGTTACCGAACCATTTGCGTGGGCTTCGACAAAAATCCAGCGGCTCGAGGCTTTGATACCTACGTATCCTACGAGTCGTGGCACCCGGACCCGGTCACCGGACGGGCTCCCAAAGCCGAGGCGCTGAACCGGGTGGTGGTGCCCCTTTTGGATGAGCTGGCCCAGCATTCCGATCCGTTTTTTCTCTTCCTGCGGCATATGGATCCGCATTCGCCATATTTGCCGCCCACGCCCTTTGACCGTCTCTTTTATCACGGTAATGAGCGGGACCCGGCCAATCACTCGCTGGATCCCGTCTTGGGTTTCACGCCTTTTGGCGACTTTTTCCGTTCTTGGTTTCCCCCCGGGGTAACGGACGCCGAATATATCAATAGCCAGTACGACGGTGCCATCGCCTATCTCGACGTGAATATCGCCGTCCTTATGACGGCCTTAAGGCACCACCATCTGGACGAGGACAGCGTGATCGGGGTCACCTCCGACCACGGTGAATCGCTCTTGGAGCATGAGTGCTATTACGATCATCACGGACTCTACGAATCCACCTTGCGGGTTCCGCTGATTCTCCGCTACCCGAAAGCGGTTCCGCGTGGATTTCGTACGCTTCGTTATTCTGAAGCGAAGGATGTGATGCCCACGCTGTTGACGGTGATGGGAATCACGGCCAATATGCCGTTTGACGGGCGAAATTTGGCGGCGGAGTGGCAGCAGGGTGCGGAGGCTGGCGCGTCGGCGCCGAGCGAATTCTATCTCACCGAAGCCACCTGGATGCGCAAGCACGGCTGGCGGACACCGGAATGGAAGCTGATCCGCGCTCTGGAACCCGACTTTCACTTTAAACCCGCGGTAGAGCTCTATGACCTCGTGGCTGATCCGGGTGAATCGACCAATCTGGCCGATTCACGTGCAGACGTGGTGAACAGGCTGACCGACCGCATGGAGGCCCACATCGCCCGCCGGGTGGAAGAAACCGGTCGCCCCAACCCGATGCTCACCACGCTCGCCTGGCACGGCCTCGACCGAGGCCCGTTTGTCAGCAGCGAAGAGGCATATCGTACGCTGCATATCGGGTCGATTCAAGCTGCCCGGCAGCTGCAAGATCGGGCCAAGGAGGAATCGTCATGATTCCCGAGCTTTCCTCTGCACGATACTTGGCTGATGACTTTCCCTTTGCCATTCGGTCAGAACGCCATGACCGTTTGCACGCGCCATCGTGGCACAGTCATGAGTTTATTGAGATGGTCTTTGTGGAGGCTGGGGAGGGATATCATGTCTTTGAGGACGCTCGCTACTGGCTAAGTTCCGGGGATATCTTCCTCATTAATCCTGGAGAGGCCCACACCTTTGATTTTCCTGACGGGGAATGGGTGGCCATCGTCAATTGCTTGTTTCTCCCCGATATCTTGCCCGAACCCCTGGTGCGAACCATGGTGCCCATGGACGGTCTCGACTACCTCTATATCCATCCCTTTTTGCACCCCGCCGAACGCTTTCGACGGGTGGTCAATCTCAGTGGTCCGACCCGGGAGTACGTCCGCGCGCTGCTCCGGCAAATGCTGGGAGAATGGAGCGGCTTTGCGCAGACGGGTCAAGCAGCGGCCGAACTCCTCCGCCTGCAACTCATGGAATTGCTGCTGCTCGCCTCGAGTGAATACGGCCGCCAACCGCGCGCCGAAGAGCGCGCGGTGCCTTCCCCAACCACGGAGATGGTGCGGCGGATATGTGGCTATCTGGAACTGCACGCAGCGCAAAAAACGAGTCTGGACGCACTGGCGGCCCGCTTTCATCTGAGCCGTCGGCACATGGAGCGAATTGTGCGCCGAGAGACCGGGATGAGCGTTATCGACCATCTGCACAACGTGCGGATCGCCCGCGCACGCCGTCTGCTTGAAGAGACCGGGGATACCGTAGGCACCATTGCGGAGAAGGTCGGGTATGAAGATCCGGCGTTCTTCAGCCGGTTGTTCCATCGACAGGTTGGCGTGCCGCCAGGGCAGTATCGCCGACAAGAACGCCGGGAGTCCTGGGAACCCCGACGGCGGGGAGGCGGGATGGAGCACCATGAATTCCCCACCTGACAAACCACGTCGCGGGGGCACCCGCGACGCCTACCGGCCGGCCCCGAATTCCGGGGGATCGCCGAGCCGCGAACCGGTTCGCGTCCCCCATCGGGACCGCGAAGTGACGCATATCGTCACGTTAACGTCTGGTTCAGGACTCGCTGCACCCCAACCCAATGCCCATGGCCGCCCGCCCCGTACGCGGTCATTGTAACGGTACTGGTAGAACGTGACGTCTCGGAGATGCGATGGGTCGGCATACATCGCGGGATGCCCGCCTGATGCCGTCGGCCCTAAGGACGACGACGGCCCAATTGGGCACTGAGGATTCGAGGCGGAAGGGAGCCCCGACGTTGAACATTGTGGTCGTGTCCTTGGACACGCTGCGTAGAGACCGCCTGACGTGCTATGGCTACGACAAGCCTACCACGCCCTATCTAGACACCATTGCCCGCCAAGGGGTGCGGTTCGCTGAGGCCTATGTGTCGGATATTCCTACCGAAGTGGCGCATACTGGCCTGTTTTGCGGCCGCTGGGGAGCCGCCACCGGGATCGTGTCCCACGGCCATCCCTATCCGGCCTTGCCGGAAACGGTAACGTGGCTTCCGGAGGCGTTGCGCCGAGCCGGACTGACGACCGCCGCGATCGACAATCTTTATCAGCTCAAAACCTGGTTCGCTCGGGGTTTTCGTTACTATGTCAACATGGTGTCGCAGCAGCGATGGATCGATGGTGCCGACGTGACCCAAGAAGCCGTGGACTGGCTTCGGCAGCACTATCGAACGCCGTTCTTCTTGTTCGTGCACTATTGGGACCCGCACAGCCCCTATCTCCCGCCCCCGGGATACTATGAGCCGTTTTACCCGCCGGGTCGAGACCCATTCGACCCTGCCCGCCACGACATGGAGCGAGCATACAACCATCTGGCCTATCCGTTTTTCAAGCGCCACCATTATGACTTACTGGGCCCGGTGACCGATCCCGAATACCTGAGCGCTCGTTATGACGGGGAAGTTCGCTATCTTGACGACCAGTTGCAACGCCTGGACCAAACCTTGGCGGAATTGGGGATTTGGCAAGATACGTGGCTGATCCTGATCGCCGACCACGGCGAAAGCCTGACCGAACATGATATCTTTTGGGACCACTGTGGGCTTTACGAACCGACCGTGCACATTCCCCTGATTATGCGCTGGCCGGCCAAGATGCCAGCCGGCCGGACGGTTTCTGAATTCGTTCAGCAAATTGACGTGGTGCCGACGATTTATGAAGCCTTGGGAATTTCTGCGGCGGAGCCCATCGACGGGATGTCGCTTTGGCCACTCTTGTCTGGAGATGGCCCCTGGCCACGCGATCGCGTACACCTGAGCGAATGCGCGTGGCAGGCGGCGCGCGGGATTCGGACCGCGTCGTACAAATATATTGAGACGCTGGATTCTGGGGTCTATGAACGGCCACCGCGTGAACTGTACCGGGTCAGCGACGATCCCGGTGAGACCCAGAATCTTGTCGAGGCCGAACCGGGGCTCGCGGAGCAGTTTGCCCAGGAACTCCGGGCATGGGTGGCGCGATGGGGCGATCAGGATCCCATGCTGCCCATCGTTCAGAACGGCCTGCCGTTTGTTCGCCGTATGGACCAGATCTTGCGCGAGGCGGGGATGAGCTGGGAAAACTGGAAACACAACCCGAATCGCGCATGGTACGACGCGGCGTGCGAACGCACGCGCCGGGACGCAACGGTCCGACCCTAGAAAGACGGCGGGCTCGTAAGGGGGGCCTCCGGTCCCCGCCGGCAATCTAAGCCATAGCTTAGCTATTCGGAGGTTGCCCAGGGAATTGGATTCGCAGCCTGGTCGGCACGGCCCCCGCATTGTGCAAACCCTCGATTGGACCGAGCCCAACGATGGTGTCCACCCAATGCGGACGCGCAATCTCCGGGCCATGGGCGCCGTGCGGCAAGGACGCGTGGAAGGATCGGACCTGCTGGCTGGGAGAAACAACCGGTGTGTGGGCGTGTGGCAGGCCTCGGTCCCCAAGGCCTGCCACGCCATCTGGTTAGCCGTGGCTGAAGCACCGCGTCGTTTGGCAGGGAATAGGTCGTGGCGATCACCAGCATCGCCGCCCACTGGCCGGGGTTGCGTCACCCTTCCATCGCCCCCTTCCGTTTCTGCAGCATGTTCTTGTGCTGGGGGCTCCGGCGGCCGCAAAGCCTCACCGAAAAAACGCTGAACATCGCTAGCCCGTCCTGGGCCGGTTCCGCTTCGAAAATTGGCGTCGATGACGACCTCGAGGGCCTTCATCTCACCGCTTGCGAACCCAACGCCGTAACCGATCGTTATGCCGGCGATCCCTGCGCCGATTGCCCATACGTGATGAACCTGATGTCGCGGATTGCGCGCGCAGCGCGCAGTCCCTAGCCGAGCTGCGACGCAGAGTCCGGCGGTTTGGTGCGCCGCCAGATGTCATCACAGCGGAGCAACCACGATCGCCCGGCTGAGGAAGCTTGAACGGGTCCGGCTGATGGCGAAACGGATATGGACACGCATCAAAACCAGAGGCTATGATGAGAAAGTTGGCTGGCAGCCGCCTCGTCCTTGCGGGCCCTATTCGATCGGGCCCGGACGGCCGGGGCCGATCGAAAGGGGTGCGTGTGAGCGATTTCATCACGATTCTGACCCAAAACATCGCCCCGTTGGTGATGATGATTGGCTTCGGGATTTTGCTGCAAAGGGTATTCTGGCTCGACGTCAAGACGATGTCAAAACTCTTGTTCTACCTGTTTTCTCCCGTGCTCGTGTTTGTCAAACTGTACACGGCCACCACGTCTGCCGCCACCTTTGGACGGGTGCTGCTCTTTTTTGCCATCTATTTTGGGCTCTTGCACGGAGTCGTCTGGGTCGTCTCCACCGTGCGCGGCTATCGCGGCGGAATGCGGGCGGCCATGCGGAACACGGTGATCTTTTACAATAGTGCCAATTATGGTATCCCGCTCAACCATCTGGTATTCTCGGGCAACCCGTTCGCGCAGTCGATTCAAATCATCATCATGATGATGCAAAATCTCTTGCCCAATACCTATGGAGTCTACAGCGTCAATCGCCACAAACAGACCTTGGCTCAAATCTGGCGGACGGTTCGCACCTTGCCTGCGCTCTACGCCATTCCCCTGGCGCTCTTGATGCGGTTCGGACACGTGCCGGTGCCCCATCCTCTTGATCTGCCCTTAACCTATATCAGCCGGGGATTTCTGGCCGTGGCGCTCACCACCCTCGGCATGCAGCTCGGACAGATGCACTGGCAGATTCGGGCTTCTGACGTCGCCCTGGCCAACCTTCTCCGGCTGTGCTTCGGCCCTCTGTTGGCCTATGCGACCGTGCGTTTGCTGGCGATCCACGGGCTGACGGCAAAGGCCTTGGTTCTTTCCGGAGCCACGCCGACCTCATTGAACAGCATGATCTTGGCCGTCGAATTCGACAATGAACCCGACTTCGCCTCGCAGGCGGTATTTTCGTCGACGTTGTTCAGTATCATCACCGTGACGCTAGTTATTTCGCTCCTGCCATTGGTTCATTAATCTCCGCCGCCGTTGTTGTCTACAGCCAGGTGTTGAGCCACGCCACAATCTCTTCCCGCATGGCTTGGGTTTCGAAATGGCCGGTGTCGGAACGAAAACACTTCCAGGCGTTTTCCGCGCCGAACGATGTGTAGACGTCTTGAAGCGTCCGGTCGATGCGCGACAGCCCCTCGGGAGGGGTCAGGGGATCATGGTTGCCGTTCAAACTTAAATGCGGGCGGGGGGCAATCAACCGGTTAATGTCTGCCGTGGAAAAGAATTTTAACAGTCCGGGAACATAATAATAGAGGCCGTGACCATCTAGCCCCCAGCGGGCAACCAACGCTTCGAAATCGGTTAAACAGCAGATATCCACCGTGACGGCGATCCGCGGGTCGAGGGCCGCCGTCCACCAAGCCATCGTGCTGCCCATAGAAAGGCCCAGCGTGGCCACTCGGTTCGGGTCCACATCGGGGCGGCTGATCAGATAATCGATGGCACGCACGGCGTCAAACACCATCATCCCCCAGAGCGTGCTACCCTTCCACAACATCCACTTGGCCAGGGAACTCTCGGTGCGCCCGCGGCGCTCGCCCCAACCCCAGGCGTCGATGCACAGGGCTTGCACGCCTTGCTCGGCCAGTGCCTCGGCGTAGGGGGGGTCGGCCAAGGCCGGCCGGCCGGCCAGCAGTTCCTGTTTGCCGATTTCATAGGGGCCGCTGGCGTGGTGGTACAACACGGTGGGCAGGGCCCCCGACGCGTCCCGAGGACGCGTGAAATAGGCGGGCACCGGTTCGATGCCGTTCAAGTCGAGCACCAAATGCTCGACGCGGTAGGTGGGCGTTTCCCACACGCGCATCGGTTTTGCCGTAAGCGGCCGGGTGCGATCCGGCAATTCTCCCAAGAGCGACCACAATTGGTCGCGGCGTTGATCAACGTCCATGCGTTTGCTTCATCTCCTTGACAGCCGCTCGCTCAGTGAAGCCACTGGTCCAAGTGTTCCGCCACGAACTCATCGTCCGCCAACTCGGGATACGCTTCACGGATGGCGTCGATGGCCGCCAACTGTCCCGGCGAGACGTCTTCATGGGGATTTAGGCACCAACGGCCCGCCATCAGTCCCTGCCGCCGCAAAATTTCATGCAGGCCGGCGATGCTCCCGCGAAAGTCATGATCGGCGTCAAACAAAGCCTGGTTGGCGAGCGTCCAGATGACGTTTTCCTTGAGCAAGGCGTGGGTTTCGCCGGGCTCCGGGGCATCCCCGCGCCAGGTTTGAATGCGGCGCCAAAGCAGGACGGCGGTCCGGGTCCATATCGCCCACTGGCCCAAGAGCCCGCCCGCCAGGTAGCGCGTTTGGCCGCCGGGACCCGGCCAGGGGGTCATCAAGTCGGCGATAAAGTGGTCGTCGTTGCCCGTGTACAGCGCAAGATCCCGACGGCCGGCGGCCAAGAGTTGAGTGACCGCGGCGGCCGTCTGATAGCGGTCGAAGGGGGCCAATTTGACCGCCCACACCTGCTCAAGGTCGGCAATTCGGCGCCAAAACCGCGCTGATAACAGGCGGCCGCCCACTTTGGGCTGTAAATAAAAGGCAAAGACGGGCAACACGTCGCCCACCGCGCGGATGCGATCCATTAACGCATCTTCATCCTCGTCGTCGGTTCCGACGGAAGCCACCAGCGCCAGGTGATACCCCAAGGCCCGCGCTATCTCCGCCTCGTCCACGGCTTGCCTGGTCGGTCCCATTACGCCCGCGACGAGGGCCACCGGCCGGCCGGCCTCGGCCTGGACCGTCTCGGCGGCGAGGCCGAGGACGGGAGCGTAGAGCCCGCGGGCGGGATCATGGACCGCAAACTGGGTCGTATGCACCCCAACCGCGAGGCCATCCGCGCCCGCCGCCAAATAGTAGCGGCTGAGAGCGCGCTGATGCCGTTCGTCCAGGCGCCGGGAAGCGTCCAAAGCCAGGGGATGGGCGACCAGGACGCCACCGGGCATCCGTGGCTGGCTCAGATTCGTCATTAAAACGCCCCCTGCCGTTGTTGAAAGTGCGTGGGCCGATCCCACAGCGGTTGCCCGGTAGCCACCCACTCAGCGGTCCAGTCGATCATCTGGCCTAGGGTGACCCGAGGGTACCCGGCGCGCCGAAACAGTTCGGCCGCGTTGCTAAGCAGCGCGGTCTCGCCGGGCGGTGGGCCGAAGGAAGGCGTACGGGCAAAACGGCGGCCAAATTCCTCGGCCAGCCAGCGCACCGAAATGGTCTCCGGGCCGGTCGCATTGACGACGGTTGGCGGGGTCTGGCACCAGGTCAGGGTGCGCAGCGCATAATCGTTGGCATCGCCCTGCCAGAGGACGTTGACCAACCCCATGCTTACGTCGACGGCCTCGCCGCGATAGACGGCCAGAGCGACATCGGTCAGCACCCCGTACGTCAGCGCCACCGCGTAATTCAGGCGAAAGAAGACCATTGGGGTGCCGTGGGTCCGTGAAAAGAATTCCATCACGCGCTCGCGCCCGAGACAGGACGCGGCATATTCGCCCAACGGACGGGGAGGGTCGGTCTCCACCGAGCCGCCGCTCCGGATGTCGGTTAGGGGATAGAGGTTTCCGGTCGAATAGACCACAATCCGGGAGGCTTTGAAGGTCTCCGCCACGCGTCCGGCGACATAGGTGTTCATGGCCCACGTCCGTGCGGCGAATTCCGTCGTGCCGAACTTTTGCCCCGCCAAGCAGAAGACGTTCGGGAGGCGGGGCAAGCGCCGCCACGTGGTGTCGTCCAAGAAGTCTACGGCGATAGTTTCCACCCCCGCGCGCTCGAGGTCTTTTCGCAGCGCCTGGTCGGTAAACCGGGATGCGGCCACCACCCGGAAGGGCTTGGCCAAGGCGGTCAGAACTCTTTGCGCCATATGGGCCAACGAGGGACCGATTTTTCCCCCTGCGCCCAAAATCAGGATATCACCGTCCCAATCCGCCCCGGCTGCGAGCAGGGCAGGACTCGGATCGGTCAAGGCCTCGTTCAGCTGGACGGAATTTATGCTGGCGTTCATGAAGAGGGCTCCACGGTCACCGGCGTGCCGCGTTCGGCTGAACGGTAGATCGCCAAGATGATATCGACCGCCTTTCTCGCCTCACGGCCAGATACCAACGGCTCTCGGTTATTCCGCACCGCCGCCGCCATATCCTCAATAAAGCGGTAGTGTCCGTACGAGTGCACTCCCGCCATCTCCGGCGCGGCGAGCGACTGCGGGGCGGGTTGGCCTCCCAGGTGATGCCATTCCTGCAGTCCCTGATCATCGAAGATTACGGTTCCCGATTCCCCGTGCACCTCGAAACGCGTGGTGCGTTCCGGATAAGCCAAGGTGGTGGCCTCGATCACCCCAAATCCGCCGTGGGTGTATTCGACGGCGGCCACCGCCGTATCTTCCACCTCAATGCGACGAGCAAGATGTCCGGCCCGTGCAAACACCGAGCGGATGCCCCCCGCCAGCCACTGGATCATGTCGACACCGTGGACGCCCTGGTTCATCAGCGCTCCGCCGCCGTCCATGGCCCACGTTCCCCGCCAGCCGGCGCTGTCGTAATACGCTTGGCTGCGATAGTATTTGAGGTAAGCGTCAGCCAACACGATCCGACCGAAGGTCCCCTCTGCCAGGGCGGCATGCACCGCCAGCCCGACGGGATAGGCTCGCCGCTGATAAATGACGCCCAGCTTGGTCCCTGCGCGGTCGGCCGCCTCGATCATCTTGGTCATGTTGTCGGCTCGGACGTCGAGCGGCTTTTCGCACAAGACGTGCTTGCCGGCTTGCGCCGCTGCCACCGCCAGCTCGGCGTGCAGCCCGCTCGGGGTGGCAATCGTTACCACGTCGATGTCGTCTGCCGCCAACAAGCGGTCGACGTCGCCGTAGATCCGGGGATCGCCGAAACGGGCGCCGAAAGCGCGGGCGCGATCCTGGTCAACGTCAGCCACTGCCACCAATTCCGCGTCGGCGGCGGCAATAATCGATTCCGCGTGCAGCGGCGCGACCGTACCGCAGCCGATAATGGCAAATCGTACCGTCTCTTTGGTGCGCATGGTTTCCAACCCTTTCTCTTGCCGCGTTGGCCAACGGGGGAAAGCACTCCTCCTAGGGGGTGCTATAGCGTGACAATTTTTCTCGGTTCAGCGTGCAGTCGAGTCCCGGTCCCTCTGGCAGGATCACCCTGCCGCCCTCTAGCTTGGCGCCGCCTTGCACCGGATCATCGCCGAGAAAGAGGGGACCGTTGAGGTCGACCGGCGTGGTGATTTGCAGATAATCGAAGAGGTACGCGCTGGCAGTCAGACCCACGGTAGATTCGGTCAACCCGCCCCCCAAGAGGTCCAGACCGGCCTCGCGGGCTATTTCGCCGATGAGTTTCGCCTCGGCCAGCCCTCCCGATTTGGTGACCTTTACGACCACCGCGTCGAGCGCTTCCCGACGGATAGCTTCCAGTAATTCCCGGGCCGTGGAGATGCTTTCGTCCAAGGCGATGGGCACATCGCTCACGCGGCGGACCTCGGCCAATCCGGTAAGCAGCGCCGCCGGCAGCGGCTGTTCGAAGACGTCCACGCCGATCTGACAGAGCCGCCGGGCGGCGCGCTTGGCCTCGCTCAAGCTATAGCCTTGATTGGCATCGACGCGAAGAAAGCAGCCTGGTGCCTTGGCTGCCACGGCGGCAACCAATTCCAGATCACGCTCGAGTTGCCGACCGATTTTGACGTCAAGGCCCCGATAGCCCTCCGCTAAGGCCGTTTCGGCCATACGCTCTGCCGCTTCAACGGCATCCGTGCTGATGAGATAGGAAAGCGCTACCGAGCCTCGTGCCTTCGTCTCCCACAATTCCGACAGGCGGAGGTTTCGCTGTCGGGCCAGCAGGTCATGAGCCGCCGTGGTCATGCCCGCTTTGGCCACGGCTTGGCCGGGGCGGGTTAAGCCGCGGATTTCTACGTCGAGGCGTTCGGCCAGCTGCCGCAAGTCGTCGGTGGCCATGCCCTGCCAGGCTGGAGCGAAGTACCGGGTGACCGCGCTGAGCACACTTTCCAGGGTTTCGTCGCCCCATCGTGGACTCGGCCGGGATTCTCCGAGGCCGGTCGTTCCGTCCTCGGCCACCAGTTCGATGTACACGTGGGGGGCCCCTGCCTGGGGGTCGCCAACCACGCCGCCCGCCGTAACCAAGGGGCGCCGCAGGGGCAGGTGCACGGGATGGCAGCGCACCGCTGCAATGCGCATGAGCTTTTCCTCCTATCGTTCTAAGCGCGTAACGTGCTACACCCGGTGGCAGGCGACCTGGCTACCGTCACCGAGCTGCCGCAAGACGGGCGTCTCAGCACGACATTGCTCGACCGCCAGCGGACACCGGGGCTCGAAAGGGCAACCTGGGCTGGGCACCGCGCCGGCCTGGCGGGGGTCATCCGGCAGGGGCGAGACGCCGCTGTCGTTAAAGGATGGGATAGAATGGATTAACATCTCGGTGTACGGATGCCGGGGATGGGCGAAGAGTGCGGCGGTGTCGCTCACTTCTACGATCTTCCCGAGATACATCACGGCTACCTGCTCACACAGCAGGCGGACCACGGCGAGATTGTGAGAGACGAAGAGATACGTCAGGGCCAAATCCTCTTTGAGGTCCTGCAACAGATTGATGATTTGGGCCTGAATGGACACATCGAGGCTTGAAACCGCTTCGTCGAGCAGCAAAAGATCCGGATTCAACGCCAATGCGCGGGCGATGGCCACGCGTTGCTGCTGGCCGCCCGAGAGTTCATGCGGAAACACGGCCGCATAGGCGGACGGAATCCCGACGCGCCCAAGCAGTTCCTCGGCACGAGCCTTGCGGGCCCGAGGGTCCTCCCAACGGTGGAGGATCAGGGGTTCGAGGACATTGCCGACCACCGTTCGGTTGGGAAACAGGGACCCGTAAGGGTCCTGGGCGACAAACCCCATATGCCGGCGATAGGGTTTGAGCCGTCGATCGCTCCAGCGCGTGATCTCCTGGCCTTGCCAGAGGATCCGGCCGCGGCTGGGGCGGATCAACCGTTGAATGAGGCGAATCGCCGTCGACTTGCCGCTGCCGCTTTCACCGACCAGCCCGAGGCTCTGCCCTCGCTGGACCGCCAGGGTGACCCGGTCGCAGGCGAGCACCTTCCCCTGCGACGTGTGAAATTCCTGAGTGACATCGGCGAGTGCTGCCAGAGCTTCGTCGGCTGGTTCGAAGAAGGCTGTTTGGACGGCCATGTTCCTATCCCTCCGATTCTTTCACCGAATGCCCGCGAGAAGCCCCCGGCTTTAGCCGTGGGGAGGAAAGCGGGCTTGCGCCGCTAGGCGGAAATGGGTTTTTGTGCATAGTGCCATCCTCCGTTGCGTTGCAGAATGCGACAATGT
>JAJZZH010000178.1 GCA_021797675.1 Bacillota bacterium | reverse complement strand
AGGTCGCGGAACTTCGGAGATTGCTGGCCGAACGTAGGTCATCTGCCATGGTATGAACTCCGCTTATGGGCGCACGCCGCACTGCGTCATGGAATTGGTAACGGACCAGGGCTGGTTGTCGAGGGCCATCGGTTGGTTGCACACTCATCCCTCATCGAAAGGAGAATTCAAATGATTCGAAGCTATGGGCAGTTCCTTCGCCGCTGGTCTTGGCCTATAGGGATGGCGGGTCTGGGCGGTCTGGCGGCAGCCATGATAGCATATGGACCGATGGGCCAGACTGGGTATCGGGCCGACCCCAGTCCTGTAGTAGTCAACAAAGGCAGTACGATGTCTTCGCCCTCACCGTCCTTTCGCACGAATGCCAACGGTCAAACGTACGGATCCCCGAAGGGATTACCACCGTCTGAATGGCCAGACCTCGTCTTAGTACAAGACACGGCGGGCCAGGTTGGCTATGCGTATAAGAGTCAACTGTACTCGCAGCCAACGACGCTAGGGACGGCCCAGCAAGCGGCGGCCCATAATGCAAGGCTGGCCAAAGGTTACACTATCCCCGTTTATGACTCGAATGGAACGACGGTGATCGGGCGGTTGGAGGTGGGGGGAACCGCCCCGACATTCATACCGGCCCAGTCCGCAGAGAAGTAACGCGAAATCATTCGACATTACGCAGATGAGCTGTCCGTGCGGATGGCCTATGCGCCTTTTGGGATTTACAGGATCCTTTTCCACGTCGCCGTCGATACGAGCAGGTGACGCCGGTGCCGCTGGAAACCCAACCGCTGCCCGAGACCACCCGTGACTGCCTCCGCGCCGTGTGTTCCCTCTGCGAACGCGCTCTCGGGGGTGGGGGATCTGAATCCCAAACCATGAGCCGCTGCTAGGCCGGTTCAACCTCAATTTCGGCACCCTGCCCCCTAAATGAGGTCCCTCCAACAAAAACGCAGATTAAGGGGTTTATGTAGCAACCGCGCCAAAAACCCGAATAGCCCGATACCCTTGGCTCGAAAGGCTTTCAGAGAATGGTCAAGGACTTTGGGCGAGACGCATTTCCAGATAACTTCATCGAAATGACGTATCTTGACGCTGATCACCGCACTTTCACGCCATACTTGGCAGGAAATTTGGTCCTTATTCCGGTTTTTTGTTCCAATGCTACACGAACCCCAATTAGGCGCTGCTCTATGCAATGAAGGATGTGGCGGACGCCCCACCGCGCTGCGGGCGCAACCGAGGTCGCCACGGATCTCCGGGTGGCCTGGCGTGCTCGGTACGACGCCCTGATTCGCACGGGCCTGGAGCAAAATCCTGCGCAGTTGCCTGCCCCCGGACGCCGTCGGCGCCCGGCCCAAACCAAGAGGCGGAACTTGCTCGAGCGGCTTGATCGCGAGCGAAATGCCGTGCTCCGCTTTCTGGACGATCTCACCGTCCCCTTCACCAACAATTTGTCGGAGCGCGACTTGCGTATGCTAAAGACCCGCCTGCACATTTCGGGGAGTTGCACCGCCCTGGGAGCGCAACGCTTGGCGACGATCCGGGGCTATCTGCAGACGGCGTGCAAGCAGGGGCACCCGCTCGGAGCAGTGCTACGGACGGTCGTGCAAGGTCGCCCGTTGGAACCCGACACCGGATAAGCCTCGTCACTGACGCTTGCGGTTGCCGACCGTGGGTCGACGTTAGGTCGCTTCCAGCGACAGGGATGGCTACCCCCATCCCTACTCGGCGTTGGACTGTTCCCCAAGGCGCGTGCCTTTAACTGGAATTCGTTAGAAGGCCGACCGGGCTACCTAAACAGTTACAAAGACCCTCCTGAGTTTGATGCCGAGTAGTTCGTCTTGCCATCACCGCACCCCTTTTTGAGTACATTTTTTATGCGGCAACGAAGGCATTTCAAGTACCTTTCTTATGAGTCAAATCGCCCTTTTGACCGAATGCGAGCGACGGCGTACAATATAGCCAGACGGCGCTGCGTCATGGATGCGCGAATGCAAAGTGGGGGAAGGACTCGTGCAGGTGCGGCCTTACCGCGCACAGAGCGACTATCGTATGGTATTGGACGCGCAATGCGACCTTTATCAACTGAACTTTCCGCGATTTGTCTGCACGGCGGCGTTTGTCGCGGAACAAGGCCAAAGATTGCGCCAAGCGCAACGGCGTCCTTTTGAAAATGGTCTTTTTGTGCTGGATGATGGGGGCAGGGCGATAGGCTTCGTGTGGGTTGTGATGCGCATGGATCTACAGGGACCGTTTGGTTCGGTGGATCAGGTGTACCTGTTGCCGTCGTATCGGGGGCGGGGGCTGGGAAAGTTGTTGATGGAACGAGCCCACGAGTTTATTCGCAGCCAAGGGGTGTCGGTGGCTCGGCTGTATGTTACGGCGGAGAACGGCCGGGCGGTGGCACTGTACGAGCGTGAAGGGTACCAGATGACGCGTTACGAGATGGAGCGCATGATATGAAAAAGGGTCGGTGGGTGCGGTTTACGCAGCGGGTCGGACTAGCTTGGCAACGCGCCCCAGCGGAAGGTGGCCTGGATGCGCATTTGGGTTGTTGACGACGAACCGGGAATCCTGCAGGTGATGGAGGTTGCGTTGACCTGGCGGGGGCATCAGGTAACGACGTATCAGAGTGCCAAGCTGGCAGACCGCGCCGCCTCCGGTCGCGATGAGCGCATTCCCGACCTCCTATTGATTGACGTGAGCTTAGGCGGAGAAGACGGGGTGGCCCTGGCTGGACGTCTGCATGCGATCTGGCCCATGGTGCCCCTGGTGCTGATGTCCGGAGGGGGGCTCCCGCTGGCGGAGCCGTTGTCGTTTGTAACCCAATGGCTAGAAAAGCCCTTTCACCTGGCTCAACTGGCCCAGACGGTTGAACGTTGCCGTTCGGGGTAATGCCTTGCCCTAAGGGCGCGAGAAAATCTAGGCCTTAAGGTTACTTGCGGTGAGGCACAAATCGTGATAGTGTCTAAATAGTACGACGACCAAGCTGCACCATGTAGGGATCTGGTTGAAGGGCCGACAGGGATTTGCGGTCGAACCAACGGACGTGTAAACTTCACCCCTACAGGAGACACAATTAAGCGAGGTTATTTAGGCCACCCAACTTTACCATAACTCACCAGACCGATGAGCAGCCTATTGGACGGTGCTTGGGGTTTGATTCGTGGCCAACCGTAGTTTAGAACCTAATCCGAACGGATTGGACGTGGGAGGCTCGTTACCACCCTTCTCGGAGCGAATAATCCTGAGCCAAAGCGATGTGCCGTCATAGACCCCACAGCTAAAGCCGGGGCGCTTGCGGTGAAATTCAAACGCAGGTCCGGTTTTGGTGAGGAAGCCCGCAAGGGCGCCCACCTGGGAATGCTTCTTCGGTTCCGTGCCCGGTGGCCGGTGGTTAGAGGCCGGCAGGCGCGCAGCGAGCGGTTCTGCCGGCGTAAACACCTTCTCCAACGTTGCCGAGGAGGGTTCCCGGGCGAGTCCGCCCGCGAACGACACGGCATATGGGCGGAAGGCGCCGGCTCCTTTCCCGCACGGGACTGGACTCAACAAACAAGGAGCGCCGCGTTTCCTCCCCAGGGATAAATCCAGAGGCTTTTGCGCGATGGATTCGAAGAGCAGATCGACGACGGTAAGGTGTCCCTGAAGTGACGTGTCGAATCCTCGATGGTTGTGGTTGACTAAAGCCCGACTCAGATGGATAAGATAGCGAGAAATGCGTGAACCTTCTCGTCGCGACGCCCCTGTTACGGAATTATCGAGCAGCCAAACGCACGTCCCCAAAACCACGAGGCTCAGTACGTTGCACTAAGCATGCTTCACGTTGGCTATACCTCGTTTCCGAGTGGTCACTTGGCCGGCTAGACTATCCATCACAGAGCAAGGAGGATCAACACCTACATGGTAGGGGAAGAGACGAAAATAGGTACCCAAGCGGAGGATACGCCGCGTCCGCGAACGCGGCGTAGGACCAAAGCTGATAGCACAGAAGCGACGGCGGCAACCGCCGAGGAGAAACCCGTGCGCCGCCGCACCCGCAAAGCCGCCTCCGAGGCGCCACCATTGCCTCCCTCGGAAGCAGAACCAGAGGCCAGTCCGACGCCCAAACGTGGGCGGGGGCGCCGGGCTAAGGCCCAGTCGGAAGCAGCCGCAACGGCTACGGACCTGGCGAGTACGCCAGCGGCGACCGGCAATGAGCCCGCCGAGGCTTTGGGCGAGACTTCGTTGCCGGAAGCGCCAACTTCGCCTTTGCCGTCCGAGGTCGACCCTGTCTTCCAAGCTTCCGTTCCGATGGTTGCGCCGGCAGAAAAAGCGCCCCGAAGGGGCACGGCAACGAGAGCGAAGGAACCCGTCGCCAAGACGACGGTGACGGCCGAGGTGAAGGTCGGCGAGGAGGCTGGCCGCGCGATATCGGCAACGGTCGATAATCTCGCCTCTGACCAACCGGTGTCGCCATCCACCGACGCCGCTTCTCCCCGCGAGCCCGAACCTCCCGCGATCCCGCCCGCGGAACCGACGCGGCCCATAGTAGCGCCCCGCTCGCGGCCCGAATCTTCTGGGCGCCGTTCAGCGAGCCCACCATCTTCCATCCGTCGGCCGGGTTGGCCGCGTAATTCCGTACCTGAAGTGCGGGAGGTCAGTCGCCCATTTGTTTCCAAACGTGAAGAACGGCCACGCCCGTTGAGCTCGGCCAATGGCGCTCCGGCCACGCCGACCCCGATCTCGGCGCCGCCGCAGGAAGCAGCGCCGCCCTCGGTGTCTTCATCTTTGCCGCCGAGTCCTCGTCCCGTACGGGAACCGCAGCTATCGATGACGCAGCTTGAATCCATGACGCTGCTCGATCTCTACAAGCTGGCGCGCACACTCAACATCGAAAATTTCCGGGCGTTGCACAAGGGTGAACTGATATGGGAAATTCTTCGCGCTAGGACGCACAAGGACGGGTTCATTTTTGCCCACGGCTTGCTGGACATCGTTGGCGACTACGGATTTTTGCGTCCGACCGACTTTCAACGCAGTCGGGAAGATGTGTATGTGTCGGCGTCTCAGATTCGCCGGTTCGATCTTCGGTCCGGCGACCAGGTATCAGGTCAGGCACGCCCACCCAAAGACGGAGAGCGCTATTTTGCGTTGCTGCGAGTCGAGGCAGTTAATGGGCTGCCGCCCGAGAAGTCCGCCGAGCGTCCCGATTTCGAGGCGTTGACCCCTATTTTCCCGATGAACCGGTTTCGGCTGGAGACGACCCGAGACGAATTGGCCAGCCGGTTGGTGGACATCGTGGCGCCCATCGGTCGTGGCCAGCGAGGACTTTTGGTCGCACCTCCCAAAGCTGGCAAGACCGTCTTGCTAAAAAAGCTTGCCAACGCGATTTCCAAGAATGATCCCGAAACCCATCTGATGGTGTTGCTGATCGATGAACGGCCGGAAGAGGTTACGGATATGCAGCGTTCGGTGAAAGCCGAGGTGGCGAGTTCGACCTTCGACGAGCCTCCTGAAGATCACATCCGGGTAGCGGAAATGGTGCTGGAACGGGCCAAACGCTTGGTGGAGATGGGGCAAGACGTGGTCATCCTGCTGGACTCGATTACCCGTCTGGCACGTGCCTACAACCTCACTTTGCCGGCTTCAGGCCGTACGCTGTCGGGCGGCATGGACCCGGCGGCCCTGCACAAACCCAAGCGGTTCTTCGGAGCAGCCCGTAAGATGGAAGAGGGCGGTAGTCTAACCATCTTGGCCACGGCCCTGGTCGACACCGGATCCCGGATGGATGACGTGATCTATGAGGAATTTAAGGGCACCGGTAACATGGAGTTGCACTTGGACCGCAAGCTTGCCGAACGACGGACGTTCCCCGCGGTGGATATCAAGCGGTCGGGAACGCGGCGTGAAGATTTGTTGCTGACCGCCGAGGAACTGGAGGTAATATGGGGAGTACGCAAGGCGATTCATAACTTGGGCAACCAAGAAGCGACCGAATTGCTGCTCCAAAATCTTAAGCGCACGCGGTCAAACGGGGAATTCTTCAAAATGTTCGTGGCTTCCCAAGGCGCGAATTAGCCTGTGGGCATAGCGCCACGGTCAGCAGCGGAGTCGATGGCAATGGGTTCGGGAGGCCGTGGAAAGGCGGCGAGGACAGCATGGCGGAAGCACCCCCCCACGCCGGCGTGATTTTGGTCGTTGATGACGAAGCGCATATCCGTGCGTTGTGCCGGATGTATTTGGAGAATGCTGGATACACGGTGTTTGAAGCTCAAGATGGGAGTACGGGACTGGCTTCGGTGGAGCGTGCGCGGCCCGACCTGATTATTCTTGACGTCATGCTACCGGGAATCGATGGCTGGGAGGTCTTGAACCGGATCCGCCAGCAGTCGGTATGGATACCGGTCATGCTCTTGACGGCCATCGGCGACGAGGCAGACCGTGTGTCCGGTTTGGAGATGGGAGCCGACGACTATTTGACCAAACCGTTCAGCCCCAAGGAAATGGTGGCGCGGGTTAAGGCGGTCTTGCGGCGGGCGTCACTGGTGGTGTCAGAAGCCAATGCGGCCACCTTGAGTCTTGGCGGACTGAAAATCGATCCGCAAGCGCGTGAGGTGGCCGTGGAGGGCACCCCGCTGGCCCTGACGCCCAAGGAATTCGACCTCTTGTGGTTTCTTGCCTCCCATCCCCAACAGGTATTCGAGCGCAATCAGTTGCTGGACCGTGTCTGGGGCATCGATTTCTTCGGCGATTCGCGTACGGTGGACGTGCATATAACCCGGCTACGGCGTAAGATCCAGGAGCGCGACGGTCCGTACAAGTGTCTGGAGACAATCTGGGGCCTCGGTTATCGCTTTAATCCCAGTTTGAACGAGAACCGTGGGTAAGCTGCGGCGGCCGAGATTTGGCGGCCGTATCTCGGCCCGTCTGGTAGGCAGTCACGTGTTGGTGGCGTTAGTCGTCATGGTGGTGGCGCTGGGGATTTCTGGGTTGTCTTTACGCCGGTTTTTAATCCAAAACCAGACGCAGACGCTCGTCAGCCGCGGAATGGCGATTTCCAAGGTGGTTGCCGAGGGATATTTTCAAGGCTATTTATATATCGGCACGGCGAATCAGCTCATCGATGCCTTCAAGGGCACGCTAAACGTGCGCTTATGGGTATTGAACGCCCTGAAGAACGTCGAGTTTTGGAGTCCTGGGGCCGGCCACTACCATTTGCCGGCGGGGGCGGTTAATGACGCTCTGGGCGGCAGCGCTTGGCAAGGACTGGTGAGGAACCCAAAAGAGGTGATGGCGGCGGCGGCGGTGCCGGTCGTCGTGCATCGCCAGGTGGTCGGGGCACTCATCCTGGAGACGCCCGCCGCCGCCTCCATCCGCACCGCATGGTTATTGACCAGCCTGGTGTTTTGGGGGGAAATGGTGGCGGTTGCGCTGGCGGTTGCGATCGCCTATTCTCTCAGTCAACGGTTGTCATGGCCCCTAGAAAGGCTGCGGCAAAAAGTGGCAGAAATGGGACCTGACAGTTGGAGTCAACCGATTGCTATCCGCGGCCCGTTAGAGGTCGAGGAGCTCGCGAACGAATTCTATCGGATGCAGGGGCGGATTCACGATCAGATGGTAAGTCTGGAAGAGGAAAAGGCTAAACGGGATGCGTTGTTAGGGCACGTAACGCATGATTTCAGGACCCCGCTGACGTCGATTCGGGGATTTCTGGAAGCGGTGCGTGACGGCGTCGCCGTCGGCCCGCAAAAAATGCAGGCGATCGACATAGCACTGGAGGAGACGTATCGGCTGCAACGCCTGGTCAACCGTCTCCTGGAGGCCACCCGCATTAAGAGCGGCACGGCGGAAAAGCGTCCGCTAAGCGTGACCCAGTGGGTGACCGACACCGTCCGCCGACTGGCTCCGGTGGCCGAAGCCAAACCGGTCAGCCTCGACTGGCGAAGACCACATGACGATTGGGACGTCGAAGGAGTCTGGGATCATTTGGTCGAAGCCCTGATGAACGTCCTCGACAACGCGATTAAGTGGGCGCCGGCACATTCAACGGTTACCATTTCCTGCCGTCGCGCGGGGGATTCGGTGGAGGTTGCGGTACGTGATCGCGGACCGGGCTTCCCGGCAGCGTTGCTCCCGCGCGTCCTGGACCCGTTTGTCACCGGGGATCCGTCGCGTCAAGGAGCGAGTGGCCTTGGCCTTTCGATCGTTGCCGAAGTCATGCGGGAACACGGGGGGGACGTGGAGGTTGGCGATCATCCCGAAGGGGGAGCGCTGGTCCGGATGAGGTTGCCGCTCGAGGGTGACGCGCGTTCCTGGCGATCGCCAGCTGGCGAAGGCTAGCCTCTTCGCCCACCGGTGTCTGGAACGCCCAACGGCGGATCCGAACCGAGGGGTCCAGCGAGCTTGGCCGCTGCACCCAACGCTTGCAACGCTGGGATCAAGCCAGGGGGCCGAGACGAGTCGGCAAGACAGGCTACGCAAAGCAAGGAGGATTGCATGGCAATCAAAGAGGGGGATTTATTTCCCGCGATCACCGCCAAAACGCATACGGGTGAGACCATTGATTTAGGTGAATATCGGGGTCAGCGCCACGTGGTGCTGTATTTCTATCCTCGCGACCTAACCCCGGGATGCTCGCGGGAAGCTATCGACTTTGACCGCAAAGTGACAGAATTCGCGGCACTGGACACGGTGGTGTTGGGAATGAGCGTGGATTCTTTGGATTCCCACCAAAACTTCGCTAAGGCCCTGGGCTTAAGCTTTTCCCTCCTGTCGGACGAAGATCAGTCGATAAGCCGGCGGCTAGGAATTCTCCACGAGAATCCTAAGGGTCCGTATGCCCAACGCGTCACCTTCTTGATCGATAAGAGCGGTGTGGTGCGGAGAATTTTTCACGTCGACGCCGTGGATGGGCATGTTGACGACGTCCTGGCGGCTGTGCAGCAGCTTGCGCCGTAATCGTCCACCATTGCGGCGGGGTGGCAGGAATGGGCCACCCCGCCCTAGCGGTCTGTCCGTCCGCCGTCTTGATGCATAGAACGCGGGTATACTAGACAGAGAAGTAAAGATGCACGCCAGCTGGATGGTGTCAGATGACGTGCAGAGCTCCGAATCTGCGATCGGTTGACGAGGAAGCATCGGGTAACCCGCGAGCCGCCAATGCATAGCGGGTTACGTTTTCGGTTGTTTGACAGCCGATCGGGGCTTTTCCAGCGCACTCGATTTGAGTATACCGCCCGCTCGGAGGGCGGGCTAGATCTTCGAAAGGCTACGTTGTGCGATGATCAAACACTACACCACACACACAACGCAGGCACCCACAACAAATTTTCACAAACCAATATCGGTCGTTGAATGTGGGATATCGGACCCGTTTTGTGGCCATATCGATTTAGACTTAACAAGGGAAGTGCACTACATCATGGAGCCCAAAGTACCGGCAAGACTGTAGAATCTCTACCTTCATCGAGATCCACTGAATAGTTCCCGTTGACGTAGCATGTGTTGCCGTACTGCCAGAAAGCCACCTGGTCCCCCGCCTGCGTGAGACATGACGGGCGCATCGGGGTTCCACGTCGGTCGATTTGCTGCAGCAGATCGGATTCTGTGCCCACACTACAGGAGGAAACGATGAAAACGTCACAAAACGGCGTGTTAAACGCGGACTCCCCCGTGTCACCATAAAATCCGGCAGCGTATTTCCCGTTACCTCTGAATGGTTTTAATCCAATCCTTCATCCACGCAGCAGATGGCAGCCATTGTGGCTCGATATCAGCGAACAGCCCCCCCCCGGATGGAACGCACAGCACTAATGGCGGCATTCGCATCACTCACTCCATCGGGTGTCGAAACACTGGTTGCTGTCGCACCACCATAAATAATGGGAATATATACTGCTCTCTGTTCCAATTTCTTACCATACTGAATGTTGGACTAAACCGCTGCGCGGTGGTTTAAATGCTTTCTTGAACCGGATACGGATGCTTTTCCTTCTTGCGAAAACCGCCGTGGGTAGTCGTATAATAAGGCAGGTTTGGTTTTGGCGACGAAGTT
>JAJZZH010000075.1 GCA_021797675.1 Bacillota bacterium | reverse complement strand
CGACCGACAGGGATGGCCACCACCATCCCTACTCGGCGTTGCGCTGCTAAGAGAGAATCGCGGCCGACCAAACCGTCACTTGCTTATCCTTGAGTTTGGTGGGTGGTATACCTAAATAGTTACCTTTGCGGACTTTACGCGATTGAAAGTGGTGATCTGGATCACGAGACCCGCACTGAGGATGAATTGCTGAAGCATCCAAGGAACTTCCTGGTTGACATAATGTCTCTTATCGGACGTTGGGCAACAAGTGAGCAGGGGTTGAGTAATTGCCTGGTTGAATGCTGTTGGACGACAAGAAAGTACCGGCCTGCGCGAGAAGAAACGGTTGCACGTCCCATGGTGGAAGCAAAGTCGGTTCGCGGTATGCTCGGAGACACCGAGTCACTGGCAAGCCATTTCACGACCCACTAGAGCTCCCTCTGCGAACGAACGAGTGTTCGCTGCGTAGGGGAAGCCTCTGCCGGAAGACGCGGTAAACGATCACCAAAAGCCGATGCGCCAGGGACGCGATCGCCTTGCTGATAGAAAGCACTCCGACAGCTCCCCTTGGTGTGACGCGCCGCCCATGCGGCTAGCATCCGCGCCGAGCGCAAGATCGCATTGTCCTTGCCGGTTCGGCTAGACCGCCGATTGCCTGCGCCCCCCGGGCGGCCAACAGTTCCGATCGGAACCCGATTTCGGCTGGGATCGCTTTGGCCGTTCGGCGGTCGACCCCTGGAATCGAATCCAAGGGCGATGAGCTCCTCATACAACGCGACCCGGTCGTGAATTTTTGGCGTCTGGGGGCTCAGAGGGCGATCCAATTAGCGAGGACCCTACTTATGATGGATCATCTCGTCGACTCCAAGTAAGCCTAAGAGCCTCGTCAGCCTTGGAAGCCTCTTCTGTACTCCCGACTGCGCGGTGATGCCGTTCCGAGCCGTGGTCTTCTGATAGCCTTTTGCGTGTCCACGGAGGGGGCAGCGGCGGCTCCGGCGCGTCTTCGAGCGCAATGCCTAGCGGAATGGGCACCCACGGTGACTTTTGCAGTCGCACCCGTTGGCTCGGGTACACGCTGTGATTGCCAATCATGATAAAGGCCGGGACGACCGCGATCAGCAGATCAGGACCCAAGCGGCTCCCGAAAATCTCCATTCCCATCAACACCGCCGCGATCGGGGCATTGGCGCCCGCCGCTGTCACTGCCATCATCCCGACCGCCGCCCCGTCAGCCAAGGGGAGCCCTAAATACCCGGCGACCGTAGATCCGAGAGTGGCCCCGATGACAAAGAGTGGGGTGATGATGCCGCCACTCATGCCGAAGCCCAACGTGATCGCCACAAAGACAATTTTCCACCACCACATCCAAGGATCCACGGGATGTCCGGCGAGCGCGTGGGCCAACAGCCCCAACGAGAGCCCTCCGGGGGCGCGCCCCACCAGGACAAATAACAGAAAGAGCACAATTCCTGCAAGCAGCGGGAACAGGGGCGGCCACCAGCCCCGCACGCTGCGCAGACGCTGCATCCCGTGGTGCAACCCCTCCATCAGGAGCACCAGCAGATACGCGGCCAAGCCTGCTGCGATGCCGAGCCCCACTAACCGTCCAAACGACCACAGACTGAAGGGAATGGCGTGCGCGACGTGGGGATAAAACCACGTGAGTCCTAATCCTTTCGCGACCTCGTAGGCCATGACGGAGGCCGCAAACGAAGGGAGCAGCATTTCATACCATAAATCCCCCACGGCCAACACTTCAATGCCCAGCATCGCACCGGCCACCGGCGTGCCAAAGACGGCAGCAAAACCGGCCCCAATTCCGCAAATCACGATCCGTCTGCGTTGCTCCGGCGAAAATCGGAAGAAATCCGCCAACGCCGATGCGACTGCGGCGCCGATTTGGGCGGAGGGACCTTCCTTCCCGGCAGATCCCCCGGCGGCAATCGTCGTCATGGTCGCCAGGGCCTTAATCGGCGCGACCTTCCAATTAATCTGTCCAGCTTTTTGGTGGACAGCCCGAATCACCGCTTCCGTCCCATGGCCCGCGGCATCCGGAGCGCCGTAATGGATTAAGAGGCCCGTGAGTAATCCACCTACGGGCAGGGCCAACGCCAGAGCCCAAAGCGGCCACAGAGCCGTAACGTGAATGGACCAAAACAGTATTTTCAAAAAATACGTGACCACGATGCCCACCAGTCCTCCGGTAAACGATCCGAGGACCAACCATAGCACCAACTGCCGCCCCATGAAGAGCGGCTCCCATACGCGTCGCATCACTTCTGCAGTGCCTCCTGGCCTGAACGCGATAGCAGTTTATTCCTGTCGCTTGGTTGATGCAGCCAATGTCTCGGCAAGAACAATGGAAAATCCGAGCCGATGCATTATCCGGTACGCGTCCTGCGTCGTAAACGCTGCCACTGGAAGACCCGTGGTCACCGACAGAACTTGCTTGGGTGGGTACCAAAGTTCCCCAATTTTGACCGCATAGAGGGCAAAGGGTTGGGGCGTGATCCCCACCATCGCTTGCGACACGCTATCGACCGTGAGGTCAAACGATTGTCCGCGCAAAACGAATTGCATCCCGTGTCACCTCATCTTCTTACTCTTATTATTGCTCCTGCTTCTGTTGCACGTCAACCCGGCCGTAGTGCTTCACGTGCCCGAGGAGCTGGACCTCCTAACCTGCAATGCTCTATAGTCGCCGCCATTTGGCTTCGCGGCAGATGTGACCGATCATCTCAGATCTCCTCACTTGACCTGCTTTTCGTATATCGGGTATTGTCAATAAGGATTCTATTCCCGTTTGGTCGGCTGGGCCGTCAGGGAAAGCAAAGTCAGGGAAAGGAGTGTAGGCGATTTCCCTTGCGGCGTTCGCTGTGAGGTATTGCCGCTAATCTTGATGAACGAAGAAACCTTCGAGTTAAGCCAACCCCTGCGAACCGCCATTGGGCACGTTACCGAAGCGATGCACGCACAGGGTCATCGGATGACCGCCAGCATCGACTCTGCGGTGGCGGCGCACGCAACCTGCGAACACTGTGGAACCGTGGTGCGGGTGGGATACTCCGTGGAAAACCCGCGGTCGGACCCTGTTGTGTTGAACGGTCCCACTAACCAAGCTTGCCCCAGTCCAAAACCGCAGTATTGATTGGTCACTAGGGCCTGTGGGAAGCACCGAAAGTTTATCCCGATTGCGAAGGATGATGCCCGTGTCGTGGGCCGAGAGAATGATTCACCATCGCCGATGGATGCTCGTGGTCTGGCTGTTCGTCATAATCGTTGCGGGCTTCTGGGCTCGAAATGTCACTCATCATCTCACTGCCACCGGATTTGACAATCCCCGCAGCGCTGCGGTCTGGGCCGATCATCAGGTGGGCCACTTGCCAACCCGGGTTGTGGTGGAGCCCTTGCTGATTCAGCAGATCCCGTACCGTCGGATCGCCGTTTGGGCTCACCGCTATGATATCCCCAAGACCTGGCTATACCGCACCGGGACCGCCGCCACCACGGTGGTTCCCGCGCGCTCGGCGACCCGGTCGCGATTGATAGCATTGGCCGCCATAGCCAAAGACCACGGCGCCCACCTCACCTGGGTGTCTCCAGTTTCGGTTGCCCACAAGGTCATCATGGACTCGCGAGCCACCTTGGCTGCCAGTTTGCCGGTAGCGTTGCCGTTTTTGATCGTGCTCTTGCTGCTCGTCTTCGGGTCGGTGGCGGCGGCTATACTGCCCCTGGTGGTGGCCGGCATTGGGGGCATCGTGGCCCTAGGCGCGCTGGATCAAATCGAAAACGCGATTACCCTGTCAACCTACCTGACCGACATTGTAAGTTTTCTGGCCTTGGGTGTGGGCGTTGATTATGCGCTATTTATCAGCGCCCGTTTTCGGCAGGCGTTGGCGATGGGGAAAGCGCCGGTCGACGCGGTAGTTGAGGCCATGCAGCGCGCCGGTCGGTCGGTCGTGTTTTCCGGGATCGCCGTCGCTTTGGCCATTTTGACCCTCTTTCTCGGCGGTAACCCCTATTGGCGCGGCGTCGCCGTCGGCGGCGCAGTGGCCGTCATCTCGGTATTGCTTGTGACCCACACCCTGCTTCCGGTTTTGCTGGAAATGTTGGGAGATCGGATCAACTGGGGCCGAGTGGGTCTCGCCGACAGATTTCACCGCTTTTGGCCTGCCGTCGCCGGGTGGCTTCGTCGCTATCCCGTCGCGGCCATTGCGCTGGCCGTAGTGGCCTTAGGGATGCCGGCAGTCTTCGGACGACAAATGGTTATCCATAATCCTGCCAACATCTCCATGATGCTTCCCCGCAATGATCCCTTGCGCCAATCTGTCCAAGCTCAACAGCGCGCCTGGGGACCCGGGACGATTGCTCCCCTGCTCGTCGTCATGCATCTGCGCCGGCCGCTGACTGATGCCGCCAGTTGGGCCGAAGTCAGTCGAATTGCGAGCAGGTTGGCGAACGACCCCCGCGTCTTGTCGGTTGCCTCTCCCACCAATCTGCGGTTGTCGCCAGCGGTCTTGGCCGCCGCTGCGGCCGGCACGTTGCACCAACCCGTCGTGAGCAAAGTTTTGGCTACCTATACCAATCTGAAGTATAATCGTCATTTCGTGACGCTCTTCGTCACCTCACGCTATGGCCCGGACAACACCCGCACAGTAGCCTTGGTGAAACATATCCAAACGCAACTTTCGAGATGGTTACCTGGGCAGCGCGTCGGCGTGGGAGGCATCACGGCCCTTCTCAACGGATTCAACCAGTTAACGCTGGCCCGCCTGCCCTGGATTCTGGCGGCGGTGGCGTTGGTGGCGCTGGGGGTCTTGTTTTTCGCTACCGGCTCCCTTTGGCAGGCTGCTTTAGGCGTGGGATTTGACGCCTTGGTGGCGCTGGCGACGGCTGGCATTTTGGTGGTGACGGTTCAGCGGGGAGGCCTGGGGCTGGAGGCAGAACCATTAAACGCTTCGATTGTCCCGCTGATCTTTGTATTGTTATTTGGCCTATCTATGGATTATGAGGTTATATTGTTGCACCGGGTACAGGAATTGTGGCAGCGTGGAGCGGTGATGAAAGATGCGGCAGCCAACGCGCTCAGCATGACCGGAGGGATGATTACGGGTGCGGGGATGATTATGGTGGTCGTATTTATTGCCCTGTTGTTGAGTCCGCTTGAAGTCATGAAGACATTGGCCATCGGGCTGACATCCGCGATTATGCTCGACACCTGGATTGTGCGCTCGCTATTGGTGCCGGGGAGCATTGTGGCCATCGGCCGATCCGCCTTTTGGCCCGGCCGGCAAAGAGTGGAACCAGCCGCCGACGGGTTGGAGTCCTCTTCCGTTCAGGGCGGGGACACGGGTTAATCGGTGGGAGACCAATTGGGCCGTTGGCTTGTCGAAATCGGATGCCCCGGGGGCCAGGTCGCCTGCTCACTCCATAAGCATTCGGATTCGGCCAGAGAAGGTTTCATCGTTAGGCGACCGCTGCGATCTTGCGTTTGCCCTCGGGTGGTCAAGCCGATTTCGTCACCACCTCAGGAGCTGGCTCCCGTCGGGCATGGTTCGTCAAGGATATGTACCACGAGCCTACCATGGGATTTAGGGCGAAGTTTCATTGGCTGATAGCGAGCGCGAACTCCTGTTGGCGGCGTCTAGCGGCTGGATGCCGTTTGCGCGGAGAGCGTCGGTGGCTTGTCAGTGGGTACCGTGAAACTCAGCCCAACGCCCAACAACGCGGCAAGCCCCGCCAACCAAAATACGGATTGCAAACCCAATAGGCCAACCGTGAAGGCGCCCAACAGAGGTCCCCCGATCATTCCGGCGGCGTAGGTGGCCTGATACACGGCGAGTGCGGTGGTTCGCCAGGGATCGGGCACGCCCTGGATGGCCATCGCCATTAGCGACGGGCTGACGATGCCGCGTCCGGCGCCTAGACCGGCTTGCATGGTGAAGAGCCACACGGTATCCCGCGATACCGGGGTGAGCAAGGTGCAGATCCCCATGGTCGCGAATCCCAGCCAGGATAGCGTGCGAAGTGACCATCGCTTAGAGAACCAGTTGCCTGTAATCACGCTGAACAGTGTGGTGGGCAGGATCCCGACCATCATCAGCAGTCCAAGCTGGCCCCGGGGGACGCCATGGTGAACCGCCCAGAGCGGAACATATCCGAAGGTGGTAAGAAATGTCGCCATTTGCACGAAGATGCCTAACCCGGCCGCGAGCTTCAGCGGCCCGTGGGCCAACAGCCGCCGAAGCGGTGGCCCCTCCCCCGTTCGTGCAGACGACCGGCTTTCTGGCAGCTTCGCCACCAATAGGAGGCCGATAACGCCGAGTGCCGCTGAGCCGTAAAACGGCGCCGGCCACCCCCACCGTCCGGCTAAATATCCCCCAACCACGGTAGCCACCACTTGGCCTGCGTTATTGGCAAAAGAAATCCATCCCATAGACCGGACGTCACGGCTCACCGGCTGGTAGCTGACATACAGCATGGAAAACATGGCCCATGTGCTCGCAGCGAGTCCAGCCACGAGACGAAAACTCACAAAGGCCCATGGAAACGGCCACAGCACCATACCCAGCGAACTGACGATAACCGTCGTCATCCCCAACATCAGGAAGATACGCCGTCGACCCAGTCGGTCGGCCCATCGTCCCAGTACGATCCGGGTCGTCAGTTGAGGCACACCGTAAGCAGCCACTACCAACCCTACCATCCCGTTCGCCCCCCCCTGATGAGAAACGTACGGGGCTAGAATGGGGATGTACAAATAAAGTCCGGCCCAAAACACGCCAATCGCCCATAAGAGGCGAATTTGGGCGGATCGGCGATCGCCAAGTTCCACGCTTACCCTCCAAAATCCTGTTCGCCCTCCGCATAAGGAGGGCGAACAGGGAATGCTACGCCGCGCCCGGCGGCTGGCGATCGGGGACCCCGAACTGACGTTCCATCTGCCGATGCGGTTATGCCCACCACATGGTGGTCTTGGGCTCTTTGACCACGAGTTCGTTCAGCAAGTGGACGGCCTTTTGGAAACCCTCACCGGCGGACATTAGGCTGTCCTCGTGTTCGACACTGAGCACCCCGTCATATCCTTCAATCCGCAAACCGGATATGATGTCCCGCCAGACCGCAGCCCCATGCCCGTAGCCGACCGTGCGGAAGATCCAACTCCGCGCCCGCTCATCGCTGTAGTGTTTGGTGTCCAGAACGCCGTTGACGCCCGTGGTGTAGGGGTTGATTTGGGTGTCCTTGGCGTGGAAATGATAGATACTTTCACCCAAGTCGCGAATCGCTGCCACAGGGTCGATGCCTTGCCAGAAAAAGTGGCTGGGGTCGAGATTGGCGCCTATGGCCGGCCCCACCGCGGACCGCAAGCGCTTCAAGGTCTCTGGATTGTACACCACGAACCCTGGGTGCATTTCCAGCGCCACTCGCAGACCTTTGCTTTGTGCGCGGTCGGCGGTTTGGCTCCAATAGGGCAAAACCTTCTCTTGCCATTGCCATTCGAGTACCTTTAAGAAATCCTCCGGCCACGGACACGTGACCCAATTCGGATAGCGCGCCTGGTCGGAATCGCCCGGGCAGCCGGAAAAGGTGATGACCGTCGGGACCTCCATAGCATTGGCCAGGTCGAGGGTTTCCTGAAACGCTATTTCGAATTCTTCGCGCATCGCCTGGTTAGGATGCAGCGGATTGCCGTGGCAGCTGAAGGCAGCCAGCTCGAGATTTAAATCCGCCAGTTGCCGCCGGAGAGTCTTTTGGCGACTGGGATCCTTGAGCAAGGCCCTCCGGTCCAAATGATCTCCGGGGTACCCACCAGTGCCAATTTCTACGGCCTGCACCCCCACCGAGGCCACGTATTCCAGCGCCGTGGTCAGCGGCTGGTTGGCAAACAAGGCAAGAAACACTCCGACTTTCATAACCATCCTCCTTTTCGGAATCTCCGTTGATAGGGGCCTGCTAGAGGCGGACGGTCACTCCGTCACGCGCTGAGGTGGCAATCGCGTCAACCACAGCCTGACAGCGTAAACCGTCCATAAAGTCCGGCGCAACGCGCTCTGAACGGACGATCGCGCTTAGCCAGTCATAGATTTCATGGGCGAACGTGACATCATAGCCCACAATGTGGCCCTCCGGCCACCAGTACTGCATATAGGGATGGTCGGGATGGGTCGCCAGAATGCGGCGGAACCCTTGCCGGGTTGGTGTCGCTGTCTCCACCGCATAATAATCCAATTCGTTCATGCGCTCTAGATCAAAACGGATGGCTCCCCGGTCGCCATGCACTTCTAAGCATAGGGCGTTCTTGAACCCGGTGGCAAATCGGGTGGCCTCGAAAACACCCACCACCCCGCCCTGTAGCTTTGCCAACACGGCGGTGACATCGTCCACATCCACCGAACCAAACGCATCGGCGGCCGCTTGGCCTGCATGTCCCAAGCCCGCGCCCGAAAAATTCGCAGGCAAGGGGCGCTGGGAGACAAACGTGTGTGAAACAGCGGTCACCTGTTCAAATTCCCCCACCAGGTAGCGCGTCATGTCGAGCACATGGGTTAAGAGGTCACCCAGAGATCCGCTTCCAGCGATCGCCCGGTCAAAGCGCCAGGTTAAAGGAACTTGCGGATCGACGGCCCAATCTTGGAGATATGTGCCGCGCACTTGAAACAGCTTGCCCAGCAGCCCTTCTTCAATCAAGTGCCGGGCCAAGACAACGGCGGGTGCCCGGCGATAGTTGAATCCCACCATATCCACCTTGCCAGAAGCTTCAGCGGCATCGGCCATGGCCTGCGCGTCACCGAGCGTATTGGCCAGCGGTTTTTCACACAGGACATGCTTGCCGTGAGCCAAGGCTGCCAACGCAATCTCCGCGTGGGCGTTGCCGGGCACAGCTATGTCTACCGCATCAATGTCGTTCCGAGCTACCACGGCTCGCCAGTCAGTGGACGCTTCGCGCCATCCCCACGCGTTCTGTGCAGATTTGAGGGCAACCGGGTCCCGCCCGCAGAGAACGGCCAGCTCAATGCGGCATGGCAGGTCCATCAACTGTTGCACCATGTTGTAGGCATGCGAGTGCAGTTTCCCCATGAACCGATGGCCGATGAGCGCGATGCGCACCGTCGGTTTCTCCATTTTAACACCTCCAGACGAGATTGACAGAGATCCCATGTCCGTCGACATAGGGCCGACTCTCGGTCATTCATTCCCCGTCGCCTGGAAAAATCCTGCTCCATGTAAGGCGGGAAAACGGTTTTCAGTTGGGGGTTCGGATTCGCTCACAGCGGTCCGTCGTGTCCGCCAGGTCGCGAGAGCTTCTTCTCGCTCTGCGCCTATTCCGGGCGATCCAGGAAGTGGAGCTCGTACAGGATTTTCTCGATCGCGCGTTTTTCGAGTCGGGAAACATAGCTGCGCGAAATTCCTAGTTGCTTCGCAATGTCATGCTGGGTCATGCGTTCCCTCCCGGTTAGTCCAAAGCGCAAATTCATCACGGTACGCTCTTTCGGTGAAAGCGACTGCACAAGGTCTTTCACTCGGGCCATGATCACGGTCGATTCGACGTTTTCGGTAACGATTTCGCTATCCGTTCCAAGCACGTCAACCAGCGAGATTTCATTGCCTTCGCGGTCGGTACCGATGGGTTCAAACAGACTGACCTCTCGACTGGTCTTCTTCACCGTGCGGAGATGCATTAATACCTCGTTGTTGATGACAATGGGTTGCGGGAATAACTACCAGTTTACCGGAGAGCCATCGTGACCGTCAGGCGAGCGCCGTCGTGTCACTAGGTGACACATTTCCACGAAAACGCCAGCGAAATTGCTGCCACTTTCTTGTCTGAGAGCTAGGCCTGCAATCCTACCCGGCGTTTTCGTTTAGCGGGTGGTGGAGGCTGTGTCCTGTAACCTGACTTATCTAGGGATGTAGATTAGCATAACCAAAATGCACTAACTAGTACACGACGACGTAAGTCCGTTGTCAGACGAAACAATTACGAATACCATAGCGTAGTCAGACTATTAGGTCTAATCCCGGGGATAAATTGATGGGGAAATATCGATGGATGCCATACTGAAG
>JAJZZH010000137.1 GCA_021797675.1 Bacillota bacterium | reverse complement strand
AGCGATTCTCGAAAGGACAGATAGGCGGTACCCGTGCCGAACTATCACGGGATGGTTTACTTCACGATGTCTTTTAGCAGGCGTCCATGTTTCATACTCATCGTAAAAAGCCTACTAGACCCCCCCATACCGACTCCATGCGAACGCCTCGGAGTTCGAGTGGTTGCCCATCAAGAAGGTGAGAGCATGGTGAAACGCGAGCGCGTTCTCACCCATACGGAACAAGATGAGAAGGAGACGACGTTTCGTGTCGCGATCTACGGAGAACCCGTCATCGCGGGAATCTTCAGCGTGGTCATCGGGGTGATTGCGGTTCACATCACGGCCTTGGTGATTCACCATCATGCCGTGCGCTATTTGGGGTTGCTGGGGGTCTTCGGCGGATTTATCCTTGCGGGAGTCGCCAAAGCGGGTGATCTTGGCCAGAAACGGGCGGAGATTTCCCCTCGCTGGATATACTCCCACCGCATGGCCCGAATCGCTTTGATGACCGGAATGCTTTGGGGATTCGCGTTGCAAAGCGTTCCCGCATCGTGGAAGCCCCTTGTAATGGGGTTCTGGGTCACCTGTCTCTTTTTCCTCAGCATGGTCGCAGGCGATCCGACCGATCTTCCCAAATCCATGTTCGACGGGAGCTTCGACTTTCTTGTGGGATTCGGCGTGATTCAATTGCTCGCGTTCGGCTGGCCATGGGTGCGGTGATAGGTTTTCAGCACCGATGGATTCAGGGATCGACCGGTTTGCTAATCTGCTCGGTCGTTCGCCCAAACTCGGAGAAGAAACGGCCCCAGGGCGTCGGCTCTTATTCCCACGTGCGCAAGCGTCAGCCGGGCGACCCGGTTGGGGCCTTCGGAGGGTCTTTCGGGCATCCCGCGCCCGCCGAGTCGATTCCCACCCCGGGTTCCGTTGAGCGAAAAAGGCGTGTATACCAGAAACGAGTGCTTTTCCAACCACATATTGCAAAAATCCGGTTTTTTTCTCGGACGACCCCCTGTGCATCATGCTCCACGCTCCACGCAAGGCATAAAACCATCCAACCCGCGAAGGGAACAATACCCACCAGCATTCCACCGCGTGGAATCGTGTTCGGGACGGACCGTGTGTCCCCCCGCGCTGGGAACCATTCGGAGCGAAGAAACGCTTTGCCTGCCCGAGGATACGATGGCCACCATGTGGACCCGAATCAGTCAGGTTCCCTGGAGTGTGCCGCTGGACCACTATGTCTGGGATCTCTTGCAACTCATCGAACTGCCCCTCCATCGAATCCTGCTCGAAAGGACTGATGATATGCGCCGCCGCCCGAATACTGCCCCCGCCCATCCCGCTTCCCCGTCCGTCCCCACCAACCCCGACGTGTGGGATCTCAACCAACCGCTGCAAGCACCGGGAGCGGATGGACTCGCCGCGCCGGTCACGCTCGTGGATGCCATCCGCCCCATCGCCTGGATTCCCGAGCCCTACCGGGTCGATTTCGGCGACCGGATTGCCCAAACGTTGGTCATGCTCAATCTTCCGGCACAGGCATATACCGGGTTTATGGGGCGAGCCTTCTTCCGAAAGTCGCAATCACGGCGCATGAGCTGGTGGATTAGCCCAATTTCGTCGGAATGGATGCTCAGTCAACTAGGCAAGCGCATCGAAAGTCTGCAAGCTCAGCACCGAGGCAACGTCTCCGCCAACCAAGCGGGCGATGCCCGGACGGAACCGTCCCTGCAATTTGCGCACGACTTGCGCGGTCGCATCGCACGGCAAGAAACGCAAATGTTCACCGTGTCTTTTTTGGTCACGCTCTTAACGGAAGGATCGGACGCGCAGGCGTGGGAGCGCGCGCGTGCGGCCCAAAAAGCCTTTTTGGAAGAAACGCGGTCGACCATGTGGGCGTTTCGCAATGCGGCGTTTAACCAAGCCGAAGCCTTTTGGTCCACCACGCCGGTCGGCCATCCGGCGTACAGCATTCCCCGCGAGGTGGATGCCGAGACGGTCGCGCTCATGTTTCCCTTTTACGGCGGCGACATTATTGAACCCGAAGGGGTTCTGTTAGGCATTCATCCCGGCACCCAAGCTCCCATTATGGTCAATTGGTATGATCGGCAACGCTACCCCGCTGCGCACATGATCGTCTCCGCCAAAACCCGATCCGGGAAAAGCGCCGCCATGAAATATCTGGCGCTCCAGCATTTGCTCCGGCCCGACACGGAAGTGTTGATTCTCGATCCTTCGCGTCCGGTCGATTACCAGCGTTTTTCAGAAACGTTTGGGACGTATATTCGGTTGCGGCCTGGCACCACGCACCGAATCAATCCGCTGGAAATCCGCTACCCGGAGTTTTATGCGGATCTCGACGTGGAGGATCAGCAATTAGTCGATCGCAAGATTGACTTTCTCGCTCCCTTAGTGGCGCTGATGATCCACCCCGCGACCAAGGGACAATGGGCCAATCCGGTGGAACGCGCTTACGTGGAACAGGTCTGCCGACGATTATACGCGCAGTTTGGCATGACCAACGATCCCCGGTCCATTCTTGATCCCGAACAGCTCTCCATCAACAAGTACCAATACAAGCGCATGCCGATCCTGGAAGATTTGCAGCACGCCTTCGCGGCGGAAGGCGATCCCATGGGTCGCGACATTGCGCTCGCGATGGATCCGTTTGTCAGCGGAACGTTGAATGTCTTCAATGGGCAGACCACCGAGGACTTGGATCAACGTCTGATCACCATCAACATCGAATCCATGACGTCCAATCGAGAAGACCTCAAAAGCCTCGTGCACTTCGTGGTCGGCGAAGTGTTGGCCCAACGCATGTTGACCAACGACCGCCAAAAGTTTGTCATCCTCGACGAAGCCCACGTGCTCTTTCGCAACGCCGACACGGCCGCCTGGGCGGCCCGGTTGTATCGCATGGCGGCGAAATCCAACGCCCGCGTCGCCCTGATCACCCAGGGCATTCGAGATCTGGTCGGCGACGACCAACTGCAAGTCCCTGGGGCCGAATCGGCCCAAACGTGCATTGCCAACTCCTACTTCCAACTCTTGCTCCATCAAAGCGATGCATCGGAGCTCGCCGCGACCGCTCGCACGTTTCACCTGAGTCCGCATGAGGTGCAGTGGCTCAAAGACGCCGACATCAGTCGGAATCAAGATCCCGCCGTCGGACGGCGAGGCATTCTCATCAGCAATCTCTACCACGTCCCGCTACGGATTCGCATTCCGGATCCCGTCTTGCCGCTCGTGTCCTCCGATCCGGATGTGGCCCAGGAACGCAAGCCCGATCCGTTGGGGGGCCATCGACCGATCATGCCGAAAGCCACGCCCTCGTCCTGATCCCCATCCTCTTTCTGAAAGGAACGTGATCATGCCGGTCGTACGCGATCCCCAGGAACCCTGTCGGTGTCTCATCGCCTTGGGTCCCGGCATCGAAATGATGCGGCAGACCCTGCTTACCCAGTTCTTTCCGCAGCATTTACCCACCTGGACCGTCGTGGGTCCCGAACCGCTTTCGACCGATGCCTTGCTGACTGCCGCGGACCACGCGGAGTCTCCCTGGGACGTCGTCCTCGTCACCGACCGGTTGAGTGGGACGGTGACGTTGGCCCAAGCGCTGGTCAACATCAAGTTGCGATGGCCGGCCTGCCACATCACGGTCCTCGTGCGGGGGATGACGCCGAGTGCCCAAACGCTGGCCGCTAGCTTAGCCAGCTACCAAATCTACAACCTGTTTTGGGATCAACCGTCCCCCGAAATCCTCGTCTCCTTACTGACGGAAGCGTATGCGTGGGACCATATCCGCCACATTTTGCCGAGCACGCCTCCGGATCTCCCCCCCGTGACCCATCCCACGGCACCTGGCAAAGCGGAAGTGCGTCCGGGTCCCCTCAGAGCGCGAGAACCCAAGGCCGTTGCGCCGCCTCCCCGCACCCACGCCACCATTGCGGTCGTGGCAGGAAGCGGCGGCGTGGGCAAGTCGGGATGGGTGGCGAATATGGCCGTCGCCGGGGCCGCGTGGCATAGCGTCCTGCTGGATGCCGATCCCTGGCAACCCGGTCTGATCGCCTACTTTCAAGATCCGAGCTTGATGGAACCGCCGGCCCACCAGTGGCAAACGCTGCTGGGTGCTCTGGCCGACCATGATCCGCAAAATCTCGCGGCCGTCACCTGGCCGGCGGGCTGGACGGAAGGGCAACGCGGTCTGATTCGGCAATATGTGCACGATGCCTATGCCGTGCGTCCAGGCGTGCATTGGGTGCCCGGGGTGAGTCCGCACTATCCGACTCCGGTCCCTTACGTGCCTCGTTTGCTCGACGAAATGATTGCCGCGACCTATGCCCTCGGCCAAATCACCTGGATCGACACCGCCACGCTGCCAGATCCTCGCTATGTCCGAGACGCCTGCCGGTTTGCCGATCACGTGGTCGTCATCGTGACGCCCCAATATCCCGTCGTTCGCCATACCCTGGTGATGCTGGATGCCTTAAGCCGCTGGGGAGTGCCTTCCAGTAAGATGACGTGGGCCTTGCTGCGAGCGGGACGGGGAGGGTTCTCCACCAAAGACTTGCAACGCGTCCAACTGGCGAGCTGGCCGTGTATCGGCGAATGGCCGGATGACGCCGCCGCCTGGGAAACCGCCTTGCAGCGTCACCACCCGCTAGCCGAATCCCATCCCGAGCGCTGGCAAGCCGCGCTGACCGCCTTGGTCGGGCCGTTGCCGGACTCTGCGGCCACCCCCAAATCAGGCCGACTGGCCCAACGATGGCGCGCCCACCTTTCTAAGACCAAGAAGCAACACGATTCTGCCAGCCAGGCCGCGCCAAGGAGATAACCCTCATGCCTTTTTGGATGATGGCCGTGATAGTGAACGGGATATCTCTCGGGATTCCCGTTCTGTATTGGCTTGAGATGCGGAAACCGGACGTTCCCGCCTCTCGGCGATCCATTCGGGTAGGGCGATGGATCGTGTTGGTAACCAGCGGATGCCTTCTGTGGTTCGGGAGCGTGGTGGGTGTCCTTCTGTGGCACGGGTTCATCGTGCTATTCCCCGTGTCGGCCGCGCGCGTGATCGATGGATCGTTTCGGTGATCCGCCGATCCCTTCGGGGGTTCGAACGCATCGTGGGAGCCCTTTCGTCGCACCGAGTTATCGCGGCATCCCCCATGGTGGTCGCCTTGTCATTCCCGCCTCAGCGCATCGATCAACCCAATGCTCCAGGGCTTTTGTGAAAGGAGCACGCCCCCGTGTTTGCCTCTCTGGTTCTCGTCGCCTTCCGTTTCGAGAAGGATGTGGAACACATGGCCTCTCATCCCGCGCACCTCAGTCTTTTCACCATCATGATATGGTACGGATTGCTCGCGATGGCCGCGTTTGGATGGAGCGTGTGGGTCGGATATCTCGTCCACGGTAGCGACGGATTGGCCGTGTCGGATGCCGACATTTGGCTATCCCGCTGGATCACGTTCACGAGCCTGGTCGGCGTGTTTCTCTTCATCATTCTGATGATGATGCGCCATTCCTATATGATTATCCGCCTGATGACGAATCCCCACGGTCTCCTGCGACCCCATCATGATGCGCGATAGGCCCCATGATGGAGGATGACCGACGCGATGGGCGCTTCCCGCGCGGTCCCGACTCAACAAAGGAGCGGCAACAACCTGATGGATGACCGACTCAGCGTCACACCCCGAGGCAGCTTGTGGATCTGGGTGGCATTTTGCAGCGCACTGAGCCTCATGGCGCTGCACACGGAAGCCGTGCAGGGAGACGCTTGGTGGGACTTTACGATCGGGCGATGGGAACTCGCGCATCACAGCCTTGCGATGATCAATCTGTGGGGAAGTCACGGGATCGGGCAGCGTTGGGTCAATCCCGAATGGGCCTGGAGCCTGCTGTTGGCTTTTGCGGCCCGCGGAGGCCAGGCCGCCTGGTTCGGCATCCTGGTGATCGGTGTCGTGGGATACTGCGCCGGCCTGGCTGCGTTAATGGCATCGTGGCAGGTGAATCCCAGCCTACGCGTGATCCTGCTGATGAGCAGCCTGTTGATGGCCCAGGGAGCCTGGGTCTGGACGCCCATCGTGTGGGCGATTCCTTGCGCGGTATGGGGGCTCTGGTTGATCACGCGACTCCGTCAGGTCCGCGCGCCTTCCCCTGCATGGCGGCTGGCTTTAGGCGGGATAGGACTCGGCGTCGCATGGGCTGCATTGCATCCTAGTTGGATTTTGCTCGTCGTCTGGGGGGTCATCGAAGGCATGCTACTGCCTTCGTGGCGGCGGCAACTTCTGTGGGGATTGGGCTTGCTGGTGATGCTGGGACTGATTGCAGTCAGCCAACCGTGGGGAGCCAGCTATCTGGTTCAGCCCTTGCTGGGGATGCGAGACCCCTGGGTCGCCCTGGTCAGCCCGGAGTGGACCAGTCCGATGCGTCACAACCTCGCCTTGTCGCTCATCTTGGTCGCCTATGGGGTCACCGGAGCGTGGGCACTGGCCGACGGATGGAAGCACACCGGATGGAGCCGAGTATGGATTCGCCGTAGCATCTATTGGTTAGGATTCGGGGTAGCGGGACTGTATGCCATCCGATTTCTGCCGTATCTTCCCCTCGGTTGCATCGCGGCATGGAGTACGTGGACGCCCCCGCGTTCCATGGCGTGGCTGCCTCCCAAGTTTTCGGCGGCGGTGACCGCGATCGGAGCAGGCGGTTTGCTCCTAGGGGTGATCATCGTCTGGCCGAAAGGCCCGATCATTCGCCATGTCAGCGCCCAAGATCCCGTGGGCATTACCCGCGTCCTCGCGGATCACGGCTACGGCCCGGGGACTCCCGTCTTCAATTCCCTCGCCCTGGGAGGCTACCTCGAATTTGTGGGCCTTCGCCCCTGGATTGATGGCCGCGAAGATTTTTGGGTGACGCAAGGACGGACCTTGGCAGCCTATGCCCGTGCCGCCACAGGGCAAATCTCCCGCGTCCGTGTGGTGGAAAACACCGGACTCCACCTGGCCATCGTCACCCGAATGGGCAAGTGGGCCTGGAGTTTGGAAAGTGCGCGGTGGACCCCCGTGTGGCAGACGCCGCAAACGGTCCTGCTGGTGGCTCCCGGCACGGCTTGGCCGCGATCGGGAGCATCCACCGGTCGAGGAACCCCAAAAATCTGGCGTATTTAGCAGGCGAGAAACCGGCGGGGCAATGCGACGCTTAAGGCAGTATTTCACCCGGTTCACACCATAAAGGAGGCAAAGACCACGATGCAATGGAATCCATTCACGCCCAAAGATCCCCCGAATGCAGGACCGCAACCGTCGGAATCCCCGGTGGCCGCCACGCCCGGGGATGCATCCCGTTCCGGTGCCGAACCGATCAAGGCCGGTGCCGAAACCGAAGGGATTACCCCCTCGCAATGGGAGGCCATGACGAGCGAAGAGCGGGAAGCCGAGATGTACCGATTTGTGAACGAGCACGACCAGACCCCCGGCTGGGATCCGGCAGACCTCAAGGAATATTCCTTGCATGATCCCGCTGACGAAGATCCTCCCGTCCCAGATTTAACGAGTCTTAGCGTGCCAAGTTTTCCTCAATTTCCTGAACCGCGCCGCGGGCTCGTTGCGGTCGAGGACGTGCAAACCTGGTATCACGATGTGGTGGTGCCGAAGGTGCTGGAAATTCTGGAACAATCCAAAATTATTCAACGCCAGCGGCAACGAGAACAACAGCGGTTGCAGGATTTGCAGGATCTGGTCGATCGCCTAGGGGATGACAACAAAAACCTGCATAAGGTTGTGGAAGAAATCGCCGCCCCGGATTCGGCCATCTTTACCGCCATTGTGGATTCCGATGACAGCCCTTCGGTCTATATGCTGCTCGAACAGGCGCGCACGGAAGCGAATGTGCTGGTGGCGGATGCCGAGGCCAAGAGTGCCCTCATCCGTGAAAAGGCGGAAATGGAAGCGCAGGCCATTCAAACGCAGGTCCGGAAAGAAGCCCAGGCGCAACTCGGTGAACTCTATCACGTGTGGCGGGATGTGCAGACGGCGCGGGCTGCGTTAGGACCGTTGCTGGATACCAGCGTCACCGCGATGGAGGCGGCGTTGCCATCTCTGCGCACCGCCCATGCCGCGCTGCAACCATCCGCCCGTCCTCCCGCATCCGAGGACGCCTCCGAGCCATCCGAGCCATCGGATGCTTTGCCGGATTCTCCCCCCTCTGCATCATCGTAAGGCCTCGTGTAGTAGACGCAGAAGAAAGAAAGAAAGAAAGAAGGAACGATTATGCGCGACTGCGCTCAATGCCAGACCCCGATCCCCGTTGGGCAAACGGCGATCTGGAACTTATCGGTGCAAGGGCCGTGTTGCAGCATCGCCTGTGTGCAGTTGGCGTTGCGAGACCACCCAGCCGCGCTCACCCCCAACGTCGAAATCTTTATCGCGCAAAGTCTTTCGCGTTCTATGCTAACGCCCTTGGAGCTCCGAGCCCAAGGATTGGCGGTGCCCGACCCGCATCCGGTGGTGGTGGGCACAGGATGGCCGAACTCCGGTTAGTGCACGAAGCGAAGAACGGCTCGGTCATCGACTCCGCAAGCCTCTGCAGGATGGCCGACGGTCTCTGGGGCTCACCCCGCCATCCGTTGTCGGAACGATTCCGCTCCCGAAGGCGCATGGCCCGGGCGGCTCGAGATGAACCAAGGGACCGACGCGCCATGGTCAGCCGTGATTCCAGAAGATAGGTTCTTACTGGACTTTTTTGGGTTCAGGAGTCGACAACCACGTTGAGTTTTGCGACAATGGTTCTAATTTCAGTAGACAGTACAGGAGGATCGGAATGGCCAATACGGACCATCTTTTTATAAAAACCCTACCTAGTACACCGAAGCCTCCGGCTCGCCCTACTCAAGCTCTCGACAAGTTGTTGGAGGAAGGGGTAACGTGGGGTGATGCAGCTCTCTGGCTACCCCGCCTTCCCGAGAACAGTGTCGACTTGTTTTTCACATCGCCCCCCTATGCGGATGCCCGGTCATATTCTCGAATTCATCCGGATCGGTACGTCGAATGGTTTCTTCCATTTGCCCGCGCGATGCTACCGGCCACCACTACCACTGGCTCTCTGGCGCTAAACATTAAAAATCGGGTCGCCAAATCAGGGCCTCTGCGCGGGCAACGCCATCCGTACGTGTACGAGCTGGTCTTAGCACTGCAACATATGGGATGGCGATGGATAGAAACCTATATTTGGGACAAGCCCAATGCGGTACCAGGCCGGTTTGGCCCTCGGACCAAAGACGCGTTTGAATATGTATACCATTTCGCCAAAGGTCCACAACCGATTTTTAATCTGGATGCCATTCGCGTGCCCTATAAGACAGCACCGGAAGAGATTGAGAGACGCAAGCTCCGCGCAACGCCTCGGAAGAATACTGAGGCCGGATTTGGCCGGGAGCGAAGCCGAACCTATGTTCATGGAGCGGCGGATCCAGGAAATGTCGTGCAGGTGGCTCAGACTTATAATCAACATTATGGAGTAGCCCACACTGCCGCGATGCCCGAGAGGCTCGCCGAGTTTTTCATCAAAGCTCTGAGTCCTGAGCATGGCGTAGTAGTCGATCCCTTTGCTGGTAGCGGCACGACAAGTGTCGTGGCCCGGCGTCTGGACCGCAGGGCTGGGGGATTAGAGATTCACCAAGAATACGTTGCGGTGGCTCGCAAACGACTTGAAACCGATAGGTCTCTCGAGAAGAGATCCGAAGAAGTTTGTCGTGCTGACTGAGTCCGAGCGTGAGATACTGCTTCGTGCAGGCGTTACCTCCGATTTGACTGCCCGACGCCGGGCGGTGGCAGTATACTTGAGCAAGCGTGATGCCGATCAAAATGTTGCTCGGCAATTGCTTGCACAAAGCTTTCTTGAGGCTACCCAGCCTTCGTTTCATCTGATACCACGCGGCAATGCAATGTTTAACGAGCTTGCGTTCGGACAGGCATACAAGATTCTTGCAGAACAAACCAAGAATTTTTCTGAGGTTTCGGAACTCACCTTAATCGCTGCTCTCGCACGTAATCACGCAACCCTCGCTCCGCTTCGTATGATCGCCGGACTTACCTATAACGAACTGGCGGTGGCAATGAAGCTAGTTGATCCTACATCCAGGACCGGAGGAGAAACGTTAAAAAAATTGGCTTTGTGCCATACCTGGTTGGAAATTCCCGGTTTCTGGCAAAGGCAGGATGCTCCACGTTACCGTACACAGGTTGGAACCGGTGCGCCATCGATCAGGGGATTCCTCGATCCGCAGGCATCCCAGGGTTCGAGACCCTGGCGGCCGGACCCCCTCCGATCATGGGCTCCCACTGCCCAAA
>JAJZZH010000057.1 GCA_021797675.1 Bacillota bacterium | reverse complement strand
TTCTGGATTGGTGATTTCTGCTCTTGGACATGTGCCTTGGCACCTCCGCTGTAGGATGCCAAAATCGTATCATCAATTTCAACACTGTGCAAATAAGGATTTTTAAAAAAGGAAAGGGGTTGGAGGTGCTTGAACGTTGTCGACTTATCCGCGGTGTGGTTGAGCGATGGCACCGACATCTATGCGGCCGGAGCGAAAGCCTGTCAAGCGGATCATCGGGTCACCTTGCGTCGTGGTCCCGAGGCGCCCGAGGTCTTTCATTGCGTCAATAGGGTGATAAGTATCGCGAAAACGTTCATTAATGGGACCTATCACGGGCGCGGACGCGCTCGGCGCCAGCTCTATTTGGAAGAATTCACCTACCGCTTAAATCGCCAGCATCTGGGGACGCGGATTGCGATCGCCTGCTCTGGGCCTGCGAGGCCAGCCGGCCGCATCCGAACGCGACCTAACGCGCGCGGTCGTAGCCTAGGGTTACCCTTGCCAGGACGAAGTTCCCTCCCAGCACCGACGGATCCCGGGGGAGCAGGTACCGAGGCGTCCGCGCAGTGGATCAAATACACCCGAGATGGCCATCGCGAAATTTGTGACCCTCTTGTCCGAAAGATGGGCCTGCAATCCTACCCGGCGCCCTGGTTTAGTAAGGGTGGTGGAGACTGTGCCCTGTAACCTGACCTATCCAAAGATGTCGATTTGTCTTAACCTCGTCGCCTTGGATCCGAACATGGACTACTTCGTGTGCGTGGGCGCCGACGCAGGAATCGGACCGTGCGATGGCACACTCCGAGGGCAAGTTTAATCGCCTCGTGATAGGTGCCGCGGTGAAGCCGCAGGCACCTTATTAGGAGGTCTGCAGACCGGACGGAATTGCGCTTTGGAGGACATCATCCGATACGCCCGGTCGAAGGGTTGGCCAGCCGATGCATGGGACGTCTTCACCAAGACAAAGACCCCGTTCCCGGTTGCGCTTGATTGGCCTTCCTTGCGGAATCCCACTCGCGCAAGCCCTCAATGCGCACCCCATCCTCTTGGCCGACACGCACCGGGTGATCAAATGCTTTACGAGCAATTCGTAAAGCACGCTCAAGTCTCGGCCAGGCGTTGGGGGTGGAGAAACGCCTCCATCACGTCGCCTCCCGTCAACCCGCTGACGCCCAGCTCGCCAAACACCTCTTCCGTGCAGCGACCAAGAATCGCGGCATCCGCCGGCTTGCCCTTCCAACGATCGCGCAGGACGCGCAGGGCTTCCGCCGGCTCCAGGGTGAAATCTCCACCCATCCAGACATCTCGGACCACGCCCTGATCATTCTGCCAAATGATGCGCACGAGCCCGTCGGGCGCCTTCCATACCCCTTCATAGAGATATACGCCATCGCGAAGTTTGACCCGATCTTCAAACCACCCCTCGTCCTGAAACACAAATTCCGGATCGAATAAGGTCTCCTCAAAGTGACGGCACAGCCGTTCTTCTTCCTCCGTGAGGCGGCCTGCATGGCTTGGACTGTCCAGCCGCTCAGAAAATTCCTCGCTCAACATCTGGATTGCCTCTGCCGCGAGCGGTACGACGGGCAACTCATCGCGAATAGTGGTCATATAATCCTGTAACGATTGCACCATCTTATCGCGGAACTTCTCGGACGGAACGTTGAGCACGTTCGCCATCAAAGCCCGGTTGAAATCGAACATCAAACTGCCCACGAACACCAAACTTTGCCCGATGGTCGCGGCGCCAGTTCCACCAATCTTTTTGGGACCGACCGTGATGTCATTGAGTGGACGTACCTCCGCGGCGATCCCCAGGCGGCGATAAGCCGCCACCGGAGCAGGCAGCAGGGCGGCGTAGACGTCGCGGACGGCGGCGCGGGCACCCGGCAGAATGAGATGCCAAAAGACTTGGCCGGCGTCCAACAGGACGGCCCCGCCGCCGACCATCCGCCGGCAAACCGGTATGCTGTGGGTTTGGCAGTAGGCTTGGCGGATCTCCCGGCTGGCCAATTGGTGATAGCCGACAGAGACGAATGCCTGCTCGGGTTGAACGGTGATCAGGGTGATTTCGTCATCTGAACTGGCCGCGGCGGCCACCGCGTGAAATGCCGCCATCGAACGGGCAGCGTTGGCCGTCCCCAAGTGGACACAGCGCATTGTATTTCACCTCCTCATCTTGGCAATTCCGAGGACCCCCGCAGATCAGGCCAGGATACCGGATCAAAAGCTCATCACTAAGTCCGACGCCAAAGCCGCCTCGTTGACGAAGGTTCCACCAACCACGTCCGCCACCTCGTCGATCAGATCTCCCCGCGTCATGTTGTTTAAATCAAGACTGGGAGCACAGACCAGGAACCGGACCCCCGCGTCTAGCGCCTGGTCGATGAAATAGCGAAGCGGCTCGCCTCCTTCCTTGACCCGCAGCGTCTCGGCCACCCCCTTTTTCATCAGCTCGGTGCCCCGCATCGTAAACAGCATCGTGACCTCGTGTTCCAGCAGCGCGCCCGCCGTAGCCAAAAAGAACGGCGACGCGACGCGATCGGGCGTATTGGGACCCGAGGTGTGGATGTACAAGATTCGTTGAGGTTGATCAGACACTGATTTCCTCTCCCTTTCATCCATTTTCACGGCGTGGAAACCCTGGCCTTCAGGCCGCGGAGGAAACATCGCTCCCTCCTTTCACGCGTTGGATCCACAGCGTGGAAGCTCTTGCGACCACGGTGCATGGCTTGTAGCTGGCCTCTGCACACCTCTTGCGTACCATCCAGCAACCGGAGATCACCATGTCCGCTGGCACGCCCACCGAAGACAAACCATTCCTGCCCGGGGTATCGCACCGTCTCGAATAACGGCAACCCGAAAACATATCGCGATGCTTTATTGGCCTTACGAATGTCCCCTTGCAGCAGCGTCGCCTGATGCAATTGCCGACTCTGGTTCCGCACCCGCTCAATGCGGTGCCCGACCTCGGGCGGCATCGCATCGGGATGTAAGAGCTACCGGATCCTAAAGGGTGTGCGGCACCACCTGGGCTTTGCCCGATTTCCACAGCAGGCGGGCCTTGCTGGATGAACAAGGCATCAACGGCTGCCCGTGTTGATTGGTCACGTAGACCACCATTGCATCTAGCTCCTTTCGGAGCACGTTGTCCTTCGCCAAGGTTGCCATCGCTGGGTATACCCGCAGCACCGTCTCTACCCGACAGGACGGTTAACCACCGGCGACAGGGCCTTGCACGAGGACGCGCATCCCAGGGTTACGTGACGATGCCAACGGTGCCAACTCGCTCACGAGACTCCGCCCGGTTGGCGAAGGCTAGTCCATGTGAGCCTGCTCGTTCGAACAAGCTCCGGCCTTCCTTCATGTTGACTGGTGATTGCCGACGGCGCACCGGAGCTCGATCCTGGCCTGACGCCCAGAGGTCCTTAAGGTCGTTTTTGAATGCGAAAGTGGAATTCTCCGCCGTGAGCCTCGGAAGACAATAAGATATGGCCGGTGCGATCGGTCCACGCCTTGAAGTCGGCCACCGCGCCGGGATCGGTGGCCGTGACCACCAACACATCACCCGCCGCCAGCTGGTCGATCGCCTTTTTGGTGCGCAAGATCGGCAAGGGGCAGGCTAACCCGCGCAGGTCCAGTCCTTGTTCCAATTTCGCTCCTCCTTCTTCGTTCCTCCTGCTTGGCCGTCCCTGCCCGGAACCCCTCGGGATCGGCCTACGCTCTGCCCTGGCAAGGAATCTGGTCAGTCTGAATCTTCTCCCGGTAGGCGGCCAACGCCGCCTCACCGGTTACCAAGAGCAGCCTATCCTCATCCCAGTGGTCGGGCTGAATACGATACAGCCACGCGCCATACGGTTCACGGTTCAACCTTTCTGGATCCTGTTCAACACTCCGATTAGCCTCCACCAAGACGCCGGATACGGGCGAAGCCACTCCCCCCACCCACTTTCCGGATTCAATGGTCGCCCCGCTGCTGCCGCGCTTCAGCGTTCGCCCCACCTGTTTGATGCGGCAAACCAATACCTTACCCGCCAGGGTTTGGGCAGCATCGGTGATTCCCACCTCGATCGCCTCACCGACCGTGCGGGCCCAGACGTGCTTGTCAACCCAATAAAACCGATCTTCCGGGACGTCACAGTTTAAGACCATGGCCATTATGCTCACCCCCCCCGACCATTATGAGCAAATTTTTCGCCAAAAGCACTAATTCGAACAGGGTCGAACGGCCCATACCGAGTAGGGTCTAATGGCACTATATTCAGGTAAGACGAACTTTTATAGTAACCATTGATGATACGCAATTATCTGTCGAATCGTTGTCTTCTTTTTTATGGACGGTTACCAAACCGGGTGGGGTATTGACGGGAGGAGCCGTGGCAAGCTTTCTTTACGTGCAGATGCGAGGGCGAGAAAGTCCTGAACGCTGTTTCAGCGTGTTTTTTCTTGCCGCCACGGCCCGGGCGATGGACCATGACGCCGCCATTGCGTTCACCCAAACCGGGTTGTCCATTTTCGAGCCAGGCCTGGCTCGAAGCATCCCCGCACTGGGCCACGATGGCAAAACCCTGGCGGATTTAATTGATATGGCCGTGGCCCAAGACGTTAAATTGTTGGCTTGCCGGCTCAGCTTACCCATGGTGCAGGTGGATCCGCTGACCGTCGACTGGCCGCTTCGGTGGATCGGGGCGGCGGACCTGCACGAGGCAATGCTAGCCGCCGATCGCGTGATGTATCTCAGCTAGGACCGGGGAGGTGAAGGTGGTGGACGCCAGCGAAACCCATTTAAAATTGGATCCTGACGCCGTTGGCAGGCAGGACGCCGACAGCTTGTTACGCGCCATCCAGAGCGACATTCGCTACCGTGAGGTGGTTCATGGCTGTCTCAACTGTGGTGTATGTAGCGGTTCCTGTCCTTCGCATCGATTCTTCGATTACTCGCCGCGGGTGGTGGTGCAAACCGTCTTGGCGGGCGACGCCGAGGCCGTCAAAGCCATGATGGACGAATACATCTGGGCCTGCGCCCAATGTTACACTTGCGCCATGCGCTGTCCTCTCCACAATTCGCCGGGCGGCTTGGTGATGATTATGCGCGAGGTGGCCGTCTGGCGTGGCATGGAAGCCGTCCACCGCCTCTTAAAGCCCTACGGGCGCGTGTTGCTCAAAGTCTTGTCGATCGGCAATCAACTAACCCCTGACATGATCCAGCCGGACTTCTTTCCCGATTGGGGTCCCAAGATTCCCTGGAGTTCGACCGACTTGGCCCTCAAGCGCAAGGCCATTCCCGTGTACACGCTGCAGGTAACCAGTTCGGCGTGGAGGGTTTCCCCCGAGACGTCGTACGAACTCTACACCATTTACGAGGAAACGGGCGTGTTTCGCCTAATTGAACAAATCGACCCCAATCTCTTCGAAGTGGTGTCCGACATGGTGGAAGAAGTACGCGAGCTCGTGGAAGCCGGACGCGACGACTGAACACGCTGGGCTTTAGGGCAGAAAGGAGCGTAATCGTGTCTACCCCCCTCAAGACCACAGGCTGGGATTTTGTCACCACGACGGTCGACAAGCGCGCGCTGCAACGCCAACCGCCCGCAGATCCGCGAGTCGAACTGCGCGAGTTGGAGGCTCGGGGTGAGGTCAAAATCATCCCCATTACAGCCGACAATCGCCCTATCGAGGTGGAAACCCTGCTGGGTCGAACCAAGCGGATCCCCACCAACAAACTCTGGCATCACAAATCGTGCGGACAATGCGGCAATATCCCGGGCTATCCGACCAGCATTATGTGGCTGATGAACCGTCTGGGGTTGGAGTACCTTGACGAATCCCATCAGACCAGCTGCACGGCGTGGAATTACCACGGATCCGGGACCTCCAACTTGGTCGCGCTGGCCGCCGTGGCCGTCAGAAACTGGCACCGGGCCTACGAGACGGGTTACTATCCCTTAATCCATTGCGGCACCTCCTTTGGCAACTATAAAGAAATCCGCAACCTCTTGGTCGAGCATCGGGAATTGCGCGACGAAGTCCGCCGGATCCTCAACAAGGTCGGCCGCGAACTGGTCATCCCCGAGGAAATCGTCCACTACAGCGAATGGCTGCACGTCCTCCGCAAGCCGGTGGCGGCGATGAACCGCTACGATGTGTCGCATATCGTGGCCACGGTGCATCCTGCGTGCCACGTCTGGAAGCTAATTCCCGAAGACGTGATCTACGACCGCACCATCTATGGTGGCGAACGACCGGCACCCACCACCGCCATCCTGCTTGAATTAGGTGCCGACGTCCGCGATTACTCGACGTGGTACGACTGCTGCGGATTTGGATTCCGCCATATCTTAACCGAACGTGAGTTTTCACGGTCGTTTTCCATTGAACGCAAGATCAAGGTCATGGTTGATGAGGCGCAGTCGGACGTGGCCATCACTCAGGATACGGGATGCACCACGACGCTGGACAAGAATCAATGGATCGGGCAAGCGCATGGATATCATTATGATTTGCCGGTCATGGCCGACGTGCAGTTCGCCGCGCTGCTGGCCGGCGCGGACCCGTACAAAGTGGTGCAATTGCAGTGGCACACCGCGGGTTGGGAAAAATTGCTGGACAAAATCGGCATCGACTGGCGAACGCCCAAAGCGGAATACGAACGATATCTCGAAGAACTCAGGGCGGGCAAGGCGCCGGATCAACTCTATCCGCCGCCGGTCGAATAGGGTCGCGCGACCGGTAGGACGCGCAACCCGGCCTGCCGGCAAATACGCTTGGGGGAGGCGGAAAGATGGCCAAGGTCATGGTTATTGGCGCCGGGCCGGCAGGATTGCGGGCAGCCGAATCGCTCGCCCGGTTTGGCTTGGATGTACTTCTCGTGGAACAGGCTCCGTATCTGGGCGGAGCTCTAGCCCGACATCGGTACGGAGGGTTAATGCCGTACTTTGACAGTGGTCCGCAGGTGTTAAAGGCCATGACGGCCGTCGTCACCGATCACGCTCGCGTCACCGTCTGCACCGAGTCGCAGGTGGGTCGGGTCGAGAGCACCGACGGAGGTTTTCAGGTCGAGCTCATGGGGCAAACCGCCACGGAGGAGCACGTGCAAGCGGTGATCCTGGCCACCGGGTTCACCCATTTTGACCCCCGCCGGGACGCCAAGTATGGGTATGGCTTGTTCCCCGACGTGATTACGGGTGCCGAGTTGGAGGAGCAGATGGCTGCGGGTCCGGTGCACAGAGTATCCAATGGCGCGATCCCAGAGTCGGTCGCCTTTATCTATTGTGTGGGATCGCGCGACCGTCAGGTGGGCAACACCTATTGTTCTCGGGTCTGCTGTGCCGTATCCACCAAACAAGGCATCGAACTCCGCCAACAATTGCCCCAAGCCCGGATCGTCATGTTTTACATGGATGTGCGTACGTATGGCCTGTGGGAGGACCAACTCTATTGGCGCGCGCAGGAGGAGGCCGGCATCGTCTATGTGAAGGGGCGGGTGGCGGAAATCACGCAGCATGATGGCCGTCCGCTGCTGAAGGGAGAAGATACCTTGATCCGGGGGCCTTTCGAATGGGAATTCGATCTCGTGGTCCTGGCCACCGGTATGGAGCCCGCCGCGGGAACAGCGGCTTTGGCGGCCAAGTTTGGGGTGGAGCGCGAACCGCACGGTTTCCTTCGACAAGCTAAACCCATGGTGAGCGCAGCCATAACGAACCGTCCAGGGGTCTTCGTGGCCGGTGCGGCCAGCGGTCCGAAAACCGTCGAAGATTCCGTGATGGAAGGCGACGTGGCTGCCATGGCGGTTCTCGAACACTTGGGAGTCAAGGCGACGCCATGACTGAACTGGAAGACTTCACCCAGCGTCTGACCGACGAGCGGATGACCGGCGTGTGGGAGATGGTGGACGACAACCTGACAGCCATCCCCACCGGGGACTTGGTGGCCCGTTTGGCCGAGACGCATCAATGCATTCGCGGATTGACCCATCCGCGAGAAATGCCCTGGATACCTGAAAGCGAGTGGCGGGCAGCGCTGATGCGCTTGCGCAGTGGACGCCGTGCCCTGCAAGCGATCGGTCGCGAGGGCAATCTTTCCCGGCTCAAGGTGTATTCCGTGGCCTTGGTCAACCATCAAGACGCGCCGTTGGAAGATCGGATCCGGGCATTCACGGCGAGTTTGCCCATGATCGAGGAGGCTACCGCGGCGGATTTGGCGTTGGAATTCCTTCATTTTCACGCCCCCCGCCTTTATCCCTTAATGACCAAATGGGTGTTCGCCTGGAAGACGGGGACGGGGGCCTTGCCCTATCTGATGGAATTCAGCAATCAACCCGGTACGGACGGCCAGGACCGCTTTTACGCCTTTGGCGCAAACTATCACGAGTTAACCATGCGGCTCCGAGCCTTGGAAGGCGTGCTCAAGGCACGGGGGCTGGCGAAGTTCGGATCCTTTTCGCTGGATCTCTTCTTTGCCTACCTCTATGCGGATTATCTCTATAAGATGTACTTTACGGCGTCCAAGTCCATTTTTTCCGCCATTCCCAGCGTGCTGGGAGTGATGGCCCACCTGTTGGGGATTCCCATCCCGGCCGCTGCCCTGCCCGCCGGGATGCCGGTCGACACCCTGGGGCAGTGGTAACTTGAGACCCATCGAGGAGGTGCGTGCAATGGCTAAGGGCGCCGGAATCGTGGAGCGCTCGCTGGTGCGCGACGCGGATATCTTGGAACATGAAAACTTCGTGCTGGACGGCATCGACGTCTCGGGCCGCTGGAACACCATGCTGAAAAGCCGTGTGCATGCTAGCCGGGACCTCCAAGCCTGGGATGCCGTGCGCCAAAACCTCGTCGCCACCAGCATCGACCGTTGCATCCAGTGCGGCATGTGCACGGCGGGATGTACGGTGGCGCACGAGATCCCGGACTTTAACCCGCGCCAGTTCATCTATTGGGTGCGCACGGGCAGGACGGAGGAGCTGAAACAGCAGGCCAACGTGGTCTGGCGCTGCGTCGGTTGCTATGTGTGCACCCACCACTGTCCTAAGGGGGTGAACACGGCCGAAGTCATCGAAACCATCGGTCAGTGGCTGGCCACCGTGGTGCCGAACCGCATGGACCCAGCCTTTCATGCCAACCACCACGCCTATCGCCGGCAACTGGCTCGCCGGGGCCGACTCAGTTTGCCGATGCTACAAGCCACCTTTCTCCGGTCCCTGGGACGACAGCACGAACTCTGGTCTCCAGAGATGCAAAAGACGGTGCTGAAAATGCTTTGGGACGGACGGGCGTTCAAGGCGCTGGCGATGGGACGCCCCCGGCGGTGGCGAAAAAATCGCCGCCATGTGGCCGCCCAAGCTTAGACGCGAGGAGGAAACGATTCCATGAGCCGTGAAGTCGCGTATTTCCCTGGCTGTTCTTTAAAAACCATCGACCGGGCGTACGACGTCAGCACCCGCCTGGTCGCCCGGGACCTCGGTCTCGGCTTGGTCGAGGTCGAAGACTACGCCTGTTGCGGCGCGGGTGAACTCAAGGGCAACGGCATCAATAGTTATTACTTGCCCGCTCGCAACCTGGGCCACCTGCTCCGGCAAGGACAGGTGGACGTCATGGTGTCGTGCAACGTGTGTTACCACGAACTCTCCCGGGCGGCCTACGCCTGGACCCACCAGGCCCAGATCGGCGAGCAAATCAACGACATGCTGCGGGCGGCCGGCGAGCCGCCGATGACCCAGTCCGCGTCGGTCCGCAACACCTTGGACTATCTCATCAACCACGTGGGCCTGGAGGCCATCTCACGCCGCGTGGTGCGGCCGCTGACGGGATTGCGGGTTGCCCCCTATTATGGCTGCTTGTATCACCGGCCGCAGGCCATGGTGAGTTCCGTTCAGGTAGCGGGAGAGCATCCCGAACATCCGCACTTTATGCACGATGTGTTGCGCACCCTAGGGGCGCAAGTCATCGCGCATCCCGCCGAAACCACGTGTTGCGGCGGCAAGAACCTCCTTTCCGACGAGGAGATCGCCGGCCGCTTGACCGGCCGGATTCTGAGTCAAGCCAAGGCCGCGGGCGCTGAAGTGCTGTCCCTGATGTGCCCCAAGTGCGCCGGGGGTCTCGACGCCTTGCAACCTCGGGCGGTGAAGGCGGTTGGGGAGGGCGCCAGGTTGCCGGTTGTCTACTACACCCAGCTGATGGCGATCGCCTTCGGCCACTCGCCTGAGGCGTCGGGCTTGAGAGAGATGGAATCCGGCGGATTGACCGTCATCCAGCGCCTGATGCGCCAATTGGCCAGCGCGGCGCCGGTCTAGCGATGAGGCCCTGATCGCTGCAATCGGCGGCAACGCGATAGGGAGGCGGGCATGGCAGAGATTCAGGGGTGCGCAATTCCGGAAGACTTGTATTATGACGTGGCCCACAACGTATGGGTCCGAGTCCGCCCGGAGGGAACCGCGGTAATCGTCGGAGTGACCGGTCC
>JAJZZH010000067.1 GCA_021797675.1 Bacillota bacterium | reverse complement strand
CGCCGTGATGTACTCCCGGTCAAGGTGGGCGAGATCTACGTCAAGCCCTTCGAGTGCCGTTGGGGATGGTTCGACCGCCGGGGGTTCCGCCGAGGATGTCGCCATTTCCAATCCCTTCCTTGTTCCGTCTTATCTGACTATATACCACACAATTTGTTCAGGGTCCAGAAAAAAACGAAGGGCTGACGACATATTTTGGTCTATTTTCTTGGGGGAAGACGTTGAGGTTGAGGGGTATACCTAAATAGTTACAAACCAGCGCCTGACCCTCTCGTCCGAGAGCCTAGCCGCCATCCTTGCGGCCCTTGATGCGACGCCCTACGATTTCGAAATGTGGCGCATGGAACATGCGGAAGCCGATCGCCTGACGACGCACCAGGCGGCCTGGGCGCGGCGATTCCAGGAGGGCTGGGCGAAGGCCTTGGAGGCCTTGGATAGCGGGAAATCTGCGCGGGAAGCCGCCGCGGCGGTATTTGCCGCCTCCGTCGCAGCGCAAGGTCGGGCGGATTGGGCGCCGGACGATCCTAACGCCCGCGACGGTGAGCCGGCCCGAGCCTTTGCGAAAGTCGCGAAAGTATTGCGGGCGCATCGGACTCATCGGGGATGGAGCCACCAGCAATTAGCAGAAGAAAGCGGAATTGAAAAGATCCGCATCAAAAATTTCGAGCAAGCGACAGAAGCTCCCACCGCGAACGAACTGGCGGCTATCGGCCGGGTGTTCGGAGTGAGGGGCCTCCATTGGGAGGTTGGACCGACGGCAGACGACATTCGGTGCGTCTTGGACGCGCGGGTGGAACCGCCCTCTTCGAACAACGAGTTCGCCGCAACCGAGGAAACCAAATGGGTCGCCCTGCTCCGAACTCTTACGGCAGACGATCGGGCCCGGCTCCTGGATTTGGCTCGGCGGTTGGGCCGCGTGGAGTAAGTGGGGATGGTCCATGGGGATGGCGTCGGCGAACCGCCCGGCGTCTCCCCGAATTTCCCCAAATAGCTCCTGCCGCCGTTCGAATGGTGCACCCTGGCATGTGGAGTAAGCTTGCGCATGCTCAGCTCGTGGGGTGGTCGTGGGGATGATGGGTCATGTTGGGCAAAAAGAAAACCCGCAATTGCTTGCGGGAGAAGGGTTTGAGCCTATTGGTGCCGGGAGCGGGACTTGAACCCGCACAATAGTCACCTATTGGAGGATTTTAAGTCCTCTGCGTCTGCCGATTCCGCCATCCCGGCAAAACAACCGTTACCGACTCGCCCCGCGACCGCCACGCTTGGATTCGGTGCTTCGTTTCAAGTCCTGCAATCTGTCCTCGCTGTCCCGCATGAACCGTTGCAGCTTATCCTCAAAACTAACCTGCCCACCGCGAGAAAATTGATTCCCGCCTCGACGATGTCCACCGCCATCATTGTCACGACGACTGGTTACCTCACGAGGCGGCCTCGATTCCCTGGCCACGGTTGGACGCGATTCTTGGGCCTGCCGGATAGATAATCCGATCTTGCCGCGATCGTCCATGGACAGCACCTTGACCTTGACCACGTCACTCTCGTGAAGGTAATCCTTGATGTCTTTCACATAGGCATCGGCTACCTCAGAGATATGCACCAGCCCCGTCTTTCCGTTGGAAAGCGCCACAAATGCACCGAAATGCGTAATCCCGGTTATGGTGCCTTCCACCACCTTGCCTACCTCAACCGTGTCGGCTGACATACGTTTCTTCAGGAGCCTCCCATAAGATATTCCGTGTGATCAATTATATGACCGGATTGCGTAGGGTGTCAATGATCCGAACGAAAATCCCAGATTGCCAGCCTCGCGGCGATTACTCGGTGCCCGGAACGGGATGAACGGGGACCGACACCTGAGGCCGTGGAGTAGCGACTTTACCAAGCAGCATTTGCTTGGTATAGGCAGGGTTCTTTAGATTGTTCAGGTCGGTTTTCAGCTGTGCGTTGGTTGTCCTGGCGGCGCGTATCTGGCGTGCCAGTTGTGCTTGGTACTGGCGCAAATACAGGTAATGGACCAATGAGGTCCCGAAGGAAATCCCCAAATAGGTCAATATTGCGAAACTGGCCAGTTTTTTCCATCGCCACCGGAAGCGTCGATGTCCTGTTGAACCCTTTGTTTTCATAAACCACCGCGGCAGCAAAACGCGTTCGGCTGCCGATCTCCCTCCCTCCCGCGGGACATTGCAAAACACCCCAATGGCGGGCGCCTGCACAGGTCTTAGGACATGTCGAGGTCGTCGTTAGACCCTTCATCATCCGATTCCGTGTAAACGCTCAAGGGATCGCCTTCAATAACCAGCACCACCTGGTACCCCTTTTGCTTGGCCCGGTTGTACAGCGTGGCGACGGTAGCCGGCGATAGTCCCAAGCGTCGAGCGACCAGATCATTCTTGGTTCCGCTCTCCTTGAGCGCCACCACTTGGCGTTCACGAAACGATAACTTCTCCAAACCCCGGATTTCTAGTTGCATCGGTTCCCCAGTTATCCACAGGATGTGTACAACCTGTGTACAATTTTATTACAAAACAACTACAGCGCGCCCCCATTATAAGCCATCTTGACGGTCCACACACTATTTTTTCCGTCGTTTGATCCACGGGAAAATTCGCGTCAAATGGCTACGATCCGGCATCGCCCGCATAATGCGTTGGGTTTCCTTGGCGATGCCCCGATCAACCCACGTTGTCAGACGGGACGCTCCGCCGAGCCCGTTGTGCACCAGTCCGGCTTGATATCTGAGCAGCGTATAACATACCCGGTGCACCGGTCCCCCCGCCAGGGCGCTCCAGCACACATAGCCGCCGACAATGGCCACCATGGCCCAAAAACGGATCACCCCCCAATTGGTCGCCACCAGCACCAAGAACGTGATGGCTCCTGCCATCAGGCTCAATACCACGTCCATGACATGGGTGAGGACGCCGAGACGGTAGACCTTTAGGACAGCGCCATATACCGAGGCCACCAAACCAAAAAAGACGCCAGTGAGCGCCCAAATGGCAAGGACGACCGTGGGCAAGTCCATGTTTGGCATTGCGATTTATCCCCACAGTTTTTTCCATCCCGATGCTCGGGATGATTTTACCCGTTGATGATAGAGGAGAGCGTCGATTTCTCCACTGGCTACAAATTCCCCTTGGTCCAGGTCTAATTGCTGAATCTTGAGGTCATGCCCGCGAATCAGCAGACTACCTAGGTCGGTATTGAGGATGATGTGATGGTTGTCAAAACTGTCGACGTGGCGCACCCCGGTTAGGGTTAGCGCGTTACGCGACGTGAGGGTCAATTTCTGCTCCCGTCTTTCCTCCATCGGTGACCGCCCCCCGAACTGCCCTGGTCATTTTCGTTTCACGATATGCAGTCGGGGCAGAGGCTAGACCATCCGGTAGAGGGTTGCGGCGTCTTTGGCGGGCACATGCTCACGAATAGCCAGAATTTCCACCGTTACCACGCGCTCGCCCCAGCGAATGGTAAGCCGATCCCCGACGTTGACCTCATGGCCGGGTTTCACCGTCCGTCCGTTGACCGAAACCTTCCCAGCCTCAACCGCTTCTTTTGCCACCACCCGGCGCTTGATCAGACGGCTAACTTGCAAGAACTTATCGATGCGCACCGTTTCCTGCCTCCTTTCGCTCCGTACGGAAGCTTCGCGACTTATGCGGCGACTTAGCAACCCGCCTCATGGACAAGACGCCAAGCCCGCGCTACACCGCAAGCCTGGCGTCTTGTCCGTCACGGTTCTCGTCGAGAATTTACTTGCCCACCGACTCCTTAAGCGCCTTGCCAGCCTTGAACGCTGGCACCTTGCTGCCGGAGATCTCCAAGGCAGCCCCGGTGCGAGGATTTCTTCCAATGCGCGCCGCCCGCTCTCGTACCTCAAACGTGCCAAACCCGACCAGAGACACCCGGTCTCCCCGAGTCAACGCGTTCTCAATGGACTCCACCATGGCGGTCACCGCGCGTTCTGCATCCTTCTTGCTCATATTCGCTCGCTCCGCCACTTCAGAAACCAGTTCTGCTTTGTTCAACCAAAATCCCTCCTTAGCGACCTCGTGACACCACTAAGCAACGGCTGCTGTAAACCCCATTACAGGTTCCCACTATTCGCCAACAACGCCAAAAATCCTCTTTAAATTGGACAACTTCCTTGAATTTCTTCGTGTGCAGACCCCCTCGGACGTCCTCAAGCATTCGTCAGCCTGGATGGACCCCTCGACAACGTGACCCGTCTTCTAGAATGCGCTGCCCTGGACTTGGCAAGACTTCCTATATTTTCCCCGAAAGCCGCATGTAATATACTATTGGGGCCGCCCGAGGCGCCTACCGGCTGTGCCAGAGGTGCCGAATCACTTCGCGTTCTCCTGACATCCCCAATACGAGCCCGTAGACCGCGGCCCCCAAGAGTACTCCGACGCCGGTGTGGATGATTAACATGAGCTCATGGGTACGTTGCCGCCAAGTCAACACCGCCATGGCCATCACCACCGAACCCAAGAGCGGCCAGCCGACGAACCGCCAAAGATTCGTGGGTACGTTGATCGCCCGCTTCCAATCCTGCCAGTTGAGATAGGTGGTCAGCGCCCCGGCCACCAAGGTGGCCAAGGCCGCCCCCTGAATTCCCCATCGCGGCGTCAGCCACCAAGTCAGGGCGAATTTGACCATCGTGCCCAAAGCCAGGTTCTTAACCGGCGCCCAGCCGTGGCCCGAGGCCTGTAAAGAGCCGCCCAGCACCTGCTGCATCGACAGGATGGTCGAGCCCACGGCCAAAATGGCCAGGGCAGAAGCCGCGCCGGACGTACCATAAACCAGCAGGGTGAGTGGGCGGGCCAGCAGATACAGTCCGGCCGACATCGGCAGGCCCAAGAGCCACACCAAATGAATCGCCGATTCCACTCGCCTAGCCGCCTCGCCGCGATGGCCAGTGCGTACATGTTCTGCCACGGCGGGCACCAGGGAAATGGCCAGCGCCGCCCCGACAATCATCGTCAGGTTGATAAGAGGCATGGCCTCCCCACTCAATAATCCGAATTCTCGGGTAGCCTGGATCAAACTGAGTCCGGTCGCCCGCAGCCGTTCAGGAACAAAAATTGAGTCTACCAACAACATCAAGGGAAACAGCAGCCCGGCTAACGACATGGGCGCGGCCACGGCGGCCAGCCGGCGCATCCCAGCCCACGGCGGCGGCCATCGCAAGCGAGGAAGGGGACGTGCCCGGATGCGATGGATCACGAGATAAATCAGGCCGCCCAGCGCCCCCGCCGGCGCCCCTAAGGTGGCTCCGGCGGCCGCCGGGCCGACGCCGCGGGGCAAAAGCCAGAACGCCAGCGAAAACATCACCGCGACGCGCGCAAACTGCTCAATCACCTGAGATAGGGCGGTGGGAAACATTTGCCGGCGTCCCTGAAATCCTCCCCGACACCCCGCCTCCAAGGCGACCAAGGCCAGCGCTGGTGCCAATGCCCGAATCGTTTGCCTGGCCGCAGGTTCAGAAAACACATGGATGGCCAGCCACGGAGCCGAAAGCCATAGCGCCAATGCCAGCATCGACCCCGCCAGCCCCAGGCAAACCAGCGCCCATCCCACCAATTGTTCAGCACCCGTGGCGTCTTTGGACGTATATAATTCGGCCGTTTGTTTGGACAACGCGGTCGGAATGCCATTGACAGATACCGCCAGCAACACCAAGTAAATCGGATAGGCCATTTGAAACAGGCCCACGCCATAATCCCCTAAGACCCTGGGCAGGACAATCCGGTATGCGGCACCGAGGATTTTGGACGCGAAAGATCCCAGGGAGAGCCAGAATGCGCCTTCCCAAATCGAATTGCGTTTCATTCCGCCCGCGCTCCCTCGCCACTTTGTCGGAGCATATGCGGACGGGCACCAAAACAGCACGGGGCTCCAGGAGCCGCACCTTGGCTAATCCCTTCCGGCCATCACCTGAAACGCCCGTTCCACGGCGTCCAACGTCTGGGCGATGTCATCGGGACGGTGCTGAGCCGATACGAACCAAGCCTCAAAGCGACTCGGAGCCAGATAGATCCCGGCCTCCAGCATCAATCGATGAAATTGGGCAAAGCGGCGGGCATCGGAAGCCTGGGCCCCGTCATAATCCACCACGGCGGTCGCGCCGAAAAACACGGTAAACGCTGAACCTACTCGGTTAATGGTCACAGGAATTTTCCATCGGTGGGCGCGCAGGGCAATTTCGTCGGCCAAGACCGCGGCCAATCGGTCCATTTCGGCATACGGCTGATCTTCCCGCAACACCTCCAACGTAGCCAGTCCAGCAGCCGCCGACAGCGGGTTGCCGGCCAAGGTGCCGGCCTGAAACATCCTGCCATTGGGCGCTACCAGTTGCATCAGCTCGCGTCGGCCACCGTAGGCGCCTTGGGCCGCGCCGCCGCCTATGATTTTTCCCAGGGCGTAAAGATCCGGGATCACGCCCAGCCTGGGTCCTGCCGCCCCGTAGCTGAAGCGATATGCCGTGATCACTTCGTCAAAAGCCAACAGCGCACCCGCGTTTCTGGTTAGCTCGGCCACCGCCTCCAGGTACCCCGGCAAGGGCGCTACAATCCCCATATTGCCGACAATAGGTTCGGTCAGCACCAGCGCGACCTCGGCACCTCGCGCCTGCAAGAAATCGTCCAGCGCCTTGACGTTATTGTAGGGGAGCGTAGCCACGTCTTGGATTACCCCGGCCGGCACTCCGGAACTGAGCTGGCCGCCTCCGGTCGCGACGCCGGAACCTGCCTTGACCAGCACCGGGTCCGAGTGGCCATGGTACGTTCCCTCAAATTTCACCATCAGGCTACGCCCGGTTGCCGCACGCGCCAACCGGATAACCGACATGACCGCTTCGGTCCCGGTCGTCGTGAGCCGCACTTGCTCCAAGCCGGCAATGGATCGTACCAGTTCCTCGGCGAGCAGGATTTCGACGTCGCATGGCGTCCCCAAGAGAGGGCCACGCTCTGCCTGTTGCTTTATTGCTGCTATCACCCTGGGATGAGCGTGGCCCAACACCAGCGGACCGAATGCGGCCAGGTAATCAATGTAGGCACGGCCGTCTACGTCAAAAAGATAGGGGCCTTGGCCGCGGGTCATCACGGGAGGAATTCCTCCGCCGACGGCTCGAAACGACCGAGCGGGAGAATTGACCCCGCCAGCGATCACGCGTTCACCGCGTTGAAACCATGCTGCACATTCCGTCATCCATCCACCTGCCCTCACCTATCGCGCACCGAGGCCCGCTTGAAGCCGAGTCGGCCGCCAAGCTTTCCGCCTCGGGCCCGTTGTGGCAGGCGAATCACCTCACTTTCGTTTGTAAGCTAGATTTGCGGTCCACCCGGAAACCGGTAATCTCTCTCGGTCATCGACAGGAATTCGACGGAGCGGACCCATACGTCGTAGACCATTGTACAATGACACCATCGTGCTTCTTTACTCCAGCCCAGATGCTAAGCATCGGGGCTGGAGACGCCGGTCAGGGCGGGCGTCCGCTTTTGGTACCTGCGCTAGCTAGGTGATTGGTCCGCGTCGCGTGCGGCCTAGCCAAGAGGGGAATCGCGCATCGATTGATTCTGCCTCAATATTACCTGTTGCTATATCAGCTTATCTCAGAGGTATTGTGGGCTGGTTGAATTTTGCGGCATTGCGGATACCTCGGCCCCGACTTCGGCAACGGGCGCACCCATCCGTATCACACCCGACGCACTCTCCGTGTCGACCAGGTGCTTAACCCATCCTTCCTCTCCAAAACCCCACCAAAACCCCGAAAAACCGTGCAGCGGTCGGACAAACATGATACCCTGGTACAAGATGCCCGATGGGACCGGTCTAGAGGCGGGGACTTGCTGGCGCAATTGCTGGTAGCCCGATCAGCGAAAACGAGCAAGCGGTCGTGATCCCGTCGCGGTAAAGGGCGGTCTTCGAGGTACCGGCCACCGCGCAGGCGTGGGACGCCTTGGTTGGTCGGAGGGCGTGCACGGATTCTGTAGCCAAGGGAGGGACTCGCGGCCGTCCCGGTCGAGCGGGAATGTGGCGCCGCGGAGCATCCGATGATATCCAGCGAGCCGATGACGAGAACCTCGTCACGAATTCCCCGCGTCATGCTCATTGCGGCAGGTTGCGTGGTCGTGCTGGGGATGATAGTCGGAGGGTTATGGGCAGTTCGGCGGGAACGGATCCAAGCCGGGTTCCTCCACGTAGCCAGCCGCGTTCTGACCATGGAACTTCGCGTTGCGCAGGCCTCGCCCACGGCCTCGTTCCAGCATCGATACCGCCCCTTTCGGCGTTGGCTGATGCCCGGCAGTCAAGCCGCCAAGTTTACCCAGTGGTTGTTGCAGCAGGACATGAGCCTCAACCGGGGCGGCCCTCCCTTGGTTCAGGAGAACAGCCGCTGGTCCGCCCGCAAGCCGCCCATTATCTCGCGCCACGGGGACGATATCGCCGTTGTCCTGAACTTTTTCTGGCAAAGAACCTTTTTGCCGGCAGGCCATAGTCAAGGGTCTGCTACGTTAACCGTCCTCTTCCAAGAGCGCGACCGGCGATGGCAGATCAGTGCGTTGGCCTGGAACAGCAACCCTGCCTCGGGCCCCATCCATCCCAACTCGTTCGCCTATGACTTTACCGACTTAGCCGGCAGTCCCACCCTCCCACAAAGTGATCCCCCGGGCCTCAGACCTCGGGTGAGTAATCCGTAAGCTGCAAAATGCGGTTTTCGATGCGTTCGGTTAATGGGCCATTGGCTTCGGTGGCCTGTTTGGCCCGAATCCAGTTCGGATCGGCCTGAAACGCGTTCCATCGTCGATCGCGCTCGCCAAGATCCGGATAGCGCAAGAGATAATGCAAACGTTGATTATCCCCGATGGTCTCTTGCCAAAAGCCAACGACGTCGATTTCATATTGCTGGAAAAACTTCACCGTGATCTCACGAAACCGCTGGTGGAGTTCCGCCATTTTTCCCGGCATCGCAATATACGTGCGCCATTCATACAACACGCAAAATCCCTCCTAAGCCTTTTGGGTCACCGGCGGATCGCCGGTGACTCTGAACCCTGAACCGGTGCGCGCTGCCACAACGCCCGCCAAACGATCCCGAGTTTTTGCCTCCTGCTTACCTCTGGTCGTCCTTGAAAAGGATCAAAGGCCTGTGCGCTAAGGGCGTCGAGGATGGTCTCCCCGCCCAGCCGGTATAATCGCAACTGTAAACGCAGGCGCACGGGCACCATCGATTCCAACCGCGCTCCCTGGGCAAACAGCGCCCTCGTCCGTTCGACCTCAAAGGCCATTAGATCCCGCACAGCCTGGCTCCCGTGGCGCGATGCGAGCATGCCCCGGGCGACCCCAAAGCGTTCGCAGTCTTCTGCGGGTAGATAGATGCGTCCTCGGTCCAGATCGCGTTCCACGTCCTGCCAGAAATTCGTCAACTGAAGCGCAGTCGTGGTCGCATCGGACAGGGCCAAGCGTTCGGCGTCGCGAAATCCGAACAAGGCAAGGACCAGATGCCCCACCGGCTCCGCCGAATACGAACAATACTCTAGCACTTCGTGGAACGTACGATATCCTTGCGTTTGTTGATCACGGCGGTTGGCTTCAATGAGCCGGAAGAATGCCGAACTCGGCAACTCGAAGCGCTGGATGGTGTCTTGCAGGGCTCGGAAATACGGTCGGGTGGCCTTGCCGATCAATGCCCTTTCCAGCTCCCGTTCAAGTTCGGACAGAGCAGCCATCCGATCCCCCGCATATTCGTCACCGAGGTCATCGACCGTACGGCAGTATGCGTAAATTGCCCAAAAGTGGGGACGCAGGCCGGTGGGCACCAGCAACGAAACCACATTAAAATTCTCATAGTGGTGGGTTGCCGCTCGGCAGGCCAGATAATCCTGCCAAAGGCTCGGGGCCATTGTCCGCATATCGCCCCTCCTCTTCCCCAAACTCACCGCGCCGAGGCCTCAGGCTGGATCCCTGGGGGAAGCGCGGCGCTCTTGGTATTGGATCCCCCATCGGCACCACTCCCTACGGATAAATCCGGGGGGAGAAGCATTTCAGGGCGAACGCCCAATCCCTAAGCGGCCACACCAATACGGACTTTCATAACTGGATTCTATCACACCCGCACCAACTGGAGGATTGCGCCGCAAGTAGCGAGCGCCCGCGCGGTCAGGGCACGCTGTGCGCTCTGCACGCCCCGCGGCGGGTCTCATCGACCCCAAAGCCGGTGACGGTCTCCAACGACCGTTGATCGCAGGCCAGCACGTCCTGTGACGAGTGCTGGCCTGCGGGACCGGAACGCTTTTCACGCTGAAGTTCGGACACGTTACGCGGAGTTGACGCGCCTGGATATATACTGCTCTCTGATCAAAAATTGTTAACACACAGGCTTGTGAATCCATGCACAGCGCGAGTTCCCTGTTCTCCTATGCTACCATTGACTGCGCGGCTACCAATGACACCAATGCATGCTAAAAGG
>JAJZZH010000185.1 GCA_021797675.1 Bacillota bacterium | reverse complement strand
GGAGACGGCTAGGAGCAAAACTGCGGCCTCCGAAAGAGCGAACAATTCCAGACGTGTTCAGGAATGTGCAGATCTAGGAGATTTCTGCATGGGTCTGTGTAAATATGCTTAAGCACGTTATAGCGGTCGCAACGCGGCCAACGCATTGCACAATCATGAGAATCGGTGTGGCCAAACATCGCGAGACTTGACACGCATTGGTTCCTTTCAAAATCGGCCGCACCATGATCCGAGATTCGCAGACGGATTGCATCCGAACCCGCCCAACACGTAGGGCACGGGGATTTCTTGCGGCTGGCGTGGCAGTCTTTGGGAAGAGCCCCATGTTTCTGATGGCAGCGTGCCCCGCTGGCCAGATCATTTCCGAAGCCGTCGTTTAATGACCGCGGGGATTCGGCAGCGGCGATGCCAGCAGCGGGCGATGGGACGTGGGACCGAGGAACGGGCGGAGATGCCGACCGTGACCCGAAAGGGCGAGGGGCTCGTGACGTGAAATGCCTGCATCGCCCGGTTGGCGTGGTCCTGAGGAACGAAGAGCAGCGGAGTGCGAAACGTCGTCGCCAGAGTTTTTGCCAGTTGGACCGTGTCATCGATGCGTGAACCCGTCACCATGACCATTCCCCGTCGTCCTATCACCGGCGCGATGCGGTGGAGCCAGAAGGCGTGCTTCCAGCCCGGCAGCCCGAGTGCGCGCAGGAGGGTCGCCTGGGTCTCGAGTTCAGGCAGGGGGCAATCAGGGCCGAGATGCGGGTTCAGGCGCCGCAGGAGGGCTAGACGCGCCGGCGTCCACCATATCCGGTCAAACCAGAGTTTCGGACCCGTTTGCGGAGGGGTTGGCGGGCCCCCCGCAGATGGCCGGTTCACGCTGCGCAGGACATGAAAACCCCGATGATCCAAGGCCTGGGCTAGCCGGGGATGCGATTCAGCCAAGGTCAGACGGATCGCGTCGTGCAGGGCGATGGGTCCCAAGATCGAGTTGAGCGGATGGTGGTTAGGGAGAAGGAGGAGCGGACGGTCGCCGGCCAGGGCCCGCCGGACCGCCCAACGGAGGTTGGACAGGGGTGTCGGCTGGGCGACGACGGCGTGGTGAACCCGGTTGGGGAAGAGGCGGTTCGCCAGGTGATGCGAAAGGGAGACGGCCGTCGGTGCTACCAGAGTGAGCGCGGTCGGATCCGGCTTCGACGTAATGGCCAGCATGGTCAAAAAGGGCAGGTTCGCGAATAGCGTGCCATGGCTATCGTAGTCGGGCAGAACCGGATACCAGCGGTACGCGGGTTGACTGAAGTACCAAAGACCGTAGGGACGCGGCGTGTCGCCGTGAAGCGCCGACACCTCGATTTCATAGGGCTCGGGGTAGCGCAAGCGCGAACCCGCGGTGACCCGAAATGCGAGATACGTGCTCCCGGGAGGCCGAGGCGCTGTCCACCGGGGATGCTTGAGCACTTTCACCGGCATGCCCGGCTGCAAGTGATGGAACTGAATCGCCCAGGTCGGCCCGTGATGCCGGATGTGCGGGGTGGGCTGCGGAGCCGGCGATGGTTGAGGCGCGGAATCGGAACCCGGCCAGGGCTCGGGATTGGTTGAGGGAGCGGGAGCCGGTTGCGGAGCGTTCGGGGTTGGGGATGGCGATTTGGGTGCGGGAGGGGGCGCTGGGGTGGGGGACGCTGCGACCGGATCGAGGACGAGGGATCGCACGACGGCGGGTGCGGTCGCGGAAACGGTGAAGGGGGAGGCTGCCGCCACCCGGAGCGTGATGGCCGCGTTGCCCGCCGCGTTGGTGATCACGGTGGCGTCCGTGGAAAAGGTGATGGGCTGACCGGCCACCGGCTGGTCGAGACTGTTGACGAGACTGGCGGTTAGCGTCACGGTGCCGTGAATCGGCGGGGTCAGCGAACTGGCGCTCAGGGTCAACCGAGGGCCCCGGTAGCGCACGAGGGCATTGCCGCTGAGTGCGTACAACCAGGATCCGTGCGGGCTCACGGCGAGGCCCTGCAGCGAGCCGAGGGAAGCGCCTGGCAGGAGGGTGGGAGGAGGCAGGGCCACCGTGCCTAAGGATTGTTGCGCATGCAGGGCGACCAGGGCCAGGCCGTCGTTGTTCAGACCGACGCTGGCCATGGCCAGCGCACCGTCGGCGGAGACGGTGAGTGGGCCGGCAAACGCAGCGTCCTTTAGGACCGTGCCGCTCGTCCAAACGTCGAGGTGGCCGCTTCCGGCCAAAATAGGGCCATAGGCGGAGGCGACGACATTACGGTAATTGGTGGCCAGGGCGTAGGTTTGGTTGCTGGCCGTCGACCAGAGCGTCGTGCCCTGATACCCGCTCAACAGCGCCCAGTAGCCTCCCTGGGGCGCGCCGGCGGCGAGCGCAACCGGTGTTGCGCCACCGGGCGGGGGCCCGATGGCGGATCCCGGATCCTGGCTGATGCCGGGTGGATTATCGTTGGTGAGGCCCAGCACCGCCTGAGGGGTCACGGCGGCGCCGCCGGTCGGACCGTCGGGATCAGTGACGCTCGTCCCCAGACTTCCCGTGGCGGGATGGAGCGCGACGGCTCCCCCCTGATCAGGGAGCCACAGGCTGCCGGTGGACGTCTCGGGAATTTGCACGGCCGTGCCCGGAGGCGGTTCGAGCAGGGGTGCGGGCAGAATGTTGGCCAAGGCGAGAGGCTCGGCACGCGCCGGCGTGAGCATATCGAGGGCGGGTCGGCTGGTCGGCGAGATGACCGTTCGAGCGCTTGCGCTCAGCGGGCCTTGCGGTGTGGGCAGGGCAGGCAGGCTCCAGGCGCCTTGCGTCAGGGAGTAAACCATCCAAACCGGGTTGTTGGCCGAGTTGATTCCAAGCACGGACACGTCGCTCGGTGATCCCACCGCGAGCGACCCGGGGACGCTTAACAGGGCGTCAGGCGCCATCGCCGGGGGAAGCCACCGCGGCGTGGCGGCGAGGGGATTGGGGACCGCACTTAAGGCCGTGGAGAAGCTCTGGCCGACGACAATCAGGGTACCCTTCGCGGACAGGGCCAGGCTGGCAGGCAGTCCGGCGTTGTCGGGGATAGGGGGAAGCCATTGGGGATTTGCGCCAAACTGCGCGCGCAGGATGGCCCCGCCCGACGACCCATTCAGGGGATATGCGGTGGGGATGAAGGCGATCGGCCCGTTGGCTGACTGATACACTGCGGCGGCGGCCGAAGCAGGCGCGGGAAGCGAGAGCGTTGTCCATCCCGCCGCGGGATCGGCGAGCGAGAGCTGGCCGATATCCCCGGATCCGGTCGATCCAGCATCAATCACATACAGATGCTGCCCAGTGGGTCCCATCGTCAAATACTCGGGCAGGTGGGAGTCTTCCGCCACGACCGAGATGGCGGGACTTGGTGCGGACACATTCAGGGTTTCGATAGTGTCGGTTTGCATGTTGATCCAGTAGACCGCCGGCGTTTGTGGGTCACTGACGAGGTTCGGCCCGAAATTGCCGGCGTCGTTTTCAGGGACACGGACCAAGGGTGCCAGCGTGGTGCCGCCGGACGACGGGTAAATCGCCAGATTGCCCGCGTTGTCTAGGCCGACGACTTCTCCCGTGGTCGGTTGGTACACGGCCTGAATGGGCGAACTCACCAAGGGGAGAGTGGAGACGTAGCGATAGCCGGCGGCGAGATCCGGCGGCACGGCGGCGGCTGCCACTGCCACCGTGCCCGGGGCGAAGAGCGTGGAGAGGACGAGCAATAGGGTGAGGCCGTACGCTTGCAGACGATGTCCTAAAGCTTGCCGTCTATTCAGTTTCATGGTTCCACCACATTTCCTAAAAAATTCAAAGCTTAATTCACCGTGTTGGCATTATGGAAAGATCGTAAAATTCCTTGTTTTGGGGGAAGAAAAATTTGTTGCATAGATACGGGGATGCTACGATCTCTTGAGGATGCCGTCGACGAGCCCAGCGTGCCAAGGTCGGAGCCGTTCCTCCGTGGTCGGTGCGCCAGCCATTCCGGATGGGCGGGGCGGGGAATTAGGAAACCGCGGCGACCGCTCGCGGTCTGCCGTTTTGCCGGGCTCACGCGCGTTGTCTCCCCGGCGCCAGGCTGGCATCCAGCGCGTCACCGCCGCGGCCACGCCCAGGTCCAAGGATTCGCGATCACCGGAATCGCCCCGCCCGGTTGCAATCCTTTCCGCTTCGATGGCACCAAACCATCGATTTCGGCGGGACGCTGCGCGGGGGCGAAAGGATTGGGGTCCTTGCCTCTGCGCTCCGCCGCGGGCGATCGACGGGGCTACCCCAAGACGTGCCCGCCCGGCGACTGGGACGTCCAACGTCCTGGCTTGAGCAAGCCAGGGGGATGCGGGTACCTTGATGTCTGCTCACCGGTCTTTCTCGCAAAGCTTGTCGAATGGGATCGTCTCGCGTTTCTCCGGAATCGGCCCAAAGCCATGGTGAAGCATCGGCCGCGATGGAGTGCGAACCGGGCTCGTCGGAGTCTCTACCCCGATTGCCGGGGCGCCAACCCATCGGCGCTCCCCCGAATTTCCCGGGGTGAACGGTATCGAAAAGTCCAAGAAATTGTTTATAATGATGGTCAAGATGGCGTCCCTGGAGGACGAGGGGAGTCGGTCGATCGGTAGTCCGGGGTGTCGTGGTGTGTCGCTTTCGAAGGGAGACTCGGCCGTGCGCCGTCCAAGCGATGGCGAACGGCACGGTGGACCATCCCGATGACACCCGCACGATGCTTGGTCCGTGGTTGTCGGAAGACATTTCCATGATGGCTCGCCCAAGCCGATGGGGCCCAAGGACGCCGTGCAGAATCGGTTCGATCCATGGCATGCTGGATCACCGGTCGATTGCTCCCTGTTTGAATCCGACAGGATGGGGCCGCGTGATCGGGATGGGAGGTCAAGCAGCTCCATGGGGATCAACAGAACTTTTTGAACCCAAGGCCAACGCACGGCAGGCTCAGGGATCGCGTCGGCAAGGCTCTGTCCGTGGGGGCGTCGGCGGGATGATTTTCTCTGTTGGGTCGCCCATCAGGCCAGACCCCCGCATCATCGCGTCCACCGGGCATGGTGGTGTTGTGATTAGGCTGACGCTATCCGCAGCCGCGGGGCGGCCGATGAGTTAGCCAATCATGCGTGAGGCACGTATGCTGGGAACCTTGGATGGCCGGGCGCGGCCAACGGTTCCACTCGCAGAAAGGAGTTTTCATGGGGAAACACGGTCAGGCTCGGAAAAAGGCGAACAAGCGTAAACCCCAGAAGAATACCAAGAAAAATAGGGCGAGCACGCCCCAGCGGAACGTGCCCGCCAAACGCACGGCATCGCATTACGATGCGCTGAGGGTCCCGCGAGACGCCGACGCCGAGACGATCCGCGCGAGCTATCTGGCATTGGTTAAGGAGTTCCCTCCGGAGACCCACCCTGATCAATTTGAGACGATTCGGGTGGCGTACGAAGTGCTCAAAGACCCGGAGTCTCGACGGCAATATGATCGCGAACGGTTTTACGGCGCATCCTTGACGACGTTGCGTGATCGAGCCAGGGCCTTAATGGACCGGGATCGGATCCAAGATGCCGTGGACGTTTGGCGACAAGTGGTCGATATCCGCCCCACGGCAGCCGATTATCTTAGCTTGGCGCGTGGCTATGACGCTCTCGAGCAAAGAACCACCGCGCTCGCAATGTTTGACAAGGCGTTGGAGTATGCGGAAGGCGAAGCCCAAGAGGTCGAGATCCTGATTCAGCGGGCTCACGGCGCGGGATCCTCCGACCAGCAAATCGTTGAAGAATTAATCGCGATCGGGGACGCATATTCCATTGAGGTCCGGCGGGCGATCGCCAACGACGTATTCGTCCACTACGAAAATATGGGCCAGGCGTCCCAAGGCATTGCGTATTACCTACAATTAATTCCCCGCAAGACGTATCTGACCGCCGACGAATTTCATCTCTATCTCGAATTGCTTAGCCTTGTTCAGGATCAGGCAGGGGTGGAGGCGGAGTTTAGGAAGATTCTAAGGCGGGCAAAGGCCGCGGCTGAGCGAGCGGCGACGGGACCTTATCGAGACGCCATCATGGAGGATATGTTGCGCACCGTGGAGAAGGCAAGTGACGAGGGCATTAATCTGCAGCTGGGAAAGGCGTACATCCAACTCGCGCAAGCGATTCAACCCGAAAACCAAGAAATACCCCAGATGCTGGATGTCGCGGAAGGCGAGACCGCCTTGGAATTCGAAATGGCACGGATGATTGCGAGGATGGACCTTCCTTCCGATTTGGTGATGCGAATTTTTCAGAGCTATATCGCGGAATTCGATGCAGGTCTGTTTCCCGGTGGATTGCTGAACGAACTCTCCGCTTTGGCGCGGCAAATATCTGAGCCTTTGGATCGGGCGGAGGCCGTGGAGACCGTAGAGATGATGAAAAAAACCTACCCGCGTCTGTACCGGAAATATGGCGCGGAGATCTCGAAATGGCAGCAAGAAAGCGAGACTCCGAATCCGCGTCGGCGCAAGACGCTATCGTGGCCGTAACCGCGGCTGGCTTCCGACGGTCGGCATCCACCCGGCCCATTTGGGCAAGCCCCGAATTAGGTGTTATGGATGACGCTCTCATGAGCGATCACGGCGCGTTGTTGATGGGGACTGACCTTTCGGACTTCACTCGACCGTCCAAGCGCTTGGATGTGATGTAGGAGGCGACATTCTGTTCAGCGGTGCGAAGGATTCCAACGTCAAGACGCCGCTACTTGACGCGTTGTCGCTGGCGTCGCTGCGTCTCGTATGCCTTGAGGCAAATCGATGTCAATCCGCGTGGCGATCATAGGTCGAGGCTCTGACCAAGCACTCGAACCGCGGCAACTTGCGAGAAATCTCGACCGAATTGGCGGGAACCAAGGAGTCTTAGGAGGAATGAGGGTCGACCAGCAGAGATTTGATCTTCTTGAATATCGATATGCACAGGTCGTCAATAGTTTCCCATGCGGCTCCGCCGCATGAAAAATTCCCTGGTTCTGTCCGATGGCTGGCGGGTCACAGCAGGGCTCTGAGTTGGCGCTGTCGAATTGTCCGGTGCGCTTCGTTGGGGGGGCGATTCTTCTGTGGTCTTACGAGGCCGCGCAATAGTTTGACTCGGAGCGCCGTGGGTACCTCACCTGGTTGCGAGCCGTTGGCTGTGCACGCGGAACAGACTCCCTTGCTCTCTTCCCGCTTGGCCCCATGGCCCTCATTGGAGTAGCGCATCAAGGGGAAGGAAGCTATTCGATGGACGTCGTGTTTGCTCGGTGCGCCGGCCTGGAGGTGCATAAGAAGACGATCGTACCCTGTGTGGCGATTCGCCCCGCGACCGAGTCGCGCGAGGTGATTCAGACCTATGCGCTCTTCCGGACCACTTGATGGGCGATACGGCGCTTGGCGGCATGCCCACGCGGAAAGCGGTCGCGGCCCAGTACCCCGACATTGCCCTCGAAGCCCCGGTCCCCCCTGCCGTGGGGCGACCAGGGTGTTTGCGGAAGACAGACGGATTTTATGATTGGTTGGCAGGTCGAAACGATTACTTGTCCGCAAGGGATCCGACGCCCCATTCCTTCGCGCCTGCAAGCGGATTCCGACAGTCACGTGACCATCCACTTTCCGAAAGCCACCGGTCAGGCGGGCCCCCTCCAAGAGCAATGTATCTCCGGGGACCGCGGGCGCACCATCTCGCTCGATGGCGATGATCCGGCGCGTCAAGCTGAACGAGAGCGTCAACAAGAGGAGACGTGGCAAACCCATGATCGGGAACGCTCTCGGGTGAAGGATACGGTCCATCGCGTCGTGGCGCATGAAAGGCGCCGCAGCCGCTACTCGAGCTAACGCAAGGTCGACTTTCCGTTGCGCATCGTCGGTGCCGTGCAAAACATCGAAGAATGGTTCCGCGTGCTCCGCCGTCAAGGGCAAGCGGCCGTCGAAACCTCCTAACGCGGGCATCTGCCCCAATGGTCGAATGGGGCAGAAACATCGAGGACATAGGTGGTCTGAGGCGGAGAAAATTCTCATGAATACTTCGGAATCCTCGCCACAACCAGCCTTCAGCATACCACTGCGGTAATCCGAGTTTCATCGAAGGGCGGCAAGGAGACTTTTTCACCACATCTCCAGCCTAAGCCTTCAAGGCTCCGCTGGTGATCCCGCTTACGAAGTACTTCATAGTAACGGTGACAAGTGCCATAATCGGGACCATACTGATGACATATGCAGCAAATTCGGGTCCGACTCCCTGGGCAGATAAGCCAAAAGTGTTAATGAATGTTTCCAATCCTGCGGAGATGGTTAAGAGATGGTAATTCGGCAACACCAAGGTAGGCCAAAGATAATCACCCCACACCGAGTTGAACATCAAGATAGTCCCGGTGAGGAGAATGGGCATCGACAAAGGCACCACGACACGACCTAAGATCCCGATTTCGCTACACCCGTCGAGTCGAGCGCTTTCGTACAAATCGATGGGAAGTCCTTCAAAAAAGACGCGAAACATGAAGATCAAGAGCGGTTGACTTCCGGCGGCATAGGGAAGGATCAGACTCCACCATGTATTAAAAAAGTGGAATGTATGAACCTCAACGAAGAGTGGAATAAGAGTAAGCGTCCAAGGAATCATCAGAAGCCCCAAAAAAAGGTAAAACAGGGTGTTTTTGAATCGAAAATGTAGTTGAGCGAATCCATAGCTTGAAAGCGCAGCTGACGGTACGCCAATAATAACCGACACTACGCCAACAATAACCGTGTTAGCGAGGTATCGATCGATTCCGTTCCAGGCCACCAAATAGTTGGAAAGATGCCAACGCCCAAAGAGGGCGAACGGGCTGTTAGCAAATTCTGCTGCATCTTTGAAGGAATTGCTTAGTACAAAAACGAAAGGAACGTAGGTCAGGAGCAGGATAACGATACCTCCGCAAATTGCCATATAGGGATACTTTCGCACTTCTAACTCCCCCCTTTACCCTGAGATGAGATGCATCTCACCCCAGGGTTCTCCAGTCGTCAGACTTCGACGACCTACTTCTTCCCATACTTGCTCACATTGATGTGGTTCTGGCGCTTCCACTGCTGGGCTGCTTGAGTGAGCACGGTCTGCCATTGACTAGCAAATTGAGCATAGCTCATGTCGCCCGCAACGTACGACTGCACCAGTCGGATACCACTACTGGCCGCCTGGGCGGTTACACTCGAATCCAGAATGCCTTCGACGGTGACCGGCGGAAACTTCTTGGGTAAGAGGCTACCCAGCCCAGGGACCTTCGGCGCTTTAGCCCCTTTGATAAGCGGAATATACGAGCGTTGCCCCTCATTGGCCACCCACTGACCTTCACGCTGCGGAGAATAGAGATATTCAAGCAAGTTCATGATCTGCCCCATTTTATACGGGGTCATCGAGGCGTCAGCGGCATGGGTAGGGATGGCGATCTCCCCAACGCCGTTCGGCCCCCCGACCGTGCCGGTGACGTTGATGTTTGCGGAGTACTTCGTGGTTTGCTTCGTGATTGTGGGGAACGGAAACACCCCGTACTTGCCCTTGAACCCTAACTGATCTAGTTGGGAAAGGAACCACGATCCGCCCCATTCCATGGCTACTTTGCCTTTGACAAACAGCGATTCAGGGTTAAGCGGGGGCGAGGATGCTGTCAGTTGAGCACAGGCGTCATAGGTGGATCCGCCTGCGGCCAGGTACGGCCGCAATGAGCCCAATAATTTCCATCCTTCGGCATATGCAGGATTGTGCACTGAAATAATTCTCTTTTCGATGCCTACGACGGTATCGAGCCCGGATGCCACCTGTGCATGATTAACGTTGAACTGCCGCAACGCCGAGTGCAGAAGCTCGCTCGAAAACTTTCTTTCGTACCAAGACGAGTTACAGTTATCGCTACCGCCATCTGCGAACAAGAATGGAACAAAGTGGTGCGCCTTGAGTTTCTTCATATCTGCGACCCACTGGGCCCACGTCTTTGGTGTGGAAGTAATTCCCGATTTGCGGAACTGTGCCTTGTTGTACACGATTCCGGTAGCAACCTGGGACCCAACCAGGAGGTAATACTGACCGTTAGAGGCCCGCATGTATGGAAGCGCCGACTTGTCCCATAAGGCGATCCAGCGCTTGTTTCCGGAGACATAGGGGTTTGGTCTCATGAGATAAGGGGTCAGGTTCGCGAGAATCCCTTTGGGGAGAGTGCCAGACGTAACCTCGCCATATTGCTCCCAAGTGATGTCCGGGACGCTGTGTCCGGAAGCCTCGGTGACTAAGTAAGCTTGCTGGGTATTGGTGTTCGTCGAGGTAACGACCCATTTGACATGCACCCATGGATGGGCATGCTCATATTTACCAATGAGCGACTTCATTACCCGCATTTGAGGGGAATTCGGCGTCAGCGTGTTGAGTTGCCAATGGATCGTGACTGGCTTATGGCGTGTGGTTACACGGGAAGCACCGACGAGAGTTGATGCGACGAGGCAAGCGGACACCGCAGCGTAGGCCATCCCAGATTTCGCAGTTGCTTTCATAAGGTTCTCCTCCTTTTGTTATGCTGTTGGGCTGTTGTGCGCA
>JAJZZH010000155.1 GCA_021797675.1 Bacillota bacterium | reverse complement strand
TCCGATGGCCGGAGCGCTGTTAAGCATTGCCAGCCAAGCGTTGAACACGGCCGAGACCGCCTTGATGGTCACGGCGAACGATACCGCCAACAGCAATAATCCGAACTTTGTGAACGAAACGGCGAACCTCAGCACGGGTGCGGTCGTGGGGCCGATTGCCGATACCCTTCCCAATGTACTGCCCAGTGGCGTGATGGTGGCGGGCATTACGTCGGCCAGTGATCCGGTGTTACGTCGCGTGATCCAACAGCACCAAAGTAGTGCGGGGTACTGGAATCAACTGGCCACCGAGCAATCTGCCATTCAACCCCTGTTCAATGAACCGCAGACCGGGGGGTTGCAAGAAATGCTCGCCGCGTTCGGGAGCGCATGGACCACGCTGGCCGACCATCCCGGGTCCTCTGCGGAAGCAGCCAGTGTGCTGCAACGCGGAAAAGCTCTTGCAAGTACTATTCAAAGCTTGCAAGGGCAGCTGGCCCAGCAAGCCACGTCGATTACCCAGCAGCTTTCCACACAGATGACGACGCTGGCAACGACCAGCCAGACGCTGGCGAACGCCAACGGCACGCAAGCGAGTCTCCCTCCCAACAGTCAAGGCTCAAATCAACTGCAAGCGCATGTGGCGAGCGCATTGCAACAGTTAGCGTCCTCCGCCAGTATCCAGACCTTGACGGCGGCGGATGGCAGCGTCCAAGTGAGCAGCGGAGGCATCGCGTTGGTATCGGGCACGACCACGCCGCCCGCCAATACCTACCAGGTGCATCTGCACGGGACGGGGCCCTGGTATACCCAAACGACCACGCTCCGCATCGCGGGAGCCGTCTATACGCCGGAGCGTGGGGCCATCGCGGGCAATCTCGCGGCCCTGCAGCAGATTCAATCGGCTGGCCAGCAATTAGCGCAACTATCGCAAGCCTTGGCGAAAAACGTTCCGACCGGCAACGCCGGGTCGCTGACCCACCTGTTCACCGCCACCGCCAACGGAGCGCTCACGATCGCGTCCGGGGTTACCGCCTCGACCCTGCATGCGAAGGCCAGTACGACGGCTCTGACGGCCATTCAGACGGCGACCCAGCATTGGACCCACATCGTGGGTGACGTCGCGAGTGCGGGCAACCTGGCCACGACCCAGCAAACCCGACAACAAGCGGATCTGGCGGCTTTGCAAACCCAACAGCAAAGCGTGCAAGGCGTCAACCTCAACCAAGCGGCCGCCACCACCGCGCAAGAGCAAGAAGCGTACCAAGCAGCGGCCAAGCTGGTGCAAGTGCAGCAGTCGGTGGTGAACACGCTCCTTACCTCCATTTCGTAAGCGTCCCCCATCGCCATGGGTCTAGAAAGGAACCGCAGACATGCAACTGACGCCCTTGTCCGAACGAACGCAGGTCGTCCAAGATACGAATACGCTCCAAAACCAGATTACCCAGTTGCAGGGTGAAGAAGCGAGCGGCCTGACGTACACCGCCCCCGATCAGGCGCCGTCGACCATAGTCGCGTCGATGACCTTGTCGCAAGACGTGACCACGTCCGGATGGAACGCCTCGAACCTGACGACCGCCAAACAGGTACTCTCTACCACGAGCGGCGCGCTCGAAAACATGGTGCAAGTGGTGAACCAAGCCTCCAGCCTGGCCGTCCAGGCCAGCAATTCCAGCAATACCGTACCAGGAGGGCTGGAAGCCTTGGCGGCCACGGCAGAAGGGTATGTACAGCAATTCGCGAATTTGCTCAACACACAGGCCAACGGTGTGTCGGTCTTTGCCGGAGCCCATCCCTACGCTCCGGTGACCACGGGCACTTCCATCACGAACGCGCCCGCGTTGGGATCGACCGCGTGGTCCTGGCAACTCCCCGTGCAAGCCCAATCGTCCATGACCATCACCGCGAACGGGTATGAGGCCGGGATTGCGCCCGGAAGCACCTCCGTATTCCAAAACACCATGGGGGCGCTAAAGGGGCTGGTGAGCGCCATTCACAGCCAGCACCCGTCCACGGCGGAAGCGGCCCTCACCTCGGTGGCCACCCAGCTCAATACCTTGACCACCTATGTCGGCGCCCAGGCCGCCAATGTCGACACCTATATCCAACAGTCGCACACTGCCGCCACCGCCTTGAAAGAGAATTTGGCCACCACCACCCAGGTCAATTTGCCGAACGTGCTCAGCCAAATCGCGGCGGATACCACCGCCTACCAGGCCGCGCTGCAAAGCACCGGAGCGCTGCTGCAACTCAGCTTATGGCAGAATCTCACCTTCCCGTAAGCCCAGGTGGCCCGGTCTCCCGCCCTCTTCACGAAAGGACACGTGATTGATGATCTCCATCGACACCCGCTATCACGGACACGTCATCGTGGCCGAACCCAGTATTTGGAAATGCCAGGCTCCCATTCAAGCCTTTCTCCACGACCGCCGCTTTGTCTGGCTTCCGCATCCTACCCTCCGGGAGGCCTCGCCTTTCGGGGTCCTGCAATCGGTGGATCATGCCACCCTCGCCTTCGTGGTGATTCCCTTGCAATTGGAAGGTCCGCCTCCGGGTCTTCCCGACCACGTCGAAGGATACGGACTGGTCGGCGATCCGCGAACGTGGAAAGCCTGGGCGCTGTGTTGCACCTTTGCGAATGGTCAGGCGACCACCGCGAACCTTCGCTGTCCGCTCTTGTTCCATCCGAAAACGCGGCGAGGGGGTCAGATTATCCTCGACGATCCTCGATTACCCTATGACTATCCGCTCACGCACGATGGCGCGACGGCGGTGCCCACGGCGGGGGTTGATGCCCGCTAGCTTCAGCCTATCGCGCCAGCCCCCTGCTGGCGTCCCACCACGTAAGGCATTCCATCCAATCCAGGGAGGGAACGGACATGCTTGTGCTAACCCGTAAAAGTGACGAAGGCATCACCTTGCAGTTGGACGGTCAGGTGATTCATCTGACCATTATCGAGGTTCAGGGAAGTAAGCCCGACAACAAACAGGTGCGCATCGGAATTGACGCGCCCCCAGCGTGTCGGATTTCCCGCGACGAACTGTTGTGGGCGGAGGCCGCCAATCGGGCGGCGGCCGCCAGCGAACTGCCCGAGTACATCCTGCCCGAGGTCGCGCACAAGGTGACGCTGGCCCGTACGGCCGACCTGCCCTAACCCGTGTTGCTAGAAAAGAGGCATAGATCATGGGCTTTTCGCCATTAGGTATCCGAAAGTCTGTGTTCGACTGGCTAGAACAAAACGACTCCAACCATCCCGCTATTCACATGCTTATCCGAGTAAGCCTAGCGGTTTCATGGATATTTTTGATCGGGGGAGTCGTTTTCGGCTTCGTTTCGTTTCTCGTCGGTCTCGTAGGCGGACACGGGTTTCTCAACTTCTTGTGGATGCTCGCCACGTGGGCATTCAGTGTCTTTTTGTGGATTAGTTTTCGAGTCATTCCCGAGTTTCTTCAGACAGTCGGGCAAATCGAAGCGCACTTGCATGTACTCCGTGATCACCGCGAATCCTTGCAATAACGCGGCGCAGGCTTGCACAACATTCCAATCATTTCGGCCCAACACTTGCCAGACTGCATCGTGATGCGCTCAGGGCCAGCCGGGTATATCTCACCCATCACTCATCCGAGAAGGAGGAAACGGTGCCCCTCCTCGGCCTTCAGGCCATGGTCGCCGCGCCGCAATAGCTAATGAACACCCAACTATGGTCCTTGTGGCAAGGGGTCCCCAACGCCTCCGCTAGCTCCGGACCCGCACGTCTTGCGCCCCTTCCCGAGCCTTCTTCGTCTTCATCGTTCTTGGCGGCGGATCCGGCTTCGGCAGGCATTCCTGCGGGAGCGTCCGCCGATCCGCCGTCGGGCACGTTCGCCGCGGCCTTTCAAGCCGCCAGTGCACAAACCGGCGTGCCGGTCGCGCTGCTTCAGGCGATCGCCTGGACGGAGTCGGCGAATCATCCCTTGGCGCTCAGTCCGACCGGCGCGGAAGGCGTCATGCAACTCGAACCGGCCACCGCGGCGGCCGAAGGCGTCACCAACCCGTGGAATGTCTCGCAAAATATTCTCGGCGGCGCCCGATACCTCGCCCAACAGCTTCAGGCGTTTCACGGCAATCTGACCGATGCCATCGCGGCCTATAATGCCGGACCGGGTGCCGTGGCTCGCTATGGCGGGGTTCCCCCGTATGCGCAAACGCAAGCCTATGTCCGTCAAGTCACCGCCACCTATGCCAACGATACGGCGAATGCGTCCAGCAAAGGAGTCGCTCTGTGAACAAGACCCCGATTTTATGGATTTACATGGTGTGTTACAATGCGCAAACCTACTCCATGCGCGCGGTCGAATCCCTGTTGAGTCGTACGGTCACGCCGCATGTGCTCCACGTGTTGGACAACGGATCGACGGATGCCACCTGGTCCTGGTTGCAGCCGTTAGGGCGCCAGTTGCCCGAGCAAATCCACGCCTACCGGGTTCCCGAAAACCTCGGAGCGCAAGGCGGGAAGCAATGGCTTCTCGACCAGGCGCCTCCCCCGGCTGACGCCCTGATCGCCATCGTGGACAACGATATCGAAGTGTTTCCGGGATGGGACGAGCCGATCGTGGCATGGTTTGCAGCCCACCCCGAGGCGGGCATCGTGGGCGCCCAGGGCTATCGGTTGCAGCACGTCGGCGATCACCGCGCCATTCGCCCGGTCTATCCCGGTCCGGATCCAGCACCGGCGGACGTGATTACAGGATTTTTAACCCTGCTGTCCGCCACCGTATGGCAGGCCTCCGGCTATCGCTATACCGGATCGCTGAACGGCTATTGGCATCATGACGACGACTTGTGTCTGCACGTCGCCGCTCAGGGCTATACCCAATATGTCTGGCCCCATCCGGCCGTGATTCATTATGGATCGCAATCGTCGCAAACGGTGCCGGGCCTCCTAACACCCAGCGCGGCGCACACCAATCAGCAAGCTTTGCTGAGCCAATGGCGGAAGAAACAGTGGATGGACGCCGCAGGGAATCCCATCCGCCCACGTCCCGTTCCCGACCGCCCCCTCGTAACCTGGGAAGGCGCACTGCTGCAAACGCATAGTCTCGCCCAGGTGAATCGGCAATCCTTGAAGGCGTTGATTGCCGCCGAGCCCGAGGTGCAATGGGCGTGGCGGCCCATCGACGGACGCGAGCAAGAGCCATGGAACTATGACGATGGATGGACTTTGTGGAGCCACCGGGAGTCCCTGGCGGTGTCGAGCGCCGTCGAAGTCCGCCATCGGTACCCGCCTCGCTGGGACCGGCCTTCCGGCGAGACGGGCCTGGTGCTGATTCAGCCGTGGGAGTATCAGACCGTGCCGCCCGGGATGGTGCAAGGCCTCAATCAAGCGGATCAGGTGTGGGTTCCGTCGACGTATGTCGCCGACGTCTATCGTACGGCTCACGTGGATGCCAGCAAAATTCGCGTGATCCCCAACGGCGTGGATCTGACCCGGTTTACCCCCGAAGGTCGGCGTCTTTCCGTCGGCGATCCCGACCGGGTGACCTTTCTCTACGTCGGCGGGCTCTTGCCCCGTAAAGGGTATGACGTGCTCTGGAAAGCGTATTTGACCGCCTTTGTGGTCAGCGATCCCGTCCAACTGGTGATTCGCGATGTGGGGACGGGGACAGTCTATGCCGTCGAGGCTGTGCGCCAACAACTACTCCAACGTTCGGCGGATCCGTCCCTGCCCCGAGTGATCATGTTGACGTGCGATCTTTCTGAGAGGGATCTGGCTGCCTTGTATCGAACGGCAGACGTCGTCGTTCAGCCGTATCGCGCTGAAGGGTTTTGTCTGCCGCTCTTGGAAGCGATGGCTTCCGGAACCCCCATCATCGCACCCGAAGGTGGAGGATCCGGCGACTTTGTCGTGCCGGAGGCCGGATGGCTTCTTCCCACGCACCCGATGACGCAGTGGACCCTGGGTCAGCTCGGTTATGCCGCACCACAAGATACCACTCCCGCGCCCCATGCCGAACCGGATTTTGATGCGCTGGTGTCGGCTTTGCGGTCGGCAGCGGAATCCGTTCGGAGTCGGCAATCGGCGTCACGAGGCATGGCAGGCCGCCTCGCAGCGGAATCTTGGTCATGGCATTCAGCGGCTCGAGGGATGCGAGATGCCTTAAGCCCTTGGCTTGGGGCGGTGGAGAATCCGGGTGAGGTGGCGCTGTGACGGCATCGGTCCTCACATCGCAGATCCGTCGGGCCCAGCCTCCCGATGCCCCCAGGATTATTGCCGTGCTCGACACGGTGGCCCAAGAAGACGGCATGCTGCTCGATCCTGGCGGACGAACCGTGGCCCACGAACGGGCCCGACTTACGCAAGAAGGTCCCAGCGCCCCGTTCGCTACGTGGGTCGTGAACGATCCGGTGACCCAAGCCATTTTGGGAACCAGCGAAGCCGTGCAGGGGGATACCTCGAAGACCCACCGGGTGGTCACGGTGGCGTTGGCCTTGTTGCCATCGCTACGCCGCCAGGGGGTAGGGCAACAGCTCATGCGTGCCATGGAAGCGTGGGCCCGCGAGCGCGGAGCTTGGAAGATGTCGCTGGTTTGTCTCAGTCACAACCGGTCTGCGATGACCTTTTACCACGAGATAGGGTATGCCCAAGAGGCCCGATTGATCGGTCACTACGTCATCGGGCAGACTCCCGTCGATGCCGTGTGGTGGGTCAAGTGGCTGGACGATCCCTACGCTGACCGGAAATAGGCTGGAACCGATTAGAAACCAATTAGAAAGAAAGGACGGGCCCGCATGCGAGTAGACATCACAGTCTTGGTAGGCATTGTCGCGGGCGTTGCCTCTCTCGTGTTGGGCTTTTTCTTTGCCGGCGGGAGTCTGGGAGCTCTTCTGGAAGGCACGTCGGCCCTGATTGTCTTTGGGGGAACCATTGGGGCCACGACGGTCTCCTCGTCGCTCCGCGATATTCGCCGTCTGCCCTACTTTTTGAAAATGGCGTTTACGGCCGACTCCATCGATCCCCTGCCTCTGGTGGACCATTTCTGCCGGTACGTGGACACGGTGCGGCGTAGCAAGAGTCTTTTGCCCTTGGAGGAATTCGCCAACGAACCGCAAAACGATCGTTTTCTCAGCCAAGCGCTCAAACACATCGCTAGCAACACGTTTAATGCGGATGAGTTGGAAAGCACGGTCTTGGCCGAGCATGCGTCCAATCAGCGCGGCGTCGAACTGTTTGAGACCGCCGGGGGCTATGCGCCCACGATGGGCATTGCCGGCACGGTGATGGGGCTCATTCATGTGTTAGGCTCGCTCAACGGCGGGGCTACCGCGCTGGCGGCCAGCATTGGCATGGCTTTTACGGCCACGCTCTACGGCGTCGGTTCCGCCAATCTCTTTTGGTTGCCGATCAGTGCCAATCTGAAAACGAAAGCGCAACAACGCCTGCTGATTCGTGAAATTCAGATGGACGGCCTCTTTTGGCTTTCCAAAAAAGATATCGGACCCGCCAGTCAATTGCGCGGCAAGTTGCTGGATTACGTGCAAACGAGCCTGGGCACGCACGTGCAGGATCCGCATCAAAATCCCTAGCGATTTCGCCTCATCATTTACGGCCTGGCACAAGGAGGGCGTCGATGCCCATTCGTCGAAAAAATCCCGATGAACACGCCAACAAAAAAAGCGACAACGCGGGCGGTCTGCGTTGGCTGTTGACGTACTCCGATATGATTACGCTGCTCTTGGCGCTCTTTATTGTGCTGTATGCGTTGGCCTCCACGGACAGCCAAAAGTTTCAGGCGATGGCCACCGCGCTGGCGAAAGAATTCAATGCCGCGAGTGTGGTCGGGACCGCGCCCGGTCCGTCGATGATCGCCGGACAATCCGGAACGCAAGCCACCGCGCCGGTGGCTCCCCATCTTTCCCCAACCCTCAGCCATCTTGTGCAAAGACTGCAGCAGGCCGTGGACGCGGCGCATTTGCAGTCGGAAGTCACCATTCGTCTCAATGCCGCCGGGGTCCGGGTGTCGCTGGAAGCCAACTTACTGTTTCCCTCGGCCCTAGCCACCCTCAGTCCGAAAGCGGTCACGCTCTTGCAGAAAATCGGGACCATTCTGGATACCGTTCCGAATGCCGTGGAAGTGATCGGAGACACGGACAGCACGCCCATTCATACGGCCCAGTACCCGAGCAACTGGCAACTGGGAGCCGCGCGCTCGGCCAATGTGACGCAACTGCTGGCGAGCCGCATGGCGCCCACCCGCCTCATTCAAGTCAGCTTTTCCAAATACGAGCCGATCGCGGGGAACTACACCTCGGCGGGACGCCAAGCCAACCGGCGGGTGGACCTGCTCGTGTTAACCCGTGCCCTGGGCGCGGTGCTCAAAGACACGGGAACCGTCGGCGTCCCCGTCACCGCGCCGTATCCGTAATCTCGGACAGTGTGCAGTAGAGAAAGGGAGGCATCCGTATGGGATGGTATGGTTCCGTATTGGCCCAAGGACTCACCCTAAGCGACCGGGCCATGCAATACGCCAGCAACGATCTGGCCAATAGTCAAACCCCCAACTTCCGTTCGAAGACCCTCTCGTTTCAGGGGGAGTTATCCCGCGCTTTACGGCGCTCGGCCGCATCCGCCGCCCACGTGCAGGGCGTCGTGCAGACGGAGCCGGGATCGTTGTCGCCCAATGGTTCTTCCGTGGACATGACCGCCGTCATGGTGAATCTGACCCACAACGAAATGCTCTACAATTTGGCGGCGCAGGCGCTCACCACCCAAGACACATCCCTGCAAACCGTCGTCAACACCTCGACTCCATAGGGCGTCTTCGAATCGTCTCGAGAGTTCGACCGCAACGCAGCAACGTAGCAACGCAGAAAGGATGATGGTGAATGAGTTCCTTGCAAATCGCGGCCAGCGGACTGACCGCTGACAGCATGATGCTCAGTGTCACGGCAAATAACTTGGCCAATGCCAATACCAATGCGACCGCGACGACGCCCGCGTATTCCAGCGAATCGGTGGTGATGCAAGCGCTTCCCCCCCATCAAGGCGTGGGCCAAGGCGTCCACGTGACGGGGATTGTCGCCAGCGCCGCGCCGGGTCCGGTGACGTACGATCCCGCCAGTCCCTTTGCCAACGCGAAAGGCAATGTGGTCGGCACCAATGTGTCGATGGCGCAACAAATGGCCAACATGCTCGAGGCGTCCACCGCCTATGCGGCCAATGTGACCGCGTTTAACGCCGCCAAGGGCATTGATCAACGCGCGTTGACGATTTAGCGCGAGGGAAAGAAAGATGATGCAGGCAGCCCCCAAACACTCGAAGCGCGAGAGTCTTGCCAACCGTCTCTGGCTGGCGCGAATCGCCGAGGTCATCACCCGGGATGCCGACCGTGCGTTTTATCGGATGGCTCGGACGCGATCCGGCCAGGGTCGACATCGTCACGTGGATCGCACGCCTCCCGCCGAACACGCCCGTACGCCCCCACGTTGGCACGCGGATTCCTGATCACGGATCCCACCAACCCCCAGAAAGGATGAACGCCCCGATGATCCATCCGATCCCTGCCCTTTCCGCGTTATCCCCCATTACGTTCGCGCACCCGGCTGCGGCCCCCAAAGCGGGAGCACCCGGATTCGGGACCCTGATGGGCCATGCGCTGAGCCAACTGAGTACCGATCAGACGCACGCCGAAACCGCCGTCGCCCACGCGATCAGCGGCCACGGATCGGTGACCCAAGCCATGACGGCGGTGGCCACGTCCCAAACCGCCTTGGATGTCGCCACCTCGATGCGCAACGCCTTGGTGCAAGCGGAAGGCTCCATGATGAATTTGCAAATTTAGCGATCCGGCCGAGGTCGAAGGCTTCTTGGCAAGGGTTAACGGCCGTCAGCCTGGAAGCAATCATCGTTGCGAAACGGGCGTCGTCACTTACCCAATAGGTTCAACAATGACGGCACCCTTTCTCTTTCTGGCAACTAATCGTTCTCTGGAACATCGATATTGTGTGATTCGGGGGTTGGAGTCGCGGGGTCCATGAGGTCTCGTGGGTAGACTACTCCGAATTCCTCCGACAGTCTCTGGATCTTAGTTTGCCACGCTAACCGTTCCGCCTCCGCTTGACGACGAGAAGACCATGAAGGTCAAGAAGACCAGAAGGGTAGCGATGACAGCGATGACACTATGGCATGTTCTGGAGTTTAGTGCGTTAGCCACTGCTCCATTCATCAGTACGTTGTTGGCCATACCCGACGCGACGAATAGATTGTCCGACACCCCGTTGAACCAGCTGGACCCTGCGTCCAACCCTTCACGCCAATGGGAACTGTTCAGTCTCGCAGTATTCGGAGTAAGTCTCGCTGGGGCCAATATCTGGTGGCTGACCACCCATCCTACAGACTGGATGCCATGGGCGGGATTCACGGCGGTAGGAATGCTCCTTTCGTTCATCATCCATCCGAACTATTATCCGTGATCGTCAATCACCCCGGCCTAAGGGCCGGGGCCCACGCGGAGGCAGATTTTGGTGGATGTCGGGGAACGTTTCTTCAATCTCTGATTCTAACGGATTGATCCAGTTGCGCCAACGGCATGCCCATGGACGACGACTTATCGCCACGCCATTCCAGCACAAATGTACACTTAGCGTAATTAGCGTGGCCCCTACTGGAGAT
>JAJZZH010000112.1 GCA_021797675.1 Bacillota bacterium | reverse complement strand
GTATTGCCGGTGCTGTAAGTCTGGGGGGGGTGTACATGCCGACATTTGGCAATTTGGTCGAGCTTAGCCAATTTGTCTCCTCCTGTCGGAATTGCGATCTTCGTCGAGAGGCCACTCAGGTTGTATTCGGTGAGGGTGTGCCGTCCAGTTCCATTGTCTTTTGCGGCGAAGGACCGGGTGCCGACGAAGATCGCTTGGGAAGGCCGTTTGTGGGTCGAGCAGGGCAACTTCTCGATCAAATGATGGCGGCCATGGGATTTTCGCGGACCGAAAATGCCTATATCTTAAACGTCGTCAAATGCCGACCTCCCCTCAACCGCACGCCCACGCTGGCAGAGCGCGAAGTCTGCCGACCTCATCTGCTGGCTCAATTGGGTCTGATTCAGCCCAAGATCATTGTGCTGTTGGGGGGGTCGGCCATTAAAACGTTTCTTGGAGAAGAGGCCCGAGTGTCGAAAGTACGAGGCATATGGCACCGCCCATTTCCCAACGTATGGGCCATGCCCACCTTTCACCCCGCCGCTTTACTGCGTAATCCGCAGTGGAAGGTTGGAGCCTGGCAGGACCTCATGCAGGTGATCATCAAATACCGCGAAATTGTCGATGCGGGTCATGTAGCCCCAGGATTGAAACCTCGCGCAACAGATTAGGCGTAATCCGAGGCCCCAGGGAATCGTTTGGGGGCGCTTAAAAATCTGAACGGGTCACCCGCAATGCGGTCCATCAGATCGCCGGGGTTGTCTCGTTTACGGTATGACCCGCCTGTACGCGGGGGTCCTTGTTTCCCTCAATTACCATCAACGGTATCGCCGACCCCGGCGCCCAACCAAGAGGTTGCGGCGCTGGAGTTCGGACGGCCGGAACCATACTTGCAATACAAGCTTCGTCGGCATGGCAGCCGGCTCGTGAAAGTCCGTGAAGCGAACACGTCCCATACGTGTCCGGGTTGGGGCGATCTCAACAAGGTGGCGAGTCGTCTTTACCGCAGTCGTGCCTGTGACTGGCGGGCACCCCGGACGGAGGTCGGCGCGGTGAACATCCTAATAAGGGAATAAGGTCAATCTTAATTCGGCAACGCCGCCCCGCGGCGTTGCCGCGCTGGTTCTCGGATCCGGGGTGAGGGGCCGCGCTACGGCATTTAGGGCTCCTTTTTGCTAGCCATGGGACACGAGGCCGGCCGATCCCGCCTTGTCATGGGAGATCAGCGGCGTCCCCAGGGGAAGCGATCCGCCGCCAAGGCGTTGACCTCCATCCAGGTCCTGCGGTAAACTCGCCTTATGAGGCTACGGGTATGCTTTCGAGCAGGGAATCACGCGCGGTAAGGTGCCGGGCGGATCGATGCGTGATAAACCTTACGGCCCCGAGCCGACCCGCGCCTTTGGTGCGCGACGAATGGAAAGAGAAAGATCGTAGGAGGATTATCGGATGAGCGACGCGCCGTTTGAACCGTTGCGATTTACTTTCTCGGCTCCGGCCTACCCATGGAAGGGAGTGGCCGGCAGTGTGCTGATCGATGCCGGCAAGGACGCCGCACGTGCCCGACGGTGGCTTGAATTGCCGTCGATAAATTCACGCACGCGATCGATTCTGACTCAGTTTGCCAGTCATGAAGGGAACCCCTCACTGTCTCATTGGGCCAAGTATCTCCAAGTATGGTCCTCGCAAGAGCCTGGCAGCAAACCCTATGTGACGCTACCACCCGCAGCGTCGGTGCTGGCCAGAAGTTTACACGCTAACCCAGGCACGATGTGGCAAAGAATTCGGGAGCAACGCGATTGGAACGAACGAACGCTGGAGGACGCCCGCTCGCTGGTGAAGCGCCTAGCGGAAGGTACTCGGGATCTTCCCTTCAGTGCATTTTATGAATGGGCTCGTATTGCGCAATGGGTAGAGCAGCACCCCTCTTCCTCGGAGAGCCGCCTGCTTCCTAGCGTTTGGACCGATGCCTTGGCGCAGCAGTGTCTTCGCGACAAGGAATTTTGGGATTCGCGGGTAGATGGCGACGAGGAGTTCTTCGCCTTGCAAGAATGGTTGACCGCATCTTCGACTGAAGCTTCGCCAGCGTTAGAGACCTTGCTGGCAGATTACACCCATTGGCTGAGTGTTGGACGGGATTCGGGCCCATCCTCCTACAGTGAGCCCCGTGGCGTGCGGTTCGATATCCGCGACTGGGATGCGCTGCGAGACGCATGGAAGCGACAGAACGGTGGGGGGCCTGCCTTCGGCCGGGAACTTCACTGGCTGGCTTCCGAAAATCGCCTGGTGCCTTCCATCCATGACGCCCACGACGAACCGCTCACCATGCGAAAGCATATGATGGACTGGCTGGCCGAAGCCGAACGTCGCGGTCTGGTGGGATGCGCGGAGAGGGCGGAAAACGGTGCTCCCTGGGATTCCCGCTATGTTCTGGTCGAAACGCCCGAAGCACCATCCGCGTCGGCCGTTAGCACCTCCCCCCGCGAATGCACGTCGGAGGACTACGAGCACCTGGTAGAGATTTGGTCGTCAAAGCTAGGCAGTAGGCCGGTTCCCATAGAACGTGTGGTTCGGCTCATTTCCGAGGACACTGCCTTAGGGGTAGTATTGCCGAAACAGCGTTCGCATCAGAACAGAATGGTTCGAAATCTCCTTGACCATCCCGCGTTGGTTGATGGAGCGATAGCCATCGAGCACAGGTATGACCCACGGCAGCGCCGAACCGTCTATTACTTGCTGGATAAATCTACTGACCAGCGCCAGGGGAGCTCAGATGAACCCTCCGATGTGCAAATCAACCAATTTTATGCAGGTTGGTACCGTGCCTTTGGCAGCAATAAAGTGATATTGCGGGATATTGAAGAGCGGGGGGACAAGGAAGGGTGGGGATTGCCACTGCCTCCCAGAACCACTGTAACCCAGCCTCATCCGCTGTCCAATTGGTTAGGCAAGGCGGCGATCAACCCCCATGGTGCTTACCACGTTGAAAAAATTGCCACTCGCAATCGTGTGCACTACCGTCTTCTCCGCAAAACAGCGGTACTGGATCAAAACCCTCGTGCAGTCACGCAGGCGAGGTTTGCATCGAGAGAACTTGATACAGCGAAAATCACCCTGGTGGAGCAGCTGAAGGCCAAAGACCCGCTATCGGCGTATATTCGCGCGCTATCCCCCTGGATGACCGCCTTGCACAGCTTGGGGCGCGATCCGTCCTTTTTTCAACAGTACGGAATCGATGCCGCCGTGTGCAAAAAGATGGAGGAGCTGTGGCCGCTGTTGACGGCAATGATGGGTGCCTAACGAAGAGGACAGGGAGAGCGTTCGGCGCGGATGTCACGGGAGATTACGACGCACGTTGGTGCTACGGAGCTCACCCGTGTCCATCCACCAACGACGCCACCCATGGTCTGCGTGACGTGTATGTAGAGCTTATCCTGGCACACGTGGACGGCGGGGTAGCGTGACAGGGAACTTTGCTCCCCTTCGCTGCATCCTTGCTCACCGGGTCCCCCGGGCGTTTCGTTTCACAAATATTCCGCCCCCGGGGCACGGACGCCCACGGAACAAGCTGCTCAAGGGTTAGAGGTGCTGGAAATGACGGAACTGTACGCACGGTCGAACGGAATGCGCGGACAAGCGCGCCGCCGTTATCGATAAAGCCTTATTCGAAGATGGGGGATTTAGATAGGTAAGGCTATGCGGTGTCAAGCGCGCTGCGGCCGTGCATAACGCTCGAATTCTCCCCCGTCTGTGCGTCACTAAGGAACAGATGGTGCGCTGGTGGATCAGGTGCCAGTGTGATGGATAACGCTTAGGACGCGCGCGGATCGTGACTTTCGCCGTTTTGCGAATCGCATCTACGACGACGGCGGCTCACTAAGTCACCGGGATTTTTCGGAAGCTAGGACTGGACCACTGTGACGCCTGGGGAGACCGGGGTAAGACGGGTCGACTAGAGAACGCCGCCTCGGCATGGCCAGGCGGCAGGCCTTCAGGCCGGGGTGGTTGACTCACCCAAAGCACGATCCCTGGTAGTGTTCGAGTATGTCGTGCCAGTCCTCTTCGAAGGAGGCTTGCACGGTGGGGTTTCGTCTCGCTGCGAGAGGATGATAGCTGGAGGTCACGCGAATCGTACCGTAGCACCACCAGTGTTGGCGCCGCTCTTTGATCGAGGCAAAGGGGTTGCCGGTGAATCTTTTGAGGGCTACATCGCCAAGCACGACTAAAATTTTTGGTGTGTACGTGTCTAATTGCCCGAACAGGTTTGGTAAACAAAGCTGCCGCTCGCTATTTTTATCATAGGCGCGCTGGGGCCGACAGCGGATAACAAAGGTGAGATACAAGGTATTAGGCAAAAAGCCCGACCGTAACGTGGTTCTATATAATGTTTCACGGGTTCCGCACACATAGGACTGACCCTCGGAAGTAACCCGAGCCCCGGGGTTGTCCAACAACACCCAAACAGGCGCTTCGGGATGGCCTTCGCCCCAGGTGAGATGGGGTGATTGAGTTCTCAACTCACAGTCGTCACAGGGTAGGAGCCATGGGGGCCTCGCATCCTCCGTCCATAGGGTACGCTCTTCCATAGTGGAGTAGCCTTTACAAGTTGCTCTTGGGCTATGCGGAATCCCGTTCGGTCATCCCCAGACGACATTTGTGGAGATGGCCTAAAGGGACGCATTCATAGCCAATCGCTCCAACCTTATCATAAGTGACAGCCCGGGGGTCACCTTCTCCGGTAGCGTTTTCCAATGCGGCTTTGCCGTGGCGGCAAGCGTCTTTCCCGGACTCGTCTCTGGGCGGTGTGCAAGAATACGAAGCAGAAAGCAGTCTTTCCTGCCTCTCAAGCTGGCATCTATGGGATGATGTTGGGCTTCGGGTCGTTACGGAACGAAAAATACAGTAGGCGAACGTGTGCTCGTCGCGCCGATACATCCGACATTACGCACCAACAGGTCGCCAATCGCTAATGAGGCTAATGGGCCGGATAGAGATTAGCCAGAAGTGTTGGACATTTCGTATGCCTGGGCTGGTGCCGATCGGTCCATCCGCTATAACGTGGGAAGGAGGGATGGGCGGTGGCAACCCGCGAAGAGTTGCCGCAGCTCATCGATGGCATGCCCGATGAAGCGTTGCCTTTCATTCAGGAGACCTTAAAGCGTGGGACGCCCCAGCGTTCGGCGGAGGCAGCGCGATTAATCGCACACCTGTCCGAGGGCTATGACTTCGGGCCTGGCGAACGGCCTTATGGGAAACGCCATGGCCTCTATGACCGTGGAGTTTATCGATTCCAGTGTCCTCGTATACGCACACAATCGTTGCCACCCCGTCGTGCGGGACCTTCTGACTTGCCTGACTGAAGATGGCACCGGTGCGGTCAGTATTTGGGTGCTACAAGAATGGGTCAATGTCGCGACGCGGCGCGTGCCCGTTCCGTTGACGGTAAACGAAGCCGCGCGGGTCATTCAGGATCTCGACTCCGCCGGCTGGCGGATTATCTGGTCGCAAGTGGGCGACGTCATCGAGGCCTTATCGATGATGCAACGCTGGCAATTGTCGTGGTGGGACTCCTTGATGGTTATAGCAGCTCAGGTGGCCGAGGCATCGGTGTTGTGGACCGATGATTTGAATCATGGACAGAAGTTCAGGTCTGTCACCATTCAGCGCCCGTTTCACGATTGAGCCGGCGAGGAAACCACGCGGTAAGGAATGTTCGGGGGCGTAACCGCATTAAGCCGCGGGACGCGATAGGGCCCGGTTAGTCCACCATTCGATTGATAAGGTTTGGGGGTAGACAGCCATCGTCGAACGGCCACGAAGGCCCAGGGTGTTGCAGCAAGAGCTATAATCGCTATAATAATGCCGATTTTGCATTCATCAATCGGGAATATCATGGTACCGGAACGGGTGACTTTAATCACAATTGGCGCATGGAATGTGCCGACACTGCGAGCCTTTTATAAAAGATTGGGCTGGCACGAAACAGACTGGAGTTCGGACAACTATGCGGTATTCAAAGACGCCGGGTGGATGTTTTCGATTTGGGCAATGGACAAGTTGTCCAAGGACGCCGAAACAACGATTCCCAGATTGGGTCGACAATCCGGCGGTCCGGATCGAATCCGCTGCGATCCGTCCACGGGTGGTGCTTACGCCGCTCGACCGCCTGGAGGAATCCCCCGCGCTGCGCACGCCCCGGCAACAGGTCATCGAGTGGTTGCCCCACGCCACGTTACCCGAGCCACTCCAAGAAGTCCATCGGTGGACCGGTTTTGCGGAGGCCTGTACTCATGCCAGGGAAGGGGCTGATCGGACTTAGCATTTGGCCCTGAGCGTGTGTGCGGTCTTGCTGACGCAAGCCTGCAATATCGGCTGGGTCCCCGTGGTCAAGCCCGCCCTCGCCCGCGACCGGCTAACCCGGGTCGCGCACAACGATATCCGCGCCGAGACGTTGGCGGCCGCCAATGCCACCCTCGTCGACTACCATGGCCAGCTTCCGCTCGTCCACTTCTGGGGATCCGCCGACGGGAGCAAGCTCAAATACTTTGGCATGGGGCGGGCCGTGACCCATTACAACTTCGTGAGTGACCAATTCAGTGGATTTCATGCGTTAGTCGTTCCGGGGACCCTGCGAGATTCGCTGGTGTGTTCGAGGGGTTCCTCGAACACACCAGCGGTCTGCATCCGCACGCGGGCTATAGAGACCTCGTTTTTGGCTTGTTTGGCCTCTTGGGGCCATCAATTCAGTCCGCGCTCGGCCGTCTCGGGGAAGCGCGATTCTGGCGGATTACCACCGACGCCGATTATGGGGTGCTGAATGATCTCGCGCGCGCTCGAATTCGCAGTGGTCTCATTCAGCGACATTGGGAGGACATGTGCTGTGGGGTGACGGGATCGTTGAAAGGTGGGCACCGTTAATGTTACGGCCCTCATCGAAATGCTTCATCGCGGCGGCCGCCCGATTGGGGAACTGGACCGGATCGATAAAACGCGGTATCTCTTGGCATACCGGGATGACGAAGGCTATCGGCGGCGGATTCTGACCCAACTGAATCGGGGAGAAAAGCGGCATAGCCGAGCGCGTCGCCTTTTACGGTAAGCGCGGAGAACTCCACCAAGCGTATCGGGAAGGCTAGGAGGATCATTGAACGCGTTGGGGTTGGTCGTGAATGCGATAGTCCTCTGGAACACGTAGCGGTACATGGGGGTGGCAGTCGACAGGCCGGCCTGACCATTGACGAGGCGGACCTGAGTCGGGTGTCGCCCTTAGGCCGTGATCACATTGCCGTGTTGGGTCGCTATTCGTTTCGCAGGGACGACTGTGACCGCTGACGCGACCAACGCGCCGGTAACTCCTACTGCATTTTCGTTCTGTGACTACCCGAGCCCCTTGTTCGCGATGCATGCCTGGGCGCTGCTGGGCCAGGTCTTCAGGAAAGTTTAGGGGGGCCGTGAAATGGGCGTCGATGACAAAGCGGTTCGTTCCGGCATCGTAGACATCCCCCTCAGTGAAGTCGTGCTCTCCACGGGCTCTGCAGGAGAACAACTAACTTCCATTCCGCATGGACCGACGAGCACTAGGCCTGGTGTTAGTCCGCTCTCTCCTGGGGCACGCATGAAGCGCCACTTTACAGGTGACCCGAGGCCAAATTACCGTGCCGTGTCATGCAGTTCACCGCAAATGCTCGGCGAACGGGGAACCCTTTGCCCCTCAGATCTTCTGTATCTCCGTGCGACCGTGTGTTAGGGATTGCTGCCACGATTTCCAGCAGAAGAGAAGAGGCGTCCATGGTGGCCTAGACGATTTGTCTTGAACATAACACCCGCGCATTCCCCTTCCCAGGCGAAGCCGGGAGATGAGCTTTACCGCGAAGACTGGTGGGAGATCCCATAAGACGCCGCCGGTCAACGACCGACGGAGCAGGGGTCGCCGAACCAGGAAGCGAATGGGCCCATCCCGGTGACCCTCGGAAACACCGGAAGGGGTGAAACCCCCGCCTCGCTACGTCGCATCTTTGGCAGCCGACGTGGGCGTGGCTTCCGGAGCTGACTGAGACATTAATGGTAAAGGGATGGTTCTCGGTGGACAGGACTTGCGAATATCCGTCCATGGCATCATCTGGGCTCGGCGGTGATGGGAGGATCAACTCAAAAGACCGCTTCTACGCGCCGCTGGCTATTGGCGAAGGAAACCGCAGGACTCGAGCCCTGCGGTTTTGACGGATTATGGTCCGATGCGTGAGAAGATTTCGATGGCATGCACGGTCCCCCTAAACGTAACCACTGGCCATAAAACGTATCCACTAGCTGAAACTTGCCAGGATCCTGCCCTTAGTGGACGGACAATGAAAGTCGTTAACGTAAAGGGCAGCCGACCTCCCAGGTCCCGAGCTACTAAGCCTTGGTAGACCAGGGCGCTGAATCGGCTCGGACCGGTAAAACGAAAGGAGTGAACTAGCGACATAGCCGCTGCCGCCATCGCGCCGGTTAGCCGAAGACGAACGGTTAGACCCTCTCCCACGCCCACTACCGCGTACAGACCGACCAGCAGGAGAGCCGTCCACAAGAGGGCAAGAATGATGACGTTGCCGCGACGCTCGCCGATCACGATGTATAATCCGCCTGAGTGGCCGATACCGTGGTAGCGCCCAGCACAGGAAATGTTAGGGTAGTGGACAGACGTAAAAACGTCTCGGTTGGCTGATCCGTAATTTGAATTGACACCGAGGAAGGGTTGAGGTGGGCTTGCCGCAAGGCTTGATTGATGTCATTTTGCACTATGGCCCCGGTCATACCGCTCATCTCGGCGTCGAGTCCGACAATTGCCGCGTTGTTAAGAGCTAGGTTCACGTCGATTACCTGAAATACGGCGATGCTTCCCCACACGACTAGCATCAACACCGGCAGCACCAGCGCCAGTTCGATGAAAATGCTACCCTCTAAGGAATGGCGTTGAGGTTGTTGGTGATTTGGCCGAACGCGCTGATCAGAGCGTTTCTCAACGCCTCGATGGGCACGATCATGGCCAACACCACAATAATGATCCATATGCCATTTTCGATAAAGACGTTGCCGTCTTTTTTTGCCAACCACGCGGCCAGTCGACCGCCCCACAGTTTTATCCAAAGTTTCACCGAAATCGCCTCCGCCCAGGATTTCCGCCTCCTCGGAAGCGGTAGCCTGAGCATACCGAAAAACTTGGGGAGACTTCCTGTAGAGCCGTCGACACTGTACGACCTCAGTGCGGAGACCTTATATCCCAGCTTTGGCATGTCAGAATAACGAAATGAGCGGAATGTATTGTGGCCTAACCGGAGGAGTCCCAAACACTAGATTTTCAGGCTTCGACGGAGCCTGCCAGGAGCACATTTAACCGCGAAGAACGGAGAAGTGCGCGGTTTTCGCCCTGGGGAGTCGTCACCCCGACCAATGTTGGAACGTGACGGTATCTCCGATCATGGTGGTCGCGGCCATGTTACGCTAAGAAACGCTCAAGTGTCGCTAGTGAATATCGCCGTCTGTGCGCGCACTTTACTTGGGATACGGCCTTGACTCTTTCATGGTTATCTGAAACGATTTCCGGTCCGACAGCCTCTTTCAGCGTAGGTTGGTGCTCTTTAATCCGACGTAGAAAATCGCCTCCCGCGCCGTTTCCCGGATCCTTTCAGTGCAGCTCGTTTTTGCCAAGGCTATCATCGCTGCGTCCAGTGTGGGGCCGGTTCAGGGCGGGGTTGTGCCTTGAAAAGCTCAAGGAGGACGTGCCGCCTGCAATGGCGGCCAGGACAGAGCCTAGCCAGCAGTCCTGCACCGAGTCTTGCGTGGTCCGGGGTAACCCGTTCTGCGAAGCGTAGACAGGAAGGGTATAGGCCGGAATCGTGTAAAGAGGATCATTAGCCCCGAAATCGAACGTGGTCGAAGTAGCCGATCCCATCCCTCTAGGGAGAAGGCCAGGTTTCATTCCCCGCATTGGCAAGGGGAATTGAGATGCTTCCGGGGTTCGTACCTACCGCATGTGACCCACGGTCTCCTTGGGAACAAGGGAGGTCCGGTCCGTTTCCGCCGCAAGGCGGATAGTGGGAGACAAGCCTTACAAAGTGAGAATCCTGCGAGGACGGGCCGGAAGTCGGGTAGGTCGGGAGCCTTGCGGCTCCCTTCTCCGGGTAGAAGGGTTGCCCTCCTCGGGCAACCCGACCCCCACGGAACCCAGCGTGCGGATTTCCCGCACTGGGCTCTTCAGCCATAGATTTGCAGGGTTACCAGATAGCGTAACGTTGCAACGCCTCATAGGGGATATACACCTTCGGGCGTCGGAGCGGAAAGTGCGTTTGAATCCGTTGAAACATCACCCAGGTCACCGTACTCTTTTGACTTCGGCTACTCAGCATTCGCCGCCAGTACCATTGGGCACTGCGATACACCCGCAGTAAGGACGCCAGGTTCCCAGCCATCCCAAAGTAGGCATAGTGGCCCTGGAGGAGTTGATTGATGACCTCCACCTGGTCCTCAAGCGGGTCATGGCGAATGCGGCGCATGGTCTCCTGGAGATGATGGATGGTTCGCTTGACACGCGCCTTCTCCGTCCGTCGGCCAACCTTAAAGCCGCCGTTTTGATTACGCGTGCAATAGTGAGTGAAGCCCAGGAAGTAGAGCGTCTCGGGTTTCTTCCGGCCGTGACGCCGCGCGTCTCTTTGCGCAAATCGGCCAAAGGCTATCAACCGAGTTTTCGTCGGTTCGAGCTCCAGTTGAAACTTGCTGAGCCGACGGCTCAGGACGGCGTAAAAGCGCTGCGCATCCCGTTGGTGCTCAAAGCACACCACGAAGTCATCCAAGTATCGTATTAG
>JAJZZH010000130.1 GCA_021797675.1 Bacillota bacterium | reverse complement strand
TCTTATCTGACTATATACCACACAATTTGTTCAGGGTCCAGAAAAAAAACGAAGGGCTGACGACATATTTTGGTCTATTTTCTTGGGGGAAGACGTTGAGGTTGAGGGGTATACCTAAATAGTTACCAACGTTGACTTCATAGATTGCGATGTCGCCATTTTACCCCATACCTATGTCTTCTTCGGCATTCGCCCCATAGTAAGGAAACGCCGCTCAATCAAAAATTTCGTCAGAGAAAACTCCCTTCGATACAAAAACCACGGGTCCGGTCATTTGGATTGCGTAATTGTCCCGAATAACAATATCGAGTGACCCACCTGGCATATGCACTGTGACGCTATTTCCGGTTAAACCCAAACGAAAAGCCGCCGCCGCCGCGCAACTACTACTACCTGAAGCCAACGTATAACCCGCCCCCCGTTCCCAGATTTCGATTTGGAGGTTATCACGATCGATAACCCTCATAAATTGTACATTTGTGCGGTTAGGGAACATCGGATGATTTTCCAACCAAGGTCCCATTGCTACGGCAAGGTCCTTGGATAACGTGTTGACCGGTACGACACAATGCGGATTCCCCATGGATACACAGGTGACGGTCAATTCTCTGCCGTTAACGGTTAGGGGTTCGTCCACCACTTCTCTGTCGTGCCCAAGCACAGGAATTTTCGTACTGAGAAAGCTTGCCGTCCCCATGTCCATTACAACCTTGCTCCGGCGATCAATCACCTGGGCATACACCATGCCGCCGAGAGTTTGAAATCCAAACGCTTGCTCACTATTTCGGTATCCTTCATCCACCAGATATCGAGCGAAAATCCTCGTTCCATTTCCACTTTTCTCCGCTTGACTGCCATCGGGATAAAAATTCGTAATTGTATCTCGCCGTTATCGGTAAACAATGGTCCATACAATAGTCCGTCAGAACCCTCACCAAAATGAGGTCTGCAGATAGCTCGAACGGACTCGGTAGTTATTCGCAGCGTCGTTTTGTTCGGATCGATCACAAGATAGTCATTTCCCAGCCCGTGATAACGGTAGAAATCCACGTACAATCGCTCCTTTAGACGGCCTGGGGCGCGATGACCACAAAATTCCAGACGGGCCACGTCCCTGGGGAATCCATCCCGTTTCGGCTGCCCACCGACCGAACACTTTCACCCCTGCAATATGTTTGTTGCGCGTCGTCGAAACCTGGGATTTAAGACGTTTTCAGCGAACGGTCTTTCTCCAAAAAAATATCTGGCTCGCCCCCGTTTTCTTAGCAAAGTCACATCCGCCCGCAATAGTCTGGAAACAATTCGGAACTACGCTATGATCGGCAGCCTAAAGCGGGAGGGATCGTGTTGACCAAACATCAATATGCTTGCCCGTTATGTGGCAGAAAAACCTCGGTCGGGCAAATCAGTGAACGCGGTTACTGGTTTTGCGGTCAATGTGCCGTCCAGTTCAACGGCCAAGGAGACATTTACCGGCCGAATCGTGACGGTGACTTGATTCCTGTGCGCGCCGCAGGCTCAGCCAGCTAGCGGCTATGGCAGCGGCGGTTTCCCCATCGCCCTGGGCAGGCTCGCTAGCCAACTGCCAAGCGTCCGCGGTGAAGCCGCAAAACGGGTCGCATCGAACCTACGGCAAGGCCGGTGTGATTCCGCAGCACAGGGAACCACAGCTCGTGCAAAGCGTCGAGCGCGTTTTGATCCAATAATTCCAGCTCGGCGAGCACGGCGAGCACCGCCGGGGCTAACGTGCGTGCGCCCCCGTCAGACACCTTCATGGCAACACCCCACCCGCGCTCTGGAATCCCCAGGCAAAATACGGCTTCGGCGCCTCCCTTGGCAAAAAAGCGATATCCACTCGTCTCCGCAAGTCGCAGTTCCAGGCGGTCTTCTCCAGAGACCAGTTCCGGATATCTCCGCATTGCTTCCGCCACAGCGACCGCAGCCGCCGCGACTTGTGCTTCGAGACCACGAGGGTCTACGAGCTGAGCATAGGCAAACGCCATCCGGGCAAGCGGCAGATAGAACGTCGGCACCCCACACCCGTCAACGGCGGTAACCAACTCTGCGTTCGGGCTTAACCCCGTCATCCGCCGCACATTGTCAAGAATAGCCTGCTGCACTGGGTGAGTACTTTCATGATATCCGGCCGAGCTGATCTGCAACTGGCGAGCGACCGCCAACATCCCCGTATGCTTGCCGGAACAATTATTATGGAGCGTCGTCGGTGTTTCCCCGACCTTGGTCATCCGATCATGGGCCGAAGCGCTCACAGGCCAGTGGATGCCGCATACCAGGTCAGACGGTTCCGCCGAGATTTTTTCCAACAATTTGGTTACGCGCTCGACATGCCGCGGCTCACCGCCATGCGAACCGGCCACGATGGCCAAGTCGCGACCATCCAAGCCGAAATGATCGGCAGCCCCGCTCAAAATCACCGGCATCGCCTGAAAAGGCTTGGCGCTGGAACGCCAGAAGGTTTCGGCGTAAGGGTCCCCCATCCACGCCACCACGCGGCCAAGGCTGTCAACCACAGCGACATCCGCGTAAGCCCTGCTCTCCACCCGGTTCGATCGTAAGATTTCTACTGCCAGTTCCGACACATTATTCGCCCTTTCCTTCGATTAATTGCGCCGCCCCTGTACATGGTAGCACGTAGCGGTTTCAATCAGCCCTTGGAATATCTTGAGCGCACTGCCTTCCCCCGTCTGGACCATGTCTTCTGGATGCCACTGCACGCCCAGGCTCCATGTTCCCCCGATCTGGCCTTCCATGGCCTCAATCATTCCGTCCTCCGAGCGAGCACTCACTTGCCATCCTGGGGGAACGTCCGCCACGGCCTGATGATGAAATGAATTGACTCTGACCGTCTTGAGCAATCCCAAAACGGTGAACAGGTGACTCGCGGGGTCGATCTCCACCGTATGGGTGGGTTCGGGTCGTGGTGCACTTTGCGAATGAGCAATAGGCGACGCAAGATCCTGAATTAACGTGCCGCCAAGCGTCACCGCCAGGGCTTGGATACCCCGACAAATTCCCAACATGGGAATCCCGCGCCGCCCCGCTTCCCGAATCAGGGTCATTTCCGTGGCATCCCGCTCAACGGATACCGTCTCCATACGCGTACCACGATTGGGTTCTCCATACCATTTCGGATGAAAATCCCCACCGCCCGTCAAAATCAGCCCATCCACGGCGTTCAGCGCATCCTGTGAAACCATATTAGGCAACAGGACAGGAATCCCTCCCGCCATTTGCACGGCTTCCATATAGGTGCTGGTCAGCGCATCGCGACGCTCAGCAATCCGCGCCATCGTTAATCCGACAATCGGTGTCATCACATCGGCCTCCGTTCACGCTCCTCCTTCGTTACGGAGCCCCTCTTTATAATATGGTCAATCCCAAGCTAATGCATATCGCGTCGTCGATGCGCGACATTACAGGCGGCGGCAAGTGGGCGATTCGCTCCTTGAGCCGACGCTTATCAAGCGTTCGGATTTGCTCCAGCAATATCACCGAGTCGCGATTCAGTGAAGAATCTTGCGCCGACAACTCGACATGAATCGGCAATTTGGTCTTGAACCGCCGCGAGGTAATGGCGGACACAATCGTGGTCGGACTATATTTATTGCCAATGTCATTTTGAATAATCAACACCGGACGCACTCCACCTTGCTCCGAACCCACAACCGGGGACAAGTCAGCAAAAAAGATGTCCCCTCGCTTCACCGCGATCTCTGCCGTCTCGGCCATGGTCATCCTATTCCTGCGGACAACCCGCGATATCCCAGCGCTCATCCGCCTCCGGAACGATCCCCATGTGGCCCAGTTCCTGATAACCTTCGATCAATTGCTGGCGGAGCGTTTTGCGTTCTTGTTCGGCCAAAAAAAATTCCACGCTTTCCCGAATAACATCACTGCGATGGCTTCCGCGCTGCCCGGCAACGGTATCCAAGGCATCCACCAATTGGTGGGGAAGGCGCACCACTACCCGACGGCTCGCATCCAAGTCGGCCACCTCTTTTCCTTACCTTCCACATTATAGACTTCGCAAAAAATTGGTGTCAATTCCCTTGGTACCGCCGTGGCACCCGCTTTCCGATCCCCGTAACCACCTCATAAGAAATCGAGTCCATCCCATCCGCCAATTCCTCCGCGCTCACCATCACCAGACCGTCAGCCCCCAGCAAGGTGACCACATCGCCCACCACCACCGGATCCTCCACAGGCACCGCAACCGTCAGTTGATCCATCGAAATCCTGCCCACCACGGGATAACGAAACCCGCGAATCGCGACAAAGCTGGAATTCGACCACGCTCGACGATACCCGTCGGCGTAACCTACCGGCACCGCCAGCAGTTTCTGGGGCTGCTTGGTCACGTAGGTGTGACCATAGCCCACGGCAAATCCTGCCGGCACCGTCTTCACAAAGACAACCTGCGACCGCCATGACAGCGCCGGCAACAAGCCTTCGGCGTCGATGAACGGCTTAAGGCCATATATTGCCAATCCGGCCCTGACCAGGGTAAAATGCGTCCCCGGGTACCGCAGCAGGGCGGCGGAATTCGCCGCATGAATTTGGGGAGGCAGCGACGCTCGTCCCCGCAAGAAGTTCAGCGCCGACAAGAATCGGGCCAGTTGGCGGCGTGTTCCCTCGGGCTCCGCGGCGTCACTGGTGGCGAAATGGGTAAATACCCCTACCCACTCCAGCTCCGGCACACGAAAACTTGCCAACCACGCATCGTCAAGCTGTTCGGCTTCCAATCCGATGCGGCCCATGCCAGTGTCCAATTTAAGGTGTACGCGCGCAAACCTCCCCACCCGATGACAGATCGTCCGCAGCGTGGCCAGATGGTCAGGGGTGTAGACCGTGATATCTAATCGTTGCCGAACCGCCAATTCCATCTGTTCGGGGGTCGAAGTGCCCAGGACCAAAATCGGTACCCGAATTCCCGCCCGGCGGAGTTCCTCGCCCTCTTCCGCCAAGGCCACACCCAGCCAGGCCGCACCGGCATCGACCGCGGCCCGCGCGACCGGGATCGCACCGTGGCCATACCCGTCCGCCTTGACCACCGCCATGACCGCGCACCGCGCGTCTATCCGAGTCTTCAGATAGTGGATATTATGCCGGATCCGGTCTAAATCTACCACCACTTCGGTGCGCCGCGCCATCAACGTCCGTTCCCTTCTAGAATGCTGGTTGTCTATCGGCACCAGTCAGATGCTGTCACAAGCTGCCGGCGCCGTGTTCAACCAGCCCTTCCAGCCACCCGCCAGTTCGTCAATCAGGTCCGTGGCAATCACGCTGTCGCCATGACCGCTAAAGGCTCGCTGCCCGGCCAGGCCATGAAGAAAGGGGGCCAAGGCGGTAACCTGCCAGTCTGGATAACCTGCCGCCAGCAGCCCGCCCGCCATCCCCGCCAATACGTCGCCGCTGCCGGCGGTCGCCAGGACGGGCGTGCCGGTGGGATTCAACCAGGACGCTCCGGGCCGTCCCGCCACGGTAAACGGGCCCTTGAGCACGATCGTTGCCCGAAAACGCTCCCATGCCGTCAAGAAGGCTTTCCACCGTTCACTGCGCACCCAACGGCTGTCAACTCCCAACATGCGGGCAAGTTCTCCCTCATGCGGCGTCAAGAGCAAAGGCGCTGGATGAATGCGCTGTTCCAGCCTGGCAAACGGAAGCAAGGCATCGGCATCCACCACCGTCGGCTTGCCCAACTTGATGACCCGAGCGATCTGCTGGGGAGAAATTCCCATCCCCAACCCAGGGCCCACTACCACCGCGTCCATTGCCGAGACGGCTTGCAAATCGGTCGCGGATAACGTGAGACGCCCGTCGGCATCCTCTTCCGCGGGCCGAACCAAGATCGCCGGAGAGACGGCCATCCGAGACGCCAGCGAACGGGGTACCAGCAACTGAACCAAGCCGACCCCCATCCGCAGGGCGGCTTCGGCCGCCAGCTGCGGAGCCCCCGGCATGTTGGGCGAACCGCCAATCACGGCGACCCGCCCGCGGTGGTATTTATGTCCATCGGCCCTCAGAGGCTTCATCCACCCTGCCACGATCTCACCTTCCACCACGTGCGTCCGCTGGGTCAGGGGAGGTGGCAAACCAATATCGGCTACCACCAAACGCCCTCGCCGCTGCGCGCCCGGATAACACCAATGCCCCCATTTGGTCCCCCCGAAGGTCACGGTGGCGACTGCGTCAATGACCGGACCGGCAATCTGCCCACTATCGGCATCTACCCCAGAAGGAATGTCCAATGCATACACCGGGAGGCCGCTCCGATGAATGGCCTCAACCGCGTGCTTGGCCCACGGTCGCAAAGGCAGCGTGGCTCCGGTGCCCAAGATTCCGTCGACCACCGCGCGTGAACGGGTCAGGGCCATATTCAGCTGGTCACCGTCGACCAGCCGGGCTCCATAGCGGGTTGCCGCTTGCACCAACCCGCTAGCCCCGTCAAATTGCGGTTCCCCATGCAACAGCACAAGGATGGTTGGCCGCTTTCTCGCCAAATAGCGGGCCACCACCAGCCCGTCGCCGCCATTTCGCCCGCTGCCCACGGCAACCGTCACCGCACCTGAAGGCAAAACGCCGTCCAAATACCTGGCTGCCTTGGCCCCGGCAAGCTCCATCAAAACTTGGCCCGACACTCCCCAGTCAACGGCTTGGGCGTCATCGGCACGCGCTTGTTCAGTGGTTAGGACCGAAATCATCCGCTGTCTGGCCTCCTTGCACTCTGCGCCGCGATATTGCCATCATGAGCGCCTCCCCTCCGTCCTTGCGGCTTCGATCGTCCTACGGCAGACGCACGTGCCGCAATTCGGCGGACAGCAAATTCAACTCCACCACGTCCATCTCCTGCAAGGCGGGAAGTTGCAGGTAATAGCTCGCGGTATCGAAAAGAGCCGTCAACGGCATTTTGCCCACCAATTCCGTCCGCACCACGGTTGTTCCCCACCGCGCCGCCTCCCGGCGCACCATTTCCACCACGACCGGCAGGGGGGTCTGCGGATAATCCACCAAATTCATCGATACCTGAACCGCGCCCGCCTGCGCAACCGTGTCTAGACCCAACGCCTTGACCCCGGCCAGCCCACCGCCGGAGCCTCTGACGGTGGCGGCGATGCGGCGCGCAATGCCAACGTCGGCCGTTGCCAAATAGCAGTTAAACGCGATCAAAGGAAGTCGAGCGCCGACCGCGACCGCACCTGCCGTCGGATGCGGTCGCGGGGGTCCGTAATCCGGAGGATCATCACTCAAGCGGCCAGTTAGCCGAGAAAACCCTCCTCGGCGCACATCGGCCAACTGCCGATGACGCGCCTTGGTGGCAGACCGGTCGTACAGATAGACGGGAAGCCCGAGGTCCTCGCCCAGGCGTCGTCCCACCTCGCGCGAGACGTCGATCACCGTCGCCATCGGCGTGTCCCCCATGGGTATTAAGGGGATGACGTCAACCGCTCCGATACGAGGATGGACTCCCCGGTGGCACCTTAGGTCGATGTGCTCGACCGCCACCCGAGCCGTCGCTAGCAGCGCGGCAATGACGGCGTCGGCCGTTCCCGCCAGCGTCAACACCGATCGGTTGTGGTCGCCATCGGCATCCATACCGAGCACGGTCACGCCACAGGGTTCAGCCGCCTTCACTAGCGCGGTCAAAACTTGGGGATCTTTGCCCTCGGAAAAATTGGGAACTGACTCTATCCATTGCACGTCGCCTTAGCGACCTCCTCCGGTCTCAGGGGTCGGCGGACCTGCTAATTACGTCGACCGCGGCCACTTTGACTAATCGTAGTGAGGATACCACGACTGCCGTTGGCGGTCATCCCCAATTCTGCGCGCCGAGCCCCGGGGGATGGCGACGGGCGCGCCGACCCAACGCTTCATCAAGGTGTTCGCTGCCCAGGGATCCGCATGGAAGATGCGGATCCGAGGCCAGGGATATCAGTGCATTCCTGCCTTTCGCGCTCACGACCCGAGACTCCCTCGCGAGGTCGACAGCGAGGGTCGCAGGGTTGAGCCGACTAAACGTTAGCTGAAATCTCGACTTGACCTTGAACCTTCTTCTATGGTACAAAAATCGCGTGCCGGTGCGCTTTTTGCCAATGCGGTGCCGCCGTCGGCGGCTTGAACCCAAGCGAGGCATATGACACCGGGTAAGGGCATGATGCCGCGTTAAGCTTGGCTCAGGCAGGAAGGAGCGGAAAGGAGGCACCGTGGGTATGCATCGTCGGTTACCAGTCAATTCGCGACCTTGGTCGGACGCATCGCTCGCCGCCGATGCCGCCCTTCCGTCCCCAGCGTTGCCGGCGTTGCCGGCGGCGAGTGTGGTAGCCGCGCGCCCTAAGCGAAAACATTTGGGCCAGATTGACCTTATTCGTGCGCTCACCGTGATCGGGGTGCTTTCGGTCCACTCCACGTATTTTACCAATGCCCTCAACAGTGTCGGGGCCGGCGCGGCAATTATGTTGCTGCATTACACCCGAGAGGCATTTTTATTCATCACCGGGTTCGTGCTCTTTTACACCTACGGCTCCGATCCAATCCGACTCCGTCCCTTCTGGCGACGCCGATTTCAGCTTATTGGCATTCCTTACGTAGGCTGGAGCGTAGTTTACACGTGTGTGCATGTGCATCCCAGCTGGATCGGAATCGGCGTCTTTGTCCACACCTTGCTCCTGAATCTGTTGCTCGGGCGAGCCTGGTATCATTTATATTACCTATTGATCACGATGCAGGTATACTTGCTATTCCCACTGTTTCAGCGCCTGGTAGTAATAACCCGTCCCTATCACCGCTGGTTGTTTACCGCCAGTTTCGGCCTGGAGGTGGTGATGATGACGGTGTATCAATACCACTTGCCGACCACCGGATTTTTCGGCACGCTGCTGCGCTACCGCACCATCGCTTTTTTTACCTACCAGTTCTATCTTTTAGCCGGCGCCCTGGCCGCCACCCATCTGTCCTGGCTGAACGCCTGGTTAGCGCACCGCCGCCGGCAGATTGGATTAGCCTGGGGAGCCACGCTGCTGGCTGCGCTTGCTTGGTACCTCACGGCCCACGCGGTGTATGGGCAGTCGGTGTTCACCGCCGAGGCCGTGTTCCAGCCCATCATGGTGCCCTATTGCCTGTTCACTATCTTGGGCCTGTACGCCGTCGGCATGCGCTGGGCGGGCTCTGCGCATAAAGGGCTCGTAAGCCGTTTGATTGCCTCCGTGTCGCGCCACTCGTTCGGTATCTATCTTGTGCATCCGCTCATACTCTATGTTATTCTCAACCGGTTTGGGGCAGAGATCATGACCTGGTGGCCAGGAGTGCGCACGCTTTTCGTCATTGCCGCGACGCTCGTCGTCAGTTACGGGGTGGTTTGGGCGATCTCGTCGACCCCGGTCAGCCTGTATCTGTTGGGTCGCCCCCAGGATGCGAACCCTCCCTGGGTTGGTGGTGACGCTTCAGACGCGCGACTGTCCCCTCGAGAGGCCTCTGGTTGAGATGGCAGGGAAATTAGGCGGACTGGCGGCTCGGTTGGCCTCATCATGGTAAGCCGCCGCACGCCGTGGACGGCCTGGTTGCTCGGTGCTGCCGTAGCACTAGGTTCGTTAGCATTCATCTTATGGGTCGAGCCGACCGACGTGGCAGAATACGCCTATTATGCCCATGAAGCGCTGTTAACGCCCCTGCTCACCCACTGGCCGGTGGAATACCCCACCCTTTCCCAAGGCGTCTTTCTGCTGCCACGGATCTTGCCGCTCCCCTATTACTGGGCCTTTGGCCTCCTGTCCGGCGGCGCATTCCTAACCCTGATGGCCGTCCGGGCTCACGATAGCACCTGGAATTTCCGGTTGTTGATCTATTTTGGATTGGGCGCCCTAGGCGTACTGGCGGGCCGCTACGACATTTTTGCCGTCCTAACGGCCGTCTTGGGCATCGAGGCCGCTCGCCACGGCAGATTTCGCTGGGCTTGGTTCTGGTTTGCGGTTGGCTTTTTATTGAAGCTCTATCCGGCCTGCTTTTTTCCCGTTTTGTTCTTTTGGCAATACCGCCGAGAGGGCCGCTGGCCATGGCAAGCACTTCTCATCACCTTGCTGTCCATCACCCTCGTCATCGAAATAGAGTACCGCTGGGCCGGGCCGGGAGCTCTCGCCCCCTACCAATTTCTTCGCTACCGCCCCTTAGAAATCGGCAGCTTTCCAGGCAATATCGCCGCTTTGCTAGCGCCATATCACACCCGGATTGCCTTTGCCTTTGGTGCGATGAATATTTTCACCCCGATCAATCACGTCGTCGGCGCCGTCTTCGCCGTCCTCATGGCGCTTTCCTTTTTAACCATTGTCGCGGCGGTGTATATGGATTACCTGGACTACACGCAGGCCGCCCTCTTGTCGCTGGTGGCCCTCCTGCTAACCTCTAAGGTATTCTCCGTACAGTTCGTGATGTGGCTCATCCCCCTTTGGTGCTATTTCCCCTTGAACGCGTACTGGGTGGCCGCCGCGTTGCTATCCACCCTCGCCTATCCGTTTGCATACCTTTTTGCCACCCATCACTCCGGCTGGTGGTGGATTTTAGTTGTCTTGTACGGGTTGCGTAGCGTGGCCATCTTATGGGGAACCAAGGCGGCACTCACGCACCGGCCTCGCGTTACCCGGTGGCACTTCCGCAACTAGCTAGTACACGACGACGTAAGTCCGTTGTCAGACGAAACAATTACGAATACCATATGTCGAACGTCAAACAATTTTACCGTCTGACCTCTAAAAACGTCACGTAATTGCACCACCCCCGTGTCAAACAATTGCACCACCCCCGCGTCAAACAATTGCACCGGGCAGGGGATCTTCAGC
>JAJZZH010000115.1 GCA_021797675.1 Bacillota bacterium | reverse complement strand
CGGTACAACAGAAACAACGACTGAGTGCGGTAAGAGATTTCCGTTTCGAGTGGTAAAGACTTTCCGGTTTGCGTGGTAAGGACTTTCCGGTTTGCGTGGTAAGTTGGACCGAAATGCGCAGCTTGGGGAAGAGCGAAGGATCCCAGCGAAACGGGCTATGCCCTCATGGGGAAATTTGAGCACGTTTCGCATGGCAGTTGATCGACCAACCGGTGGCAGCACGGTCTGCTATACTCAAAATTGGGCCGATGTCCCCGCCGGAAGAAACTACTCGACAAGCGGACGACTGGGCAATAGGACAGCGCCGGCTTGACAGGTAGGCCAGGGAGTAATCGTGTGATCCGCATTGGACTCATCATCAATTTGATGGCCGGACGCGACATCCGGCGCTTGGTAGCGCACGCTTCGTTGACCTCCGCGACCGACAAGCTTCTGGCCGCCCGCCGCATTCTCTCCGGGGTGACGGCTGTGCCCGGGGTTGGGGTGTTGATGGTAGACGATTGGGAAGGGATTGGCCGGGGCCTGGGCGAGGAGCACCCGGAGCTGGTGGAATTGGTCGCGCACGAAAAAACGCCACCGGGTCCTGGCCAGCGTACGACGGGATGGGTGCGAAGTCTGGAGCATGCGGGGGCCCGGGCAATTTTAGTGGTGGGTGGTGACGGGACCCAACGCAACGCGGCGGAGGCTGACCCCAAGGTGCCGTTGCTGGCCGTGGCGGGGGGGACCAATAACGTGGCGTGTTGGCTAGGGGAGGAAACGGTAGCGGGCTATGCCGCCGCCTGGTGGGCAGCCTGTCGGCTACCCTTGGCCGCCACCGCCACCCAAGCCAAGCTTCTGCATGTTCATCCTCAACGGGAATCCGAACACGTGGCGCTCATTGATGTCGCCCTGGTCCGCCAGCGCGTAACCGGAGCCCTGGCGGTGTGGGAGGCCCGTGACGTGGTCGCTCTGGTCCTGGCGGTTGCCGACCCCGTCCGACCGGGATTGTCTAACCTGGGTGGCATGATGGATCCGGTATCGTCCATGGATGATTTTGGGCTAGTGCTTACCGTTGAGCCTGGCGACGAAAGCGCGCTGGCCGTGGCGTCGGTGCTGGCCCCTGGCTTGATGGGTTTTTTTCAGGTCAAGTCGTCCGGCCGGGTGCAGTTTGGCGAGAGCGTGGCCTGGGCCCCTGAGCAGGGCGGGACGCTAGCCCTTGACGGAGAGCGGACGATCGTCCTCGCACCTCGGGAGCGCGTGCAGGTGACCCTTCGCCGTGACGGACCCTGGTTTTTGGATCCTGAGCGGATTTTTGCGGTTGGCCTGCGGCGTGGATCCTGAGCCATTTGAACGCTGAATGCCGCCGTGCGGGAGAAGCGATCATGTTGGGACCGAGAGCATGGATCATGACGACCTCTCCTCGACGGCGTGCGTTACGCCGTCCAACAGTTTGTGGTTTTTCCGTGACCGGCTACCATAGAGCCGAGCGGAAAAGACCGTGATGATTTCCAAGATATCCTGAGCCAGGTCTTCCTCAAACGTTGTGTCTTCGCCGTGATTGAGAATGACGACTTCCACCGGTTTGGCCTCACCAATAGCGAAAACCGGCTCCGCACCAAAGCGCAAGAGTCGATCTTGGTGCGTGATGACGAGCCGACCGATACGGTCAGCCACCATGTCATTTATGAGGCGCTTGAGACCTGTTTTGTGATAATTCATCCCGGATCCGAGATCGGCCACGACCTCAAAGGTCCACCCTTGACGGGCACAATACAATTCGAGCACTTGTTTTTGTCGTTCCAAATCGTCTTGCTGATCGTGGCTCGATACGCGGGCATAGGCGACGGTTTGGCGAGGGTTGTTTCGACGATGAAACGATTCGGATCGTAACCGCGCCAAGTCATAACCGACGTAACGTCGATGGGAACACCCCTAAGAATTCCGCTGCCTCACGAATGCCCACAAGTTTTCGATTCATAGGTTCATTATACACCGATAGATAACTATAAGTAAAGTTTTAGGAAACTATTCTAACCCCCAGGCATTGCAACCGAGATACTTTGCGATCGGGGCGTCCCCAGGCGCGCCACGGCACGTCGACGATTCCATCCGCATGGTGCGTTACGCCCAGGCTCTTAGCGGTCGTCTCCGGGTTCCGCCGCCCAATCCCCGGAGACAGGTGAAACAACTCACGTTTTGAATGCGTGGTCTATAGTGTATAATAGCCTCTATGAAGACCACATTAACTAGCGCTCAAGTGGCTAAGCTGTTAGGAGTGACGGTGAAGACGGTGCAACGGTGGGATCGCGAGGGGCGTCTGGTGCCCTCCGGACGCACTGCCACTAACCGTCGATATTACACGGAGGAACAAATTGCCCGCTTTCGGCAAGAGACGGTGCATCGGGGTCCCCGTCGGCAGGTGGCCTATTGTCGGGTGAGTAGTCAAAGCCAGCGCACCGATCTTAAACACCAACGGACAGTCCTAGAAGATTTCTGTGTCGCCCGCGGGCTAGCCAATGTGGAGTTTGTTGAAGAAATCGGAGGGGGGATGAATTTTGGTCGCAAGAAATTTCTCGCTCTGATGGACGCGGTGGAATCCGGTGCCGTCGGCACCTTGATGGTGGCCCATAAAGATCGCTTGACCCGGTTCGGCTATGAGTGGTTCGAGCGGTTCTGTCAGCAACATGCGTGCGAAATTCTCGTGTTAAATCAAGAACAGTTATCCCCTGAAGAAGAACTGGTTCAAGATTTGCTGGCCATTACCCGCGTGTTTTCATCGCGGCTAGACGGATTGCGCAACTACCGACAAAAACTTCAGGAGGCCATCCATGCCGACCTGGGCGCGCAAGATCCGGCGCGATCCGACGAAGGACCCGATCTGGTGCTTTAAACCAGCGGCCACCGAATGGAACCGACAATACGAGGCGGGACCAAAACCCCGGGCCGGGGCCCTGAACAAGCCACTTTAACGCTCCGCAGGATCAGCCATGGGCCTGGTTGCCTGCCCATCCCCAACCGTTCGCCGATTTGGCGAAGGCCGGACGCCGCGTGAAAGTGCCAAAACGTGGCTGGGTGCGCGGTGAGACCCGCTGGCCGACCAGCGGCTTCGGGGCAGGAAGAATGTGGTGATCATCCAAGATCACTGAACGGATAGCAGACATAACGTCTCTGGTCTTTATTCTATGCTGGGGGGTGGTTTTGCTGGCAGTCTGGTTTCGAGAAGAAGCCGCGCCAGGCCACGCGGTGGAATGGCGGGTTCGCCGATCGTTGTTTTCCGGCCGGTCGGATTTCCAGACCATCGACGTGCTGGAGTTGGAGTCTTTCGGCCGAGCATTGGTGTTGGATGGGATTATGCAGACGACGACCGACGACGAATTTATTTATCATGAGATGCTCGCTCACGTTCCCTTGCTGGCGCATCCGACGCCACGCCGTGTCTGCATTATTGGCGGCGGGGACGGGGGGCTGGCGCGAGAGGTGCTCCGTCACCACGAGGTTCGGCACGTGGTCATGGTCGAAATTGACCGCATGGTAGTTGAGGTGGCCAAGAAGTTTCTGCCGGCGCATACGGCTGCGCTGAGCGACTGTCGGCTTGTCATCCATTATGCGGACGGTGCCGCCTTTTTGCGAGACTTGCCCTCGAATGAACGCTTTGATGTGATCCTGGTGGACTCGACCGATCCGGAGGGGACGGGTCCCGGTAACTGGCTATATACCCCGGAATTTCATCGCCATGTGCGCGACGCCCTGAACCCGGGCGGGATCTTTGCCCAACAGACCGGAACCCCGTTTTTCAATCCCGAAGTGGTGCAGCGGGTGGGTCAAAGTGTGGGTGAACGCTTCGCTTGGGCGGGAGTCTACTGGTCTGTGGTCCCCAGCTACCCGGGGGGATTTTTCACCTTTGCCGTCGGGTCACTGGGCCCGGCGGTCGACGCTCCCCGGCGGGAAGCGAACTGGCCGACGGCATGGTACACCGGGGCCATCCATCGGCTGGCCTTCAGTTTGCCCCCATACTTGTCGAGAACTCTGCCCGCCGGACTGGCCAATGGCGGTCGAGCACGCGTCAATCCCCAGCGCTAGCGATGCCCGTGCGCACGCGGATGGCGCCGGGGATCACCTCAATCTGGATGGGGAGATGCCCGAGAATTTCTCCGTCTGCGTGTACCCATAAGTCGGGGGACCCCTCCACCGTCATTCGGGAAATCGAAAAGGTTTTCACCCGCGGGTGGGCGAGGTGGGTTCCCCGCAGCACGCGGGCTAGCATGGGCAGCACTTGCCAGTGATTGAGGTGGTCAATCCAAATGACGGACAAGAAACCATTATGGGGATCGGCGTGGGGTGCAATCTGCATGCCTCCGGCATAAAACGGCGTATTGGCGGCAGCCACCATGAACGTGTCGCTCGAGCGGGTCAGCTTCCCGGTGGGAGTCTCCAGTTCCGCCGTGATCGGTTGGGGCCGGTAGTGAAGCAAGTTGTGCAAAATGCCCCGCACAAACACCGAACGGCCGCTGCCCACCTTTTTTCGTTGGTTGACCCAACCCGCCACCTCGGCGTCAAAGCCGACGCCAGCGACGGTTAAGAAGTAATGGTCCCCCGCGCGGCCGACATCGACGGGTTGGATGGGGCCATGGAGGGCGGCCTCGAGCATGGCTTCGGGTTGTGTGGGATACCCCAGCACGCGGACGAAATCATTGCCGGTACCGGCTGGCAAGACGGCGAACACGGCGTTGGCCTCCGGCAACAGGCCATTCAAGACCTCATGGTGGGTCCCGTCGCCGCCCAAGGAAATCACCGTGCATGCTTCGCTACCACAGGACCGGGCCAGGTGGGTAGCGTGGCCGGCGTATTCGGTGGTTAGGATTTCGACGCCGGCCTCCCGGAGTCTGGGCTCCAATGCCCGGTACAGTCGCATAGCCTTGCCGTTGCCAGCGGTGGGGTTATAGATGAGCCAAGTTTGCATACGTTCAGGAAGTCCTCTCCGTCGTTGATCAAAAGGCATCAAAGGGTAGATCGGCCGATCAGGATGACATGAACTGCCGACAGCGCCGAATTTCATCGGCATATTGCGACTGCTTGGCGACCGGGGTTTCCAGGAAAAAGGGAAGGTCGGCCAACTTGGGGTCGGTTAATATGGCCTTCAACATCGTCTCCCCCAGCGTCCCCCGGCCAATCAGTTCGTGCCGGTCCTTTCTGGCCCCGGCGGCCACCTTGCTGTCGTTGAAATGAATCGCGCGCAGGCGGTCTCGGAAGCTTGGATCGCTGATCCTGGAAGGCTCCGCGGGATCCTTGGGATGGTACATGCCAGCAGCAAACGCATGTTGGGTGTCAAGGCAAAATCCCACCTGCTGGGCGGCAAAAGGTTCTGCGATCGCCAGCAACTGATCAATCGTATAACCAATTTCGGAACCTTGGCCGGCGGTGTTCTCCAACAAGATCCAAATGTCTTCGGGCACCCCGTTCGCCAACACCTGCCGAATCCCCTCCTGCATTCTCTGGATGCCATACTCCAGTCCCTGGGCCTTAGGCTTGCCGCAATGGACTACGACGCCGAAGCTGCCGCGAGCTTGGCCGATGATCAAGTCTTGCGTGAAAGCATCCACGGACAAGCGAAAGAGATCATCGTCCGGACTGGCGAGGTTGATGAGATAGGGAGCATGCCCTACCGAAACCATGTCCCATTCTCGCATCAACGCGCGCCCGCGCTCAGCGTCGGCGTGATCCAACGCCTTTTGGCCGCGAAATCCTCGCGGATTCTTGGTGAAGTATTGCAACCCCTCCGCCCCCAGCGCGTGGGCATCGCGAACCGCCGAGGCATAACCTTTGGCGACGCTAACGTGGCATCCGATGCGCATGTCTCATCTCCCTCGCCATATCTTGGCCGACCGTCGCTAGCCCGTCAAGCGGGGGCAGCCAACCCTTACGGGACGAGACGGGCGGCTACGCGGCCGAGCGGGCGATGAATCGCCTCCACCGTGTGCTGACCGGGTGCGATCCAATAGGTAGCCACGAGGCTGCCCAGCAGAACCAAGTCGCCCTGCCGGAGCTGGGCTCCCTGCTGGTTGAGGGTATTGGCCAGCCAGGCCAATGCCCGCAGCGGATGTCCCATCACCAGGGCACCCTTTCCGCTGCCCACTTCCTGGCCGTCCACCATCAGATGAGCCTCAACCTCCGCCAACGTATCGGCTGCCAGCGGGGCAGGCTCGCCCAAAACCGCGCCCGCCCCATAGAAGTCGTCGGCGACAAAGATTCGGGGGTCGGGGGAGGGCAGGGCAGGGTAGCGGTCGTCGACAAGTTCCATGGCAGGCAAATACGTGTCCGCGGCCGACGCCACCGAGGTTTCGTCATAAGGGAGGTCGCGCTGGGGAAGGTCTTCCCCCACCCGCACGGCAATTTCACATTCAATCCCCAACCGGTGATAACGGGCCAAGGAAAGCGTCGCCCCGCTGGGGTGGACGGTGGTGTCGAAAATGGTGCCGTAACAGGGATGGGGCACTCCCACCACCTGTTGCATGACAGGCGTGGTGCATCCAATCTTGTAGCCTAAGGGCCGGCCCCACTGGTTTTGCATCAACTGATCGCGCACGTCGCGCTGCATCGCATAGGCTGCGGTCAGATCGGCGGGGATCGCCGGGCCCGGTATAGGCGGCAGGGCAATCCCCCGCATCCGATGATCGACGATCACGTGAGTCAGGTTAAATCCTTGATTCAACGGCGTATCTCCTTTCCGCCGAGGCGTAGCGCATAGCGACCTGCGATACCGCCGCCGGCGGGGCCGCCCTCCCTCTTTGGGATAGCCGTTCCTTCGACACGGAGGGGAAAATATCCTGCTACATGGCCCACCGCCGACCAACGAGGCGATTGCATGGTTTTTTAAGGCTTAGGCGGACCCGCGGTCGACTTGAGCGCTTAAGCGGTCCCGCAAGAGCCATGCGAAATCGATGTCGAGGTCAGCGGGATCGATGGCTTGTCCGGCGTGGGCGGACCAGATCGAAGCTTGATCCGGGACGCGCTTTAAGACGGTCTGCCGCCAGTCGGGATCGTTCAAAAAGCGGGCTATTGCTTGGAATGCCAAGGGTTCGCCGGCCGTCAAGAGCGCCCGCGCAATCGTGGACAAGACGGCTAGCGCGGAGGGGGTTGCCCGTTCCGGATATAACAAGGAAACAATGTCCATAATGGCCTGCACCGCCGCGTCACGGTCGGGCAAGCGTGGCCCAAATCCCATATCTTCTCCTCCTCGCCCAAGGCGTCGCGACGGATTGCTTCCTTTCACCATACCATGCCCCGACCAGGGCGTGCCCGGTGGTACCGAAACGACGGGACTCCAGGCCATCCGAGCCTCTCGGCTTCCGAGGGCGGGGCGGCGGGCCGTCCGCGCCCTGGTGCGCCAGGGGGAGCAGCTCGACCGGGAATATCCTGCCTCGGCTATCCGGAGGCCGCCCCGGGCGACGGCCCGGCGGCCAGAGGCCTCCGGTGGAGATGGCGATTTCCCTCGCCTTGGGTCCTGCCGCGGGCGTGCTGGCCATTCCCAGTGTGTTTCGGGGGCTGACGGCTTGGCTCACGGAATCGGCGGAGGCGCGACGTTTCCGACACCGCCGGCATGCACCGTGGCGCCGCCCACCGTGTGACCAGCCAACGGGTCGCGCTGTGAACCCCTTCAGCGCGGCAGCCCGGCCGCCTTTGGCGTCGATGCCTCATCGTCGGTGCTGTCATGGTCACGTCGACGCGGCGTGTAAAATATCTTGCGCAATGTCCTCCCAGGCCTCAATACCAACCGCGATGCGGACCATACCATCGGTAATCCCCATCGCCTGGCGTTCGGCAGGGCTCTGCGAACGATGCGAAGCCATCGCCGGATACAGGGCGAGCGTGTAGACGTCGCCGATGGTTGTTGCCGGAACCACGAGTTCGAGGGCCTTAAGAAAGCGAAACACACGCTCTTTCCCGCCGTCAAGCTCCACCGTGACCACGGCGCCGGCCTCACCGGTCGGGAAGCAGGTGCGCAGTCGGCTGGATTCGGGATGGGAAGGCAGTGCCGGATAATGGACGGCCAGGAAACGGCCCGAATCGGCCAGGTGGGCGGCGAGTTTCCCTGCATTGTGGCACTGGCGGCGAAAGCGCAAGTCCAGGGTCTTGAGGCCACGGTGAATCAGCCAAGCTTCAAACGGGCCCAAAATCGTGCCCAGCAGTTTTTGTTGACCATGCAACGGCTCATAGAATTCCGCGCGGGTGACCAAGATTCCGCCGATGGCGTCGCCGTGGCCGCCTAGATATTTGGTCGCGCTGTGGACCACCATGTCTGCACCATAGGTTAACGGCTGCGCCAATAACGGCGTGGTGAAGGTATTGTCGACGATGACCCGGGCACCGTAGCGGTGGGCTAATTCGGTTAGCGCCGGACCATTGAGGATGCGCAAGAGTGGGTTGGAAATCAGTTCGAACAACAGGGCTCGCGGATGAAGCTCCGAGAGGGCTGTTTCGGCGGCCGCCAAATCGGTCAGATCGGCGGTAGCCGCCTGGATGCCAAGCGGGCGAAACAGCTGATCGACTAGATTGAGGCTGGCTCCATAGAGATCGCGGCTGAGCAACAGGGCGTCACCGGGCCGCAGATCCATCCCCGTCAACGCGGCGTGAATGGCCGCCATGCCGGAGGCGTAGGCCAGGGCTGCCTCCCCTTCTTCCAGCGCGGCCATGGCGTGCGTGAGGGCGTCAACGGTGGGATTGTGGTGACGACCATAGGTATACCCAGGAGCCCCGCCCAATATTGCGTCCATCACCTCGGGAGGCGCCACGTAGGTGTTGCTCATAGAGATGGGGTGAACGGTGGGCAGGCCGGGAACCGCCGGGAGCCGCTCGCCGGCATGGACCAATTGGGTGCTCAGCTGCCACCGGGAAGGCTTGGGTGATTTGTGCATCGAATCATCGCAACGCCAATTCCCTTCGGGCCAAATCCGCAACCTTGCCCGCTCGGGATGGCGCTGCCAATCCTCCTTGTTGGTTGATCTCAGTGGGGATAACGATCGCCTAGGAGAGACGGCCACTGGGTCCGCATTCTCCCGGAATGCCTCGGTATGCGGGTGGGCATCGACGGACACAGCTTTTTCCGAGGTGGCTGGAGCCGCGCTACGACGGGTTCCATTGGGCTTCCAGCGTTGAACGCGGCAAGACCACTTGAACGAATTGGCCCTGGCCGAGCCGTCCGCGCGGGCCATCGGCATAGACCTCGGCGATCACCCGATTCCCCTCGACGGCGCGAAATTCGGCGGTTGCGGTGAAGGAGTCCCCGACTCGGCACGGTTTCAGATGCACCACCTCAATTCGGTAGCCAATGGCATCTTCGTCGGCTTCCAGATAGGGCAAGATCAATTTCCGCCCTGCCCACTCCATCCATTCTATCAACTGTGCGGTGCCCAATACGGGATGCACGCGCTGCCCGCCTAAACGGGCCACCATGTCGTCGGCAACGCGAGTTTGGACGGTTGCCGCCATGCCGCGGACTAAACCGCTTTTCACCAGATTTCGCCCGGCGGTCCCGCCAATTCCTACCGACCTAGGGCTTCCCCCTTCCGTGAATGGTCTGCTGCCTCCGTGCAAGACTAGAGGAACGGGTCGCGTTGCACGACTGAGCTGCCGCACGAGGTGTGCCCCGACCTTTTCGTGTCCCGAACCCAGGATTTCCTCCTGCTGTCGGCCGTCCCCGCGTTCTGGGGGCGTTCCGAGGATATCCAACCATGCTCCGAGGTACCCCGCCGCCCCGTGTTTTTGGGGTGGGTTTGGACTACCCATTTGGGATGCCGCTCCTACCGTTGCATGTCCTAGCGTCGGGCGTTTTACGGGCGCAATCTTCCGCCGATGTCGGGCGAGCCCAGGACCGTCGTGTCCATGGGGGGCACACCGTCCGGGTCGGCCGTCTCGGTGGCCAGCCCAGGGATGATGGCAGACGCAACCAAGGGCGCGGTGCCCTCTCTATTGTACACGACAAGGACAGGGTCCCATACTGGGCGACGCCCTGGCCTGCCCTGATTCAGGTGCTGGCGCCCGGGGCCCGGGAAGCATCGTGCCGGTTGGAGGACGTAGGCATAATTGACGGAGCGTGGCTCGACAGGATATTGTGGGAACTGGCAATGGATACTAGGAAAGCCGCAACGGCGACAGCCGTAGAGAAGGAGGGTCAAGGGTGGCGGAAGAGTGGCCCTTATACCGGGTAATCGGCGACGGCGCCAATCATCCCGACCGGGTTGAGGCCGAGGTGGCCAAACGCATCTACGCCCAAATGGTGCTTCTGCGGACGTTCGACGAAAAGACGATTACCCTTCAGCGGCAGGGACGGGTAGGTACCTTTCCCCCTTCCATCGGTCAGGAGGCGGCCGAGATCGGGTCGGCGGCAGCGTTGTCCAAGGACGACTGGATGGCGCCCTCGTATCGCGATCACGGCGCTCTGTTCATGCACGGCGTGCCCTTTCACCACGTTGTGTTATTTGCCATGGGCAAGGGCAGCAGCATCGATGGCGAGGCGTTTGTGCTGCCGAGTTCGATTCCGATTAGCTCGCACTTGCCGCATGCGGTCGGGTTGGCGATGGCTTGCCGTCGGTTGGGGGAAGAGCGGGTGGCCATTGCCTACTTTGGTGACGGCGGCACCTCCGAGGGAGATTTTCACGAAGCGTTAAATTTTGCCGGAGTTTTTAAGGCCCCGGTTATTTTTTTCTGCCAAAACAACGGATGGGCGATTTCGGTACCGGTGTCCCGACAAACGGCTACCCCGACCTTGGTCCAGAAATCGCAGGCCTACGGGGTGCACGGTGTGCGGGTAGATGGGAACGATGCCCTGGCCTGTTACCAAGTCGTTGCAGAGGCCAGGGAACGGGCGCTGGGGGACGGCGGGCCCACGATGATCGAAGCGCTGACGTATCGCATCGGACCGCACACGACAGCAGATGATCCCACGCGCTACCGCCCCCCGGAAAGCCTGGCTCCGTGGACGGGCGACAACGATCCGCTGGTGCGCCTGGCCCAGTACTTGGTCCAACGCGGGGTCATGACCGTGGAGGAACCCCCGGCCATCTGGGCCGAGGCTCGGCAGCGGGTCAATCGGGCGGTCGAGGAAGCCCTGAATTCCCCGCCGGTGCGCAAGGAGGCCATGTTCGATTCGGTCTATGCCGAAGTACCGGATGCGCTCGCCGCCCAGATGGAAGATTTGGCTGAAGAGGAGGCCCCAGATGCCCGCAATTAACATGGCGACGGCACTCAATCAGGCCCTGGGGCAGATGATGAACACCGAACCCAGGCTGGTTATCCTGGGTGAAGATGTCGGCCAGAACGGGGGCGTGTTTCGCGTGACCGCCGGGCTTTGGGAAACGTATGGCGCTGAGCGGGTGATGGACACCCCCCTTGCCGAATCGGCCATCGTTGGCTCAGCCATCGGGATGGCCATCGGTGGTCTCCGACCGGTGGCCGAGATCCAATTTATGGGATTTTTATATCCCGCCCTCAACCAAATCTTCTCCCACCTCGGGCGCTTGGGCCAGCGTAGCCGCGGCAAGTTCCGGGTACCCCTAGTCGTGCGCATTCCCTATGGGGGCGGAATCCGAGCGCCGGAGCAGCACGCCGATTCCGCCGAGGCGCCCCTGGTTCATACGGCGGGGATTAAGGTGGTCGTGCCCAGCACTCCCTATGACGCCAAGGGGCTCTTGGTAGCCGCCATCGAGGACCCGGATCCGGTTATCTTCCTGGAACCCATCCGCCTGTACCGCCTGGGGAGGGCCGAGGTGCCGGCGGATCTCTATCGCGTCCGCATTGGACCCGCGCGTCTGGCGCGCACGGGCAGCGATGTCAGCCTAATCAGTTGGGGAGCCATGACGCATCTCGCACTGCAGACGGCCGAGGCGATGGCCGGGGACGGAGTGTCGGTGGAAGTGGTCGACCTGCGTAGCCTCAAGCCGATGGACGAGGCAATGATCGCCGAATCCGTGCGCAAGACCGGACGCGCCGTGGTGGTGCACGAGGCACCGCGCACCGCTGGTCTCGGCGGTGAGGTGGTGAGCGTTATTCAGGAGCACGCCTTTTGGTGGCTGAAGGCGCCGATCCGCAGGGTCGCTGCGTACGACGTACCCTATCCCCCATATGCTTGGGAAGACGTGTACCTGCCGACTCCATCGCGGGTGATGCGGGCAATCCGCCAAGTGCTGCAGGATTAGAGAGGACGAAATCGATGGAATTTCAATTGCCGGATGTCGGGGAAGGGACCACGGAGGGGGAAATTGTCCGGTGGCTGGTGGAGGTTGGCCAGCGGGTGGAACTGGACCAGCCCTTGGTGGAAGTGGAGACGGATAAGGCGGTGGTCGAATTACCGGCGCCCGCCGCGGGGACGATCGTTAGCCTGCATGGGGACCCGGGAGAGACGGTTGCCGTGGGGTCGACCCTGGTGGTAATCGCCGCCGACGGCGAGGCGACGGCCGAAGAGCTGCCGAAAGCCAATCGCAGCCCTTCGGCAGCGCCGATGGCGGCGCCTTACACCCGGCGCCTGGCGGCGGAGTCTGGCATCGATTTGGGCCAGGTGCGGGGGACCGGGCCCAACGGCCGAATTGTGCCCGACGACATTCGCCGCGAGCTCGACGCGCGCATCGCCGTCCGCGCTCAACGCGCTGAAGAGCAAGCCAACGCGCCCACCGACCGCGGTCTGAGCCCGGCCCGGCGGCGCGTAGCCGAGCAGATGAGCCGGGCGTGGCGGGAGATTCCCCACGTGACGGTGGTGGAAAAGTACGAGCTGTCGGAGCTGGTTCAGCTCAAGCATCAGTTGAAGCCGGATGCTGACGGTGCCGGCGTCAGGGTGACGTATGTTGCCTTCCTCATAAAAGTGCTGGCTCTTACCTTGCCAGAGTACCCCGAATTTAATGCTAGGTGGCAGGGCGATCGCTTGGTCCGATACCCCGACATTCACATCGGATTCGCGACCGACACGGAAGCGGGCCTGGCCGCGCCCGTGATCCGGCGGGCCGGGGAAAAGAGCGTCTTAGAGGTCGCTCGGGAGGTGGCCCGGCTGGCCGACGGCATTCGCCAGGGGAGCCTTCGGCCGGAGGAAATCGGCGGATCGACGATTACCGTGACCACGGGCGGCAGGCTTGGCGGACTGTTCGCCACGCCAATTATCCATGCGCCTGAGGTGGCCATCGTCGGCATGTACCGGATTCAAGCGGAGCCGGTGATTCGAAACGGTGCGGTCCAGGCAGGCCAGGTGGGCTATCTCAGTTTGACCTTTGACCATCGGGTAGCGGACGGGGTCCAGGCTGCGCGTTTTCTCAATGCTTTGGGAGAATCGCTCTCCCGGCCTGGACGCCTGCTGCTCAGGCTTCGATGACCAACCCCGGCAGATCGGCGAGGCGGCTAAGCTCAGAGCGCATGGTCGAGGTCATCAGCGCGTGGCGTGGGCCCCCCGAGATTCGGCCGGGAATCGACGAGGCCGCAGGGACACTGCTACCGCAGACCAAGGAGAGAATCCATGCTACCGTCGCTGTTCATCGCCCACGGCTCGCCGATGGTTGCGATTGAAGACACCGCCTACGCCCAGTTCTTAGACCATCTCGGGCGCGCCTTGCCGCGCCCGCGGGCCATCGCTGTGTTTTCAGCGCACTGGACCGCGGCCGAGCAATGGGTGTCGGCCGCCGGCCAACATCAGGCCATGCACGATTTTGCGGGATTTCCGGCAATCCTTTACCAGGTGCGCTATGCACCCGCCGGTGATCCGGCACTGGCCGAGGATATCGTCGGACGTCTCGCCTCCGCGGGTGTGGAGGCCAGCTTGGATTACGACCGCAAGCTGGACCATGGCGTATGGACGATTCTCCATCGACTGTATCCCGACGCGGACGTGCCGGTGGTCGCGCTTTCGGTGAATCCGAGCCTCGCTCCCAGCCAGCAATACGCGGTGGGCAGGGCCTTGTCGACCTTGCGGGAGTCCGTTTTGATTGTGGGCAGCGGCGTCACCGTACACAACTTCGATCTGCTCGCGACCCCCAACGACCCGGATGTTACGCAGCGGGTGCTCGATTTTGAAAGCTGGCTTACGGAGCATCTGGAGAGGTGGGACCTGCGCGCCTTGGAGGACTATGAGCGCAGGGCCCCCAATGCAACCATGGCGGTGCCGCCTCACCGCCGCGAGCATTTGGTTCCCCTCTTCTATGCGATGGGGGCCAGTGATGACGACCGGCGGGCGCACCGATTGTACGGCGATCTGCTGTGGAACGTGATGACGAACAGCGTGTATCAATTTGGTGGCGATGGCGTCGCTTAGCGCGCTACCACCGGAGCGCTTGCGATTGACGGGATACCGCAGTCCGGCTAAGGGCGGGCAGGATGCCTGCCCGCCGCTGCCCTTAAAGATTTAGCGCCTGTTGCTCAACCGCGTCGGCGACTTCCTCCGGCGTCATTCCGTCGGCGTCGATGACGGGGGCCAGGGTCGCCGCGTCCTGCATGCCTAACAGGTCGTCTTCCATGCCGTCCACCACGATCGCGTCTGCCTCGTCGAGCGCGGCCTCGGTCAGTGGAATCACTCGAAACCCGCGCGCTTTCAGCGCGTCGCGATATGAACTTAACTCGCCTGCAATGGCAACCGTCCTGGCCATCGTGCTCATCCCCCCCCCTAGCTTTTCCGACCCTTGAGCAATTCTTTCATCGTATCGCGGGGGCCGATGAGCTTGTCAGCCTGACCCAGGCTTTCTATACTGTTGGTAAGGTCGGTCAGAGGGCGCACGGCCGAAACAGTTTCTTGCTAGGAGGGATACGGTGCCTACGATCTTCAGCCGGATTATTCGCAAGGAAATTCCCAGCTTCAAAGTGGCCGAAAATGATCGCTTTTATGCATTCCTGGATATCCGCCCCATTAACCCTGGTCATACGCTGGTGGTGCCTAAAATCGAGATCGACGAAGTGTTTGATCTTCCGGCCGAGTGGCTGACGGAAATCCTGCCTTTTGCGCAACCCATTGCCAGAGCCTTGCGTGAGGCGACAGGGCAGCGCATTGGCATGCTGGTTGCGGGATTTGAGGTGCCCCATGCCCACTTGCATCTCATCCCGATTGCCAGCGAGGCCGATTTGACGTTCGCCCGCGCCAGACCGGCAACCGATGAGGACCTTCAGGCCATGCAAGCCCGCGTGTGGCGGGCACTGGGTCTAGGGTCGGCAGAGGGGCGATAGGATAGGCGGCTGGCCGTCAGCAGAAGGCCGTGCCGCGGCCATGATAGGTGGCTGAAGGTGGCTGACTTAAAGTAACCCAGCAAATTGCACATAGAGGCGGGGACAGATCGTGCAACCGATACTTTTTATTTTCACCGGACCCTCAGGGGTCGGCAAGGGATCGCTGATGCGGGCACTGTTGGAACGGGACCCTCGCCTGAGTAAAGTCGTGACCTATACTACGCGGCCCCCTCGCGAGGGAGAGGTGGAAGGCTTCGATTACCATTTCGTCAGCACCCCAACCTTTCAACACCTCGTTGCGGACGGTACCGTGTACGAGCATGAAAAAGTGTACCAAGATTACTATTACGGCTCACCGTGCGAACTGTTCGTAGACGGCAAAGATGGGATCATCGAACTCGACTACAAGGGCCGAATGAAATACCAACTTCGGCATCGTCCCGTCGTCTCGGTATTCTTGCTCCCGCCCAATCTCGAGGAACTCCGGCGCCGGATCGTGTCCCGATCGGAGGTTTCTAATCTCGAGGCACGCTTAGCCAATGCTGTCGAACAGATTCGGCGCGCCCATACTTACGACTATATCGTCAAGAACGTGGACTTTGAAACCTGTGTGGCCCGGGTTCAGCAGATCGTGGAGGCCGAGCGGCTGCGGCGCCGGGGAACGGCCGACTTGGCCGAGATCGAACGCGAAATCGCCGACGTCGTTCTGAGCCCGGAACAAGCTCAGGACGAGTGATGCGGAGACGGCGCCCGACGCGCCGGTGGCACATACCACCACAGGCGCCGGAACAGCTGGCCGCTTGCGCCCTGGCCTCCCCCCACCCAAAGACGGTGGTCAAGGACGAAGGCATTGGCTCCCTTGACGGCCATCGACAAGCTTGGCCCCTGGGCGATGGCGTGCGGGCCCCGAATCACCCAAGTGTGCCGAGTCGGCCCCGCCGGGGTCTGCCCTCCCAGCATCCACAGTTGTCCGTTGAATACAGCCACGGCCGCGTCAGCCGTGGGCACGGGCAGTGTGCCCACGCGGGTTGCTTGCCCGGATCGCAGATTCACTGTGTAGATCGCGTCAGCGTAACCCATCTGGGGGGTAAATCCTCCGATTACCCAGAGAGCCCCGTCGAAGACGGCGGCCACAGGATGAATCACTGCGCGGGGAAGGTGAGCCCACGGCTGAGGATGACCGGCAACTTGCCAACGATAGATCACATTGCTGGCGCCGTGGGGCAGACGGCCACCCACCGCAAACGCGGAGTCCCCGCTGACGGCGGTGGCCATGGCCCCGAGGGGCCGGGAAAGTCGCCGCGACGGTCGCTGGATCGGTAGCGGGCGATGGACCGCGGTCCACTGGATGGGTTGAATCCGCGCGGAAAGACGGCCGGGGCGATAGCTGCCGCCCACGTAGAGGATCTCGGAGCCGAGCCCAACCGCTCCCCCATTGGCGTACGGACGGGACAGCCAGGCCTCGGCGACGACGCCGTGTTCGGTGACGTCATAGATGAGTGGGTTAATCCGCCCGCCCTGGGTGTACCCTCCGATGATCGTTTCCGCCCCTGGCCCCGCGACGACGGAAAAGTCCGTAAGAGGAAGCGGTAGTTGGCTCGGTGCGGGACGAAAGGTTCCACCAACCCGGGTAAATTGGGCCCGGGGCGGAACCGCCGGACCCGACCCCCGCCGAGACAGAGGATGGCGACGTTGAAGGCGGGGAGGGGAGGAGACCGCCATCCAACTGGCATAGGTCAGACCGGCCAGGATGATTCCGAGGAAGAGATAAAAGCGCGGGCGCACGCGAAGATGGCGGCTCACGGTGAGTGGACTTCCTTAGCGGCCAGGATGCTCTGGAAAAAAATGTTGACCAGTCGGGGCGTACCCACCAGCGTTCCCTGCAGCCAGCCGCTTTGCATCTGATATGGCACCAGCTCTTGCTCCACCACTGCGCCATGGCCGGGAGGCCAATGGCGGACGGCGATCGCGCGCCGATGGTGAATCGCGCTGGTGACCACGGCTTCGATTTGTTGATAGTCGGGCAGTTCGGGCAGCGTCGCAATCAGGTGGGCCGCGACGATCTGGTGCCCGTCGCTCATCCTCAGCCCCGGGCTAGCATAGCTGAACCATGAGCCTTCGGCTTGTGCATCCGCTCGGGGACGGCCGGGGCGTTCAATACGGTTACGCATGGCGATCCCGGCCCGGTTCAGCGTGCGGATTACGGCGGGTCCGGACGCAGGCGGAATCACCAGGTCCGTGCTCGAGAGCCGAAAGAGCACGGACGGCCCCAGCGCACTTTCGATTTCGTTCGAATCCGCCGCCGACTGACTGTGCACCAGGGTGACTTCCAGAATACGGTGGCGCGTCAGCTGCAGATGCCAATCCTCAAGATTACTTCGCACGTTAGCGGGGAGGGGCGATTTGCTCATGTCGCTCATGAGCCTCAGCACGTCGGGGAATTGCCGACCGAGGTCCAAGGCGCGTTCCAGGCCTTCTTTGGTGATCCGGTAGACCGTCATCCGGTCGCAGCGGACCAACGAGGCGATGGCATCCCACGCCCATCGCTCCTCCCACGGGGACTCGGGCGGCACCATGACTTCACCCGTCGGCTGCACCAAGGCCTGACCCCGCACGGGATGGGCCAAGCCCGCATTGGCGGCGAAATAGGCGGCATCGGTCAATCGTGCGCGCCGGCGGTCCCCTTCCCAGATGCCAACGTCCTGGAGCCGTGTGGCATGCAGGCTAAGGTTGACGTGTGCGCCCGGGGGGACGACGCCGTGCTCGGTAAGCCAAACCGGGATCTTTTCCATATCGAGCCATTGTTCGGGGGCGAGGCACGCCGCAAACGCGGCTAGGAGTTGCGGCAAGTTCGAAGAGGAGAGCGAATGAAATCCATAGTCGAACCAGGCCTGATGGCGCTCGCCAGGCGTTCGGGAGAAAAACTGATGTGCCTGATCTTCGGCTACGAGCAAGCAGCGCTGGTCCTGGGCATATTCCAAGAGAGAGTGCAGCTGGGCGAAGTGCTCCAGATGCTGGATCCGTTCCAGGCCACGGTCTGCCCCAGGCCAGAACTTTTGAACCATCTTGGTCTCAACCCGTTTAAAGACATTGCCTTGCAGGGTGAGCGGAAGCGGCTCCTGGCGCGCGTAGCTGAGCAGTTGATAGAGGTCCTGGAAGAACGGCGAGGCATCATAGACCACCTGCTCGCGGCGGGGAGTGGTTGTCGCCGCAACCAGGCTTTGGCTTTCGCCAGCCAAGAGCCGTTTCCACAGCACATCCGCGAACTCTTGCGGCAAGGCGATCTGATGCCCAAAGTATTGGTCCTCGACGTGATAGACCAATGCGGTGGCGTCCAACTCGGCGAGCGCCTCCCGGGTGGTTGGTCGTTTACCGGCCGCGCTCCACGAGAGATACCCTCCGCTTAACAGCAGGTCGCTCAAGAATTGGCGGCTCTCGGCGTTGAGCCGGTCCAACTGTGCGTCAATCCGCGAGATGTCGGTGATCCGCTCGGATGCCGATGAGCGGTCGGCCGGGCCGGGCGGCAAGCCCAAATTCTTCAACAGGCGCGCAAACTCGTCCTCCGGCAGGCGGGCGATCACCTGCGCTAGACTCGGCCCGATGGATAACATTAGGCGTGGCCCTCCGGCACGACTTGCGGAAACGGAATGATCGGCGGCAGGGGTCGTTCCAACGGCTGCCCGTCGGCATCGGCGTGGGCCACGTCGTAGCGATATCCTTGCTCACACAGGAACAGTTGGCGCTTTTGCGAGAAATCTTGCTCACGCGTTTCCACGCTGACGATCGTGTAAAAGGTGGCACTCTGACCATGGGACTTCGGGCGCAAGATCCGGCCCAGTCGCTGGGCTTCCTCCTGGCGGGAGCCAAAGCTACCGCTGACTTGAATGGCGACGTTGGCATCCGGGAGGTCGATGGCAAAGTTCGCCACTTTGGAAACCACCAACACCCGGATGGCACCCTCGCGAAACGCCGCATAGAGGCGCTCACGCTCCTTCGGGGGAGTCTTGCCGGTGATCAGCGGTGCCTGCAGGCGTTTACTCAGTTCCTCCAACTGTCCCAGGTATTGTCCAATGACCAGCACGTGATCGGTGGCGTGCTCAGCTACCAACGCTTCCACGACGGGGAATTTGGCGGGGTTTTCGGCTGCGATGCGGATGCGCTCGGAATCCTCGGCTGAGGCGTAGCGCTCGCGGTGGACCTGCGCCAGTTTCACGCGAATTTCGTGGCAGGCGGCGGAGGCGATCCACCCCTGCGCTTCGAGCTGTTTCCAGGCCATATCAAACCGCTTGGGGCCGATCAAGGCGAATACTTCATCGGCCCGACCGTCTTCGCGAATCAGGGTCGCGGTAAGCCCGAGGCGCCGCCGTGCCTGCAGACTGGCCGTGAGGCGAAATACGGGGGCGGGCAGCAGATGGACTTCGTCATAGATGATTAATCCCCAATCATGCGCGTCTAGGGCGGAAAAATGGACAAACCGACCCTGAGTGCGGTGACTCAGCAACTGGTAAGTCGTGAGGGTGACCGGCCCGATTTCCTTCTTTTGGGCCGAATATTCGGCGATGTCATCCTCGGTGAGACTGGTCTTGTCCAATATTTCATCGCGCCACTGGTGCAGCGCCGCCAAAGAGGTGGTCAAGATGAGCGTGTGGGTCTGGGCCCGGTGCATCACTCCCAGTCCCACCAGCGTCTTGCCGGCACCGCAGGGCAGCACGACAATGCCGTGCCCATGCATTGACTGTCCATCGCCCCAGAAAGCGCGTGCTGCCTGGAGCTGGTAATCCCGCAGGGATAGGGGATGTCCGGTCCGTGTCATGGTGCGCAAAGCCAACGTGAGGGGGGCGCCGGACCGGAAACCTGCCTGGTCGGCAACCGGCCAACCGATCTTGGTCAGCGCTTGTTTCAGCAGGCCGCGCATTTCGGGCGCAATGCGAAAGCCCGGCGCCAGGGAGGGGCCGAGGTAGGGAACGACCGTTTTGTGGCTGGCAATCAACGTGAGTAGGGTGGGGTCGGCACCGGTGAGCCACAGACCATCGCCGTCCGGGGCCACGCGCAGTACCAGCCGACCATAGCGGAGCCCTTGGTCAGCGATAAAGGTCTCCACTTCGGGCGGCACCGGATATTGGGAATACTGTTTCAGCCGTTGCAACATGGCGTCGGGCGTAAGCCCCGAGGCCACCGCGTTCCAAATGGAAAGATTGGACAAACGATACGTATGGATATGTTCCGGGCTCTTGACCAACTCGGCGAAGCCCACCAATGCGTCGCGGGCTTCCTCAAACAGAGGGTTGTCGACTTCCAGAAGTAGCGTGAGGTCGCTCTGAACGACCAGCGGTAGGCGGGTCAAGGTTACTATCCCTCCGAGTTCATGTTTAGATGCATTGTATCGTATTTTGCTGAACTCGGCACGAGGTGGGAGAGAGGCAGGTTTTGGTCCCCGCATCCGTGACGGTTTTATTCACCATGGGTTTCGTTCCTGATGTCGGATACGCTCGGCAGCCATGGGTTCCCCAATCGCCTGCAAATGACGCATCCACGGTTCGGGTTTCACGTAACGGTACGGTCCCCCGGTGCGCACCACCTCTTCCATGGGATCCATCTGCCCTTCACCGAGCTTGTCCCGGATCCAAGCGGCCAGATGGGCGCGCAGTTGGCTCAGGATGCCTGGTTCTTGCACCATTTGATTGCGGGTTTCGTGGGGGTCTAGGTCAACATGGTACAAACATTCGTCATCCCAACGAAATACCCCTGGGTGATACGTTCGAATGTAAAACCAAGGCGGTTGGAAGACCGCACGCTGGCACACGTATAATCCGTGACCCCAGACAAGATGGTCCCACGTCCCGTTCGCGTGCCGCGCGGGATCAAGCACCTGGGCGAAGCTATGAAAATCCCATCCCTCAGGAAGCGGTCGGCCCAAAAGCTCCATCATCGTTGGGACGATATCTTGCAGATACACCAATCGCGAACAAGAAACGCCAGCAACCAGCCCTGGCCATTGGATAATCAGGGGAACGTGATGGACGGCCGTCCCCGCATCGGCATGCTGAGCGTATAAGCCATGCTCTCCGAACGATTCTCCGTGGTCCGAGGTCACGATGACGGCGGTCTCCGACCGTATTCCCAAGGTGTTCAAACAATCCAGTAGTCGTTCAATCTGACTGTCTAAATAACGAATGGCTCCATCATACCCGTCCACCAGGTGTTTCAAGTCTTCGACACCACGAATCGCGTGCGGCATCGTTGGGACAGGACTGGTCCTGCGGTCGCCCCAGCCCCAAAGATCTGCCGCACTGCCCGGACCCGATGCAGGATCTTGCTGCATGGCGATGGTCTGCGCATCCGGCCATCCCGGCGCGGTATACGACCGGAAGATTTGCGCCCACGCAGGGTCCATGGTGTAGTTCTTGTGAGGATCCCAAAAATGGACGTGTAAAAACCAGTCTTCTTTCGTTCCGTGCTCCCTCAGCCATGCGATGGCCCGTTCAGCAACTTCCTCGGCGTCTTCGTTGCCGCGCTTTAACGTAAAATTCTGCACCTCCGCCCATCCCAATAAGTACCACGGGGCTTGGTGCTTGTCGGCAAACGATGAAATCGTCGCCGTATGAAAGCCTTGGGCCCGTAAATACCGTGGAAAGAGGGGAGCCTGTTCCGCATAGACCTGATCCCAGTCGCCGTCATACACGGGCATCCGAAAGACCGCACCCGCACCCCAGTGGGTGACCACGCCGTTATGAATGCCGAATCGACCGCTGACCAGCGCCGCCCGGGAGGGGACACACGGTGAATCGCTGACATAGCACTCGGAAAACGTCACGCCTTCCTGGGCGAGTTGGGTGATCGCGGGTGCCGTGGGCCTGTCATAGCCGTACGCAGGCAAATGATCGGGGCGAAGCGTATCAATATCCAAATACAGAATCCTCAAGGGACTGCCTCACTTTCTCAGCGTTGATATCCGATGGCCAGGATATGTAGAGCTTGCCGCGACGATCCGGGCTCGCCAACCTTTCCATCAATTTCGGCAGGTCAGCGGCACCATAAGGCCCCTCCAGCATGCTCGCCAGCTCCGCTTCCCGCCGGCTTACCCAGTCCAGACTTTCTTGGAAAGACTGCATCGTCGACGAATAAATGCCAAAGAGCGTGAGTTCCTTAAAATGCATCATCGCCGGTGCCACGACGGCTGTCTCCCCGCGCTCCGGTACACCTTCCAGCGCGATTACACCTTGAGCCTGCGCCGCCCGCAATGCCGCCGTAAACCCGTCAATGGTGCCCGAACATTCGATAACCGCATCCGCGATTTCCGACTCAACCGATTCGACCGCAATAGCCCCGTAACGACCGGCCCACTGGCTGCGCGTCGCCACAGGGTCGTAGGTCATTATCGTGACTTGAGGGAGCCGATCACGAAGCAACAGGACAGCCAATCGACCCACGGAACCCATCCCCAATACCAGCACGCTGCGCGACCGCCGATCCACAAGATGGTCCACGGCTCGAATCACGCTGGATGCCGGCTCGACGAATATATAGGCTTGTGGCGAATGGTGCGGGCTCACCGCGTGTAGCGCTGACGCCGGTACCCAGGACCATGGAGCAAAGCCTCCATCATAGGTGATTCCGCTATGCGCAGGACTCAGGCACCAATTGCTGTGGCCACGATTACATTCGCGACAGTGTCGACACGGGGTGAAGCCTTCGACTACCACCCATTCGCCCGGTGGGAAACGGCGTTGCGCGTCCTTTACGACCCGTCCGATCCACTCGTGACCAAGGATAATCGGATACCGGACTAACGGGTTGGCCGCCGTTCCACGCCAGATTTTTGCGTCCGTGTCACATAATCCCGCGTATGCGCTCGCCACCAGAATACGGTCGCCGCCGTCCGCTTGCGACCAAGTGCCCAATTCGATCAAACGAGGCTGATTCGGCCCATCAAGGCACCACGTGCGATGTGGAAGGGACGGATTATCTACAGGGGTTACAGGGGTCGTCACCGATTAGTCCTTTCCTCACATTGGCGATCCGCGCCTGTCCGTCGACCCGATCCAGGATATCATCCACGGTTGGGTTACAGCTTGACTGCCCCACTCGTAATCCCTTGGACGAAATACCGCATTAAAAACGCAAACAAAACACCAATGGGAATAGAGGCTAATACAAACGAAGCAAATTGCATGTTCAAGCCGCTCAAGTTGGCGGCGTCCCCGGCGATCATCGGCGGAGAAAAATTCGTGATGGCCATGGCCACGGTGGGATTGGAACTGCTGAGAATGAGCGACGGCAACACGTAATCGGACCAGAGCCCCACAAACTGCAAAATGGCAACCGTAATCATCACCGGAACCGCCAAGGGTACCGCCACCGCAACAAAGATCTGCGTGTCGGTTGCGCCATCTATGCGAGCGGCATCGATGAGGTCCTGAGACATCTGCTGGTAAAACGTCCGCAAAATGAAGACTCCGAAAGCTTGCCCACCTGCGATGTACGGGAAAACGAGACCCCACATGGTATTCGTCAGTCCGAGTCCCCGAATCTCCAACACCAACGGAATCAGGGTCACAAATCCCGGAATCAGCAATAAGGCAAAGAACACCATAAACAGGACATTACGCCATCGAAATCGGTATCGGGAAAACGCATAGGCTGCGGGTGACGCACAAACCAACGTTCCTGCTACGCTCAGCACCACAATCGTCACGGTTCGCAGAAAGGCTGGCGCGACGACCGCAAAAGCATCGCGATAGTTCTGCCAATGCATGACGGACCCGAACCACCAAGGATTCGTGGCCGTCGTAACACCTGAATTTAGGGCGTTGATGAGCATATAGCACATCGGATAAAGTACCAAGGCGGCAATAACTAACAAAACGATATGAGACCGCACGTCACGAATCCGTATCCGCATCGATGAGATCACCTCAATGAGAATATCTATCCGATCATTGCCCATGCGTACCCACGAACCCGCGCCCCTTGGCTATCCTTCGGTGCCGGGGGGGTTGAAAAACCGCATATTGGCCAAGGTCAGCACCATGATAAAGACGAACATAACCAAGGAGATGGCCATAGCGTATCCGTATTGATCGCCCACAAAGGCGGATTGATACATGTCCAGCACCGGGGTCATCGTCGCGTTCAACGGCCCTCCGCCGGTGAGCAGCAAAGGAACGAGTAAATTCTGCGCGCTGCCCAAGACCGCAAGCACAATGAGCAACTTCACCTGTCCCATAACCAAGCGAACATCGACGTGAACCACTCGTTGCCACAATGCCGCCCCATCGATTTGCGCGGCGTCGAACAACGACGGATCCACGTTTTGCAGTCCGGCAAGGAAGATCAGAAAGTTGAACGGGCTCACCCAAGGAAATCCCATCAGGATCATGGCCCACAGGGCTGTGTGCGTGCTCAGTAACCACGTCGTCGACACACCCAAAATCCGGTCCAAGATTCCCCCCGGATCGTAGATGCCAAACTCCCAAATAAGAATCGGCACCACTGCTGGCAGCACCATGGGCAGAACGAACGCAACCCGGTAGGCTCGCTGGGCACCTTGGTTCTTAAGGTTAAACACGAGCTCGGCCACGCAAAACGAAGGGATAATCGCCAAGGGAACGGCGATTATCACCCACAGTCCAACGTGCCACAATGCATGCAGAAACACGGTGTCGTGCGCCAACCCCCAGAAATTTGCCAGTCCGTTAAACACCGGGGTATTAAATCCGTCCCAACTCGTAAACGCTCCGATTAGCGAACGAACCACAGGATAATAGCTAAACACCAAGATCATGAACAGTCCGGGGGCAATGAAGAGCGCCGCGATACGGTCATCGGACCTTCCGGAAACACGCAACCTTGAACCCGAATCTGACTTGGTCATTGCCCACCGCCCTTTCGACGCGTCATTCAAGGCTTCGGGTTAGCCGTCAGGAATTGTCGGACGGCCGTCGCCAAAATTGAACCATATTGCTGTTTGGCCGCCGCGAACGAGATGTGGCCGGTAACGTATTCTTGGAAAAGCGAGCGCAGATCGGTGTCTGCCGTGGTCGTTAAGTACTCTCCGCCCACCGTTTTGTACAAGGGTCGGCTAATCAATGCAACTTGACTCCGAAACGGCTTAATCGGCACGGTCCCCTTAAAGGTCGGAATGAACGATCCCAGTTCATTTACCACCTCTTGGTTGTGCTGGGGAGTTGCAATGAACCGTAGCCAATCCAATACCGCTTGGAATTTTCCGGGTTGGCTCATGGAGTGGTCGGCCTTGGGAGTCGAAATTCCGTACTGAAACGCGGCGCCTGGATTGTTAACTGCTCCGGCTGCATTGTATTTGGTGCTGTAGCGGCTCGTACCGTAAAGGCTCGGAAACGGGAATGATCCCAACTGAAATCCCTTAGGCACTTCGGGCGGAACCCAACTCCCGTTGAAGATCATTGCAACCTTACCGGCCTCAAATAGACTCTGGCCATTGACCACGTTGGGTGGAATGGCGTTGATGGGGACAGCGGCTACGGCCTTATTCCAATATTTCGTGTAAAGTGTTTTGAACAACGGCCACCACGCCATCACCCGAGGGTTCTTCAGCGGATTCAAGATGCCTTTTTTGTACGCGATAGCTTCGTCGTAATTGGTGATGCCCTTGGCTGAGCTGAAGCTTGATATCTTCTTCAGCGTCTTTAGGCCTAGATAGTTGCCCAGTGCGATCGGGGAATACCAATCAATTCGCGACAGATCTGCTCCTGGCTGAATTCCGTGGGCTTGCAAGATCTTGCAGTCATTGATGAACTGGGCCCACGTCTTCGGTGTATGGGTGATCCTCGCTTTCCGGAATAACTTCTTATTATAGTAGAAGGCAAAGGATACCCAATCCCCGTTTACCTCGTAATCCGTGGCTAGATTGAGTTCGGTTTCCGATACCACGTAGGGGTTCATGATACCCATCCATTTCTTGTTTCCGCGAATGTATGGGTCCGGCTGCTTAAAGTAGGGCATCAGGTTATAAACGATCCCTTTGGGCAATTGTGCGTTCCAGTTGGAAAACTGATCAAAGTAGATATCATACATAGAACCGGTTGCGGCTTTGGCCAGCAGCGTCTCGTTGGACCCATTCCACGCGGATTGGCTGATAAACTGAATGTGAATGCCAGGATACATCGCCTCGAATTGTTTGGCCAAATTAGCCAAGGCATGCAATTTTGGAGACCCTGGTGCCAACTTGACTCCCGGCACATCAGGGGTATAGGTCTGGGCCCACATGGTGATGGTCCCTTTCCATCTAAGCTTTGGAATCGCCGACGTCGCCGTCGGCCGGTGAAGAGAGGTTCCCGTTGCGCTTGCAGCCCCCGTCAACATCGTCGCACTGAACATCACCACGAGGCCTGCTCCAAGCCACTGACCACGGTGTCCAAATTGCCCCACCCTTCGCATGCTCGTTCACTCCTTCTCGTCTTGACGGTGGTTCTGAATTACCTATTTGGAATCGATGCCCAATCCCCACGCCAAACCGACGAGAGCATCATCGCCATCCCCTCGGCTTATTGCGTGCGCGGAAAAAGACGTTCTCCTGCCACCCAATTATTCGCTCATTGAATGCGACCGTCTGAATCGTGGAAATGTTACGCAACCATACCGATTATTGCATGATGGCGAATCGTGTGTCAATACGGGAGTGACTGCGTTTCTGAAATGCAAGATGCATACCTGCATCGTTGATCTTGACAACGTATTCTTGACAACGTTTCAGCAATAGGTCATTGTGTAGTTCCGGAATTCCGATCATGTTCGTAGCATCGACTGCCGTTGCCGAGGGGACAGGTGTCGGTGCTTGCAAGCATAGCGAGAACATCGGTTGGAATGGATCCCGTAGATGCCGCGCGCGTGAGCACCAGGGGGGGCTGGTGCTATAAGTCGGATTGACATAATGGTTCGTGCGTCTACGCGGGGCTTGGCCAATCCGACGCGTGTTGAGTCATTGGGGGGCTTTGGCAACGGTTGGACGGGCATCGTGCCCTGATCGGAACTCACACCCTGGCAACCATCTTGGCGAGGAGGTGAGGCTTTGGGAGTGAATTCCTGGGAATGGAACCGGAGTTCGGAACTTCCGGGTGCCAAGCGGTAGGATATCGCGCCGAAGGCACATCGCGTCCAAGGCGAGGGCCAGATGCCGTGCCAACGAGGGTAGGGCAATGCAACAAGATCCGGCGGAGTAGTGGGACGTCCACGATGCGGGCCATCCGCGGGATGGTAGACCCGGTGCGTTAAGGGTCAGCGAAAGTCGTCGGTCTTTCCGGGCGGCTTGGCCCGATTACACCCGTGGACGCCCATGGGACATAATTGCTGGATCGAGTCCCGATATGATCAGGCGTGCGTGGGGCTGCAGCAATTCCTGAAGTCGACAGGAATTTCCCTGCAGATCGGCGAAAGACTCCTTTAGGCGTTGCCGTTTCTCAAACCGAATTGACCGCTGCCGCGCCTACGCTGATGGATGCGCGCCCCGAGCCGATGGTGTGGAAGCGAACCCGCTGGATTCTGCAGGTCAAAGACTATGGGGTGCGACGACTCATCGGCACCATATTCTCCGAACCGTCTAGTTGGCGGGGTCCCGTCTGTTTGCGCGAGGGGTCCCTGGTGCCAGAACGGCTCATCTACCTCGGCTCGGTGATCTTGGCGCGAGTCTAAGACGACCATCCGAGGGTTGTCGGGCGACTTCAGCGGTCGCTGCGCCTCGTCCCATCTCCGTTTCTCCCCGGACGGCCACGGCTTTAGCGGGGCGCGTCGAGCCCTGACGGAGCTCTGGAATGGGGCCGGGAAGAGCCTGGGATACCCGACGATGTTCCCGCGGAGGAGGATGGCCCGACCGGGGCAATCCATTTCCCCCAGGGGCAAACGGCGTCTTGTTTCTTCGCCATGTATTGGGGGAACGCGCATCGTTCGGGAGTCCGGGGAGCCTAGTTCGGGGCGCCGCGAACGCACCGCCGGGAACACTTGCTTCAGGCGCTTTTGGAAGGCGTGGCCGAGATCCACGCAGCTGTCTGGAGGGGGCGTACGGGGTCGCGCACGATCCGGACGACGGGCGCTGGCGGGGTTTGTCGGAGGGGGTTGCCTCAACTCGCCAGGTGCACTGGATCAATGGATTCAACGACGCATTCCAGCCGCGGACCGCTTTATTCGGGGTGAGACAGTTGCCTGAGGTCGATGCCGCGCAGGCACAAAACCTAGATACAGGAGAGGATTATGCCTAGAAGACGGACAACCGACCAGGCGACGATAAAAGATGTCGCCCTCTTGGCCAAAACATCGGCGACCACTGCGTCCCGAGCCCTGGCTGGGCATCCACATGTGCGGGAGGATGTCCGCCTGCGGGTGTTGGCGGCGGCCGAAACGCTACATTATTTGCCTAACACGAAGGCGCAAGCATTGCGCGCGCATAGGACGGACCTGCAACTCGGGCCCGATTATCGTACCCGTCAGCGAGCCGAATTTGAAAGCAAAGCCCGGATTGGGCGCTATGTCGCAGAGCACTGGGTGCGAGATGGGGATGTCGTGGTCTTGGATAGTGGAACCACCGTGCGAGAAGTTGCCCTCGCGCTGAAAACGTCGCCCATCGTGTACACGTATTCTATTCCGTTGTTAGAAATATTGGGTCAGCAAGATGTTACCGTGTTTTGTGCTCCAGGGCGCTACAATCCGATGGATGCATGCAATGTGGGAGATTTCACGGAGACCTTTTTTCGTAAGCTCCGAGTACCCCGCGCGATCTTATCCTGTCACAAATTCGATGTGCTGGCGGGACCCTGCAACTTAAACGAAAGCATGGATCATATTCGACGAGCCATTGTGGAGGCAGCGGACGAGGTCATTATGGTTGTGGACCATACAAAGTTTACGGACGCGCAGCTAAAGGGGTACCTGGCGATCCGAGACATCCGCACGGTCATCACGGACTTCGTTCCAGACCATTTTCGAACCTTGCTAGACCATGGGGTTGAGCTCGTCGAGGTAGATCGGGTCGCCGAAGAACAGTTGGTGGAGTAAACCGATTGAGAGGGATGGGAGGTGGAAGTTGCATGGCTGGTACCAGAGGACGCTCTTCCGTAGTCAGACGGAACGGTTTATCCTGTTGGTAATTCGCAAACACGTCAAGCAGGGACGACCAACGGCATGATCTCGCCCCCAAGCGTAAGATGAGTGACCATCTCGTCGGCTGATCCTTCGACCGCAGCGCGTGCGAACCCTGCGAGGTTCGTCGCATCGGCGCAGAGGGAATGGCGCCCCGCCCGATCAGGCGCTCTCTCACGCCTCGACCAAGCGCTGCTTGGGCAGGGCCGTGAATCGCAGTCCGAGGTACCTCCTGCGAACGGCCGAGTTCCTGAGCATTGGGCGACGGGGACGGACGAAACGGGAATATTTCAACAAAATGCCCGCTCTGCGGATCCGCGGGTCAGGAAGCTTTGAACAGCGTTCCCCGATATCGCGCATTGAGAGGTTGTGCTACAGAGCTTGTGGTAACCAGTGAAGTTTAATGGGCTCTCCGCGATGGTAGGGTGAAAACCACCCTGGCCTCCAGAAGGCGTCGGAACGACCCCTTCTGGCGGTGATGGCCTGGGGTTGGCGGAAGCTCGTTGGGTTACCGGTGGGTTCCGACGGCGACAGCAGGGAGGCTCCTGCAACCCAGTTATTCCAATAAGTTGCCAACGAAGAGGGTTGACGGAAGATTCCGGTCCGCCGGCCAGGGAAGCCGTACGGGAAGATGGGGCCAGACATCGAAAAAGTTGTCACCCACGGCATTTCCGTCGAGATCGATGGCCACATTCCAAGCATACGCGGAACTGCAAAACACCAGCATCTCGCCGTCGCGCTTCACTTCCACTTCGGCTGGCCGCCAGTGCATCTCGCGAAAGCGCGCCTGAAACAGGCGATTTTGGGCGACTACTTGGTGTCCCTGCCACAGCACGGCATAAGCCACCGTCTCGGCAAAGCCGGCCGTCTCCCAGTCCGCTAACGGCAAAGCGGCCAGTTCTGCACAAGCGTTGGCGGCTATCGCCGCCGCTTGCCGGGTGGACGCAATCACCGTTCCGTCCAGGCTGAGGAGGCCAAATTCGAGTTCTCCATGCCAGGGCGTACGGCCATCGTTAATTCCAAAGGCGCACACGGCGCCCCGCTCCTGAGCAACCACCACCGTGATCGGGGAAAAGGCCCGTCTGACGGGATAAAAAGAAGGGGTGCGCCTTAGGCCGTAATCGACCACCGTCCAGCTGCGGGTGACCGGCCAGCAGTCGTTGTACATCCAAAAAATGGCCGAACTGGTGGCAAACTTTCTCCGGCGAAAATTGTGAATGTACTCGCGAAGCCCCTCACCTTGGACCAGACCGCCCCAATACACATATTCGGCCAGGCTGAGCCGGCCGGGATCCTTGCCCACCCATTCCTGGACTAATCGGTCGATGGCTGAGGTTGCAAACCAATCCTCGACGCTATTGTCATGAATTTGCCAGGCAAAGCTGTGCGGGTACCGGTGGCCTTCGGGAAGGCACGCCATCAGGGTTGGCAACGAAGGCGGGCCGAGGATGCCACCTTCGTTGGGAAAGGTTGGTGCCATCTCACGGTATTGATAAAAATCGATGTTTTCAAAGCCGATGCTCCACGGATGCTGATCCCCGATGCGGTCTGCGTTAGGATGCACGGTATCGGTGGAGTACGGACTCGACGGCTGATAATAGCGGGTGGCGTCTTCTTCCTGCAACAAGCGGGGCAATATTTGATGAAACCACGCGTGATCGGGATGGATGATGCCTTCGGTTTGCTCCCAGGTCAACCACGCAATTTCATTGTTGCCGCACCAAGCGACCAAGCTTGGATGATGCGCCAGCCGGCGAATCTGGTAACGCGCCTCGGCCTGAATGTCCTCAAGAAACTGGGCGTCATGGGCCGGGTACGCCGCGCAGGCGAAGGCAAACTCCTGCCACACCAGAAGACCGTTCGCGTCGCACAGCTCGTAAAAGGCATCGCGTTCATAAAGACCGCCACCCCAAACCCGAAGGAAATTCATATTGAGCTCCCGCGCCCGTTCAATCAGCGTACGGTAGCGGTCATGGTCCACCCGCGCCGGGATGATGTCCGCCGGCACCCAGTTAGCCCCTTTGGCGAACACGCGCTCTCCATTGACCACAAAGACAAAATCCTGTCCCCCGTCATCCCGCACCGTCTTTTCCACCACCACGTGGCGAAATCCGACCTTCCGGGATACCGCGATCGGGGGTTCTTCGGCAATCTCCAACTGGGCGATCACCGTATACAAGGTCTGCGGACCCATGTCCGCCGGCCACCAGCGCTCGGGTTTGGCGATCGTCATCTCACCCTGCAGCTGGTTGGTGCCGGGACGGATGACGACCTCGCGCACGGTTTGTGCTCCCGTTTCTTCCATGGCCAACACTAGCTGGCCGGCCACGTCCTCACCGGCGAGCCCCTCGACCTCCCAATGCACCAGCACCCGTCCTTCCTCCCCGCCGGGGGAAAGTTCGGAGCGAATCGCCAAGGAACCCGGCTTCACCCTATCCCCCCATACGAGCTCGACGCTTTGACTAATCCCGACATTAAGCAGGCGCGGTGCCCAGTCCCAGCTAAACGAGAATTGGGGTTTTCGGAGCCACATGCGTTTATACAAACGTCCGTCTTCTGAACCGCGGTAGTACCCCGCGGCGGACTTTTCTGCCACCGTATAAAGGCCGCTTTCCAGTTCTACCGCCACGACATTCTCGCCAGGCCGTAGCATTCCCGTGATCTCGACCTCGCACGGATAGAACGCATTGGCATGCGTGCCGACGCATTTTCCGTTGAGAAAAATCCGCGCGATGAGGTCCAGTTCGCGAAAGCGGAGCCAAGCTCTTCCGGAAAGCGCCGCTGGGGGTGGGGTCACGGTGCGCCGATAGGTCCAAAACGCCTCTTCCACCCATCGGGCGGCGAGGACGTTCATGCCCTCGGTCGGCTCTGCCAACAGCCCTGCGCGCACCAGATCCCAATGCACTTCGCCCGGCACGCGCGCGGGAATCCATTTGCGGGCGTCCGTCTCGGCAAGCGGGTGAAATCGAAGCCCGCCGCGCTGTCCGTCGGCCCAACGGAGAAACCAATCCCCGTCTAAACTCATCGAACCATACAATTTGCCGTCCCCCTCGTTGCCCAGGTTGTTTGACGTGCGGTGCTCCGTCGCGCCGGGCTGCGTCTACTTGATCGCCCCTGCGCTTAAACCTCGCACAAAATAGCGTTGAAGCAGCAAGAATCCCACCACGACCGGGACACTCACGGTGAGCGACGCGGCCATCAGCTGATTCCAATAGATAACCAGCCCCTTGGCGCTTTCATACAGTTCCAACCCGATGGGCAGGGTGCGCGTGGCACTGTCCGTCAATACCGAGGCGAAGAGCACCTCGCCCCAGGCGGTCATGAACGTAAACACGCCCACCGCCATCACGCTCGGCATGGCTACCCGCAGCGTGGTGACGATAAACGCGCGCAGTTTGCCGGCGCCGTCTACCATCGCCGCCTCTTCAACGTCCTGCGGAATGCTAGCCAAGTAGCCGGTCAGCATCCAAATGGAAAACGGCAAGGCAAAGGTCAAATACGTGATAATTAAACCTAAGTAGGTGCCGTCCATCGGAATGCCGAGGGCATTTTGCAAGGTGACATAAATCACGAACAAAGGCAGCAAAAACAACACGCCCGGAAAAGCCTGGGTCGCCAGCACCACCCTTAAAAACACGGCACCGCCCTTCACGTGATGGCGGGTTAGGGCATAGGCCGCTAAAATGGCGATGGGCAAAGAGACTACGGCCGAGATGCTGGAGACCACGGCGCTGTTTCGGAGATAGTGCAGCAGTGGTGCGGTTTTCCACATCGCCACATAGGCATGCCAACTGAGCACTTGGGGAATCCAGCGGAAGGTTGCACCGGCTTCCGACGCGGTCGACAAGGAAATCGTCAGCAGCGTCCACAGCGGATAGAGGGTGAACAAGGCCAAGAACAAAAGTACGGCCGCCCGGACGACGCGATACGATACGGATTCAGACATTGGGCACCTCCCCGACGTGCATGTGCAAGAGACGGATGTACAAAAAGGCAGCCACGACCAGCACGGCAATCATCACCACGGACATTGCCGACCCCAGACCAAAGTTCAAATCCACAAAAGAATTAACATAAATTTGCAGAGAAATGAGATTGGCCGCCGCGGGCGGCGCTGTATTGAACATGACGAAGGGGGTGGTGAAATCGTTAAATGTCCAAAGTCCGGTGATCAAAACCAGCAGCTGACTCACGCTTCGGATGGCGGGCAAGGTGATGTGCCGAAACTCCTTCCACCGCGTGGCTCCATCCACGCGGGCAGCTTCATACAGCTCGGGTGCCACACCCTGTAGCCCGGCGAGCAGCATCAGAAAGGAAAACGGCCACGTGCGCCAGACGGCGGTCACCACGATGGCCAGAAATGCCTTGGATCCGGCCAGCCAAAACGTGTTGGCAGCCACCAGATGGAGATCGCTGCCGAGTAACGTATTGACGGCGCCGCTCGGCTGAAACATAAACGTCCAAATCATCACCCCTACGTACGCAGGAATGGCGTATGGCAATAGAAACAACCCCCGCAGCACCCCGCGCCCGCGGAACTGATCGCTTAAGAACACCGCTCCGGCGATCCCCATGACCCAGGAAATCGCGACCACCAGCACGGTATATACACTGGTGAGCCCGAGCGAAATCCATAGCCCCCGCCCAATCGGCTCGCCGGCATTCACCGCCAAGGCAAAATTTTGTAAGCCTGCGAAAGGAGCGTGAATCCAGTCGCCAATCGTGAACTGGGTCAGGCGAAAGAACCCTATCACGACCCCGACCAGCATGGGCCCAACCTGGACCAGGGTAATGGCAATGGCCGCCGGCAAAATCGCCAAATACGGTTGAACGTGCCGCCGACTCCGACGCGCGGCCGGAGTCTTGGCAGGATCGGGACCGGAGCCCGTGTTCGCCAGTTTTGCTTCTCCTTGCGCCATGATACCGATCTCCTTCTTCAGTACCGTGTTTGTTCGTTGTGATGTCGGGCGGATCGGACTTGCTCACCACGGTGAACGTTCTCGCAACGGGCGATCTCGGCGAAGCCGGACCCGTCGGAAGAAGTTCACCGGCAGGATGCGCCACATCACGGTCAGCAGGCACGTCGATCATGTGGCCCGCCCCGTGTCCTGCGGGACGGGCCTGTTCGCGCGATGCGCCGAAGGGGTGCTGCGACCGGTTCAAAACCGCCCGTCAGTCCCAACCGCCGTCTCCATATCCTGGGAGCCGCCCAGGGCTAACCGCCTGAAGCCAGCACGGTCTGTTCGGCGGAATTCAGCGCCGACCGTACCTGGGCCGGCGTGATATGGTGCGCGCTCACGTCGTCGCGCAGAAGCGAAATGGTCGCTGCCCCCACATCGTTGAATAATGTAGCGCTGGAAGGCTCGGTGGGCATCGGGGCCGCATACTTCGCTAAAATGTGCCCGAACCGACTCTCCGCCGGTTTCCGGAAGTACGGCGTATTTAATCCAGCATGGGTGACCGGTAGTTCGTACATGTTCTTGTTGATCTGTTCCTGCTGCGCCGGGCTGGTCAAGAACTTGATGAAGGCTAAGTCTTCGCTCAAGTGCTTGCTGTTCTTGAAGATGGCCAAGTTTTCGCCGGCAATGTGCGACATGATTTTGGCGCCGCCTACCGGAATCTTGACCGGCAGGGGCACGTATCCAATGCCGTACTTCGAGGGATCGGTGACGGCCTGTTGCGGGTTTTGGGTGAGCAGCATGGCCGCCCGCCCCCGTTCGAATTCGGTCGTGCAGAGGGTGCCGGTACTGTCAGCCACCAACGCTGGATTAACAATTCGGTCTGGATAGACCCACCTGACGAAGTTGGTCAAGGTGTTCACGTCGGCGGCCGACGTAATGCTCGGCTTGCCGTGGCGATAGTAGTGGCCGCCCTCTTGGCGGAACAAAATCCAGTCCCAGGTTTGGAGGGCAGAATTGGCGCCAATCGGTGCTGCCGCGCCATAAATCCCTTTAGAGGGGTGGCTCAGCTTCTTCGCGTCGGCTACAAACGCCGCCCAGGTGGTCGGCGGCGATGCAATGCCGGCCTTCCTAAACATGATCTTGTTGTACTCCAATAGCCACGTTTGGCCCAAGAACGGCACAGAAATGATGGGCTTGCCGGGTGCCGTGGTGACCTTCATGCTGGTGGCCAAAAACCGGTTCTTGCCCCCAATCGCATGAAACATCTTGGGGGTCCAGGGCACGAAGCCGCCGGAGACGGCGAAGGTCGGCGCCCAGGTGTTGCCGATCTCCATCAGGTCAGGTCCCACGCCGCTGGTGATCGCCGTGGTAATCTTGGTCAAGTACGTAGACCAGGGAATACTTTGCACGTTGACTTTGATCCCGGTTTTTTGCGTAAAGCGCCGAGCGGCCGCATGCAACGTGCCGGGAATCGGGCTGGGCGACGGGATCCACCAGGTAATCCGGGCTTTTCCCGACGTGGTGGCCGCCTGGGCCATACCCGCTTCGGTGCCCACTCCCGCCAGCATCCCCGAAAGCACCGTAGCCGTGGCCAGCGCGATGGCTCTGGCGTGGAAAACGTATCGCATAAAATTTCCTCCTCAGGTATGCTCAGTCACTATCCTTCGAGGTTGACGATGGCTCAAGTGCTCGAACGGTTCTTAAGGCCAGCGCGCTTCCCAGATGCATCGTCGACGTTTTGGTTGCCAGCTGGCGTTAACCGCCGTCGAGGCCTTGCTCGGTTACCTCCCCCTTTTCGTAGTTACTGCCTGCGTGGAGACTGACCGTTCCCCGTTATCCGGGCCCATGCGGCGGCGTTCCCTTCGCGTCCAAGTGAGCATGTGCCGCTGCACCACCCAACGTGACGCGAAGCCAATGACTCTATGATCCAGGATTTAAGCCACCGACCCTGTGCTGAATCCCGGTGAGCGCTAATTCGTAAGCGACGGTACGCCAGCAGTGCTCTAATCATCTCAACACTCCGCTATCCATAGAATTTTCCTTAATCGCGGCACATTCCCATAGTAATATTTACGAATGCGCGATGTCAATTACCGGTTATGGTTTCAACCATCATTCTAGGAACTTGAATTCTGCGTTGACGCAATCCCAAAACCGTCGACCGGGCGGTTGTTGACCGACCATCCGGTCAGTCGCGGCGGGATGGCTGACATGACCTACGACGACATGGCTATGGCCTGCCGCGCGACCTTTCCGCGGCCCTGGCTGATTGGGGTGGAATCCGAAAAAAATGCCATCGCCAGCGCCCTGGTAACAGCGGTGTTGCTCCTGCCACATCGGAAATGACCGACCTAACCGCCACATTTACGGTAGAGATTAGTCAAGTTACTGTAACCTTGACAGAATTGCGGTTCCGCTGCTACAATTTGGGTGACAAACTTGGCGAGACTCGAAGCCATCACGGCCAGCACGGCGTCGTTCCCGTCTCGGGTGCCTACGGTGTCGGGTATGCAAAACCTATCGCGTTCATGAAAGGGGAGCGTAAATGTCGGCGCGCAAACCGAGCATGGCTGACATTGCCCATGCCCTAGGCATTTCGAAGAATGCGGTATCGCTCGCCCTCGCCGGTAGTCCGGGAGTAAGCGAGCAAACCCGTGCCGCAGTGCATCAAATGGCGCGCCAACTCGGGTATCGGCGGAAGCCAAGACGGCAGCGAAGCCTGCGAGGCGTGGCCCTGGTTTTTAACGAATCGTTGCTTCAGCCCCCCGCCACAATTTTCTTTGGCCCCGTAATCCAAAACTTGCAAAAAGAATTAGCGCGCCGCGAGTGTATCCTCACCGTGTTTGGGGTCAGCGATGCGGATGAACGTGCAATGCGACTTCCCGCATGGCCCCCCGGAAACATTGAGGTGATTTTAGTCCTGTCGCGATTTTCCCCCGAATTTGTCCGTGCGCTGAAGGCGCGAGCGCCGGTCGTCTGGATGGACCATTATGATGCTACGGTCGCATGTGACAAAGTCGTCACGGAAAACCGCCATGGAGCGTTCCTTGGAGTTAGGCATTTGATCGACGCGGGCCACACGACGATTGGATTCATGGGCGACCTCCAGCACTCGCCGAGTTATGCGGAGCGGTGGGAGGGCTATCGCCTGGCGCTGGAGTCCTGTGGGCTTCATCCGTCATGGCAGTGGACCGAAGCCAATCCCGACCTGATAGCCCTATTTTGGGACGGACTGTCCGATTATCCATCTGCGTGGTTTTGTGTCAACGATCTGCTCGCGCTGGACCTGTTGCATCTCGCGCAAGAGCGTGGGCTTAGGGTACCGAACGATGTAGCCATTGTGGGATTTGATGACCTGGAACCGGCTCAAGCAACAGCACCCGCCATCACGACCGTCCACGTTGATGTGGAATATTATGCATCGCGGGCGGTGGAAGTCTTAGCTAATCGGTTAGATCAGCCTGACCGTCCTTCGGAGACAATTCGTATCGCTCCAATTTTGGTTATCCGCGAATCGTCACGTCTGGGCCGTCAAGAAAAAGACGAGCTGGGTAACCATACGTAACCGGCCATCCGGGGCCCGAGACTTGGGGCCACCCGTCGACCAGACTCCATATGGGGTGGACCAGCCACTGAGGAAGGGGCATAATGCCTCTTCGCTCAAAAATCGCTGCAGGCTCCGTACGTGGGAAAGGCCCATGAACCCGGTCTCGTTCACCGACGCCACATTTAGCTCAAACCAAGGGGCTGATGGATCCACGGGGAACTGAGCAAATAGGAGCGTCGCGGATCATGCGCCTCCATGACGTTGGCTATCCCCCGCCGTATCCGATGCTCGGCGGGGGCGATGATACCCTGGTACCTCATTGACCTCACTGCCCCGCGGACCAGAGCACCAGCGTCGGATGGTTGGACAAACGCCGCACCACCGAACGCGATCCCCACCCTTTCCGGCCCGCTGAATGTGGATTCGGTCCTAATCCGCCGGATCGCTCCGCAACCGTTCAGGACACACAGGACGTACTGCCAACCACCGGGTCCGCACCCAAATGGGTGCGGACCACCAAGGTGAAACAAGGGCGCCACGGTGGTAGCGATTAGTGCGCTCGGGTGACGGATTCAGGTTGTTGTCGTCGATTGGAATCGAAGGGTCATGGGGCCGATGACGGTCAATCGTCCGTGGTAAAATAAGGCGGGTTGGCCAAAGGACGGTGCGTATTGACGCTGGGGAGATTCGGATGATTTTAGCCCAACTCAGAACGTTCGTGCGGATTATTGATACAGGAGGAATCACCCGCGCTGCCGAGCAAGTATCGTTGACGCAGCCCGCGGTTAGCAAACAATTGCGCGCGTTGGAGGCGACGATGGGGGCCGAATTGGTCGTGCGCAATGGACGCCGCATCGTCCCGACACCGGCCGGGGAGGTCCTGTATCACTATGCCAAGCGGATTCAACAACTGATCGATCAGGCCCACGAGGCGGTGGCCGAAGTGGGCCGGCCGGGTCAAGGCGAAATTCATGTGGGGGCGGTGTCGACGGTTGCGGTGTTCACCCTCCCTCAGGTCCTGTCGACCTTTACCGCGCAGTTTCCTGGCGTGCGGGTGCACGTCCGGATCGGGGAAATCCAACAGACGTTGGAAGGTGTGATTCGCGGAGAATTGGCCGTGGCGGTGGTGACGGTGCCCGTGGTGCACCCGCAAATCGATTCCGTTCCGCTGTTTTCCGATCCGGTACGGCTAGTCGTTGCGCCCGCTCGGATGAAGAGTCTTTCGTTGCCGTTGGGCTTAGCCGACCTCGCCAATCTGGACTTTATTTCTTATCAATACCCATCGCGTTTTCGCTCCTTTGTCGACGGAGTTTTGGAGCAGCACGGCGTGATTCCTAAGGTCCGGATGGAGTTTAACAGTCATGAGGTCGTCAAGAGCATGGTCAAAATCGGCTTAGGGGTGGCGATGGTGCCGGATTCTGTCGTGCGGGACGATATCGCCGCGGGCGAACTGGTTGCGCTGGCCGTCCGCGAACTCCCTACGATTGAGCGAACGACATCGCTGGTGGTCGCCAAGACCCCCCACCGGACCCACCCGCTGGTTGCGTTGATGCGAACGTTTTTTGAACATTACCGGGTCAGCGCCGACGCGTTTCCCGAATGGTATCGGACGCGGAACCTGGACACTGCGGATATCAAACCGAAGGGGGAATTGTAATGCGAATTGGATTGATCGCCCATGATCGAAAGAAAGAGGAGCTCGTCGCCTTCGTGGGGCGGCATCAGGCCGTGTTTCGTCGCCATCTGCTGTATGCTACGGGCCATACCGGCAGCCTGTTGGAGGCCCGACTCGGACTCGCGGTCCATTGTTTCATGGCCGGACCCGAAGGCGGCGATCAACAAATGGGCAGCCAAATTGCCCAAGGTGAGATGGATTGGTTGTTCTTTTTGCGCGACCCGCTCTTTGCCCACCCGCATGAACCCGATGTCACCGCCCTGTTGCGTATCTCCGACGTGCGCAGCATCCCGGTGGCCACCAACTTGGCGACGGCGGAAGCGCTGATCCCTAGCTTAGCGGCGGCCCAGAAGGCCGACGACCGGTGACGGTGGGCGAGGGTTTTGCTTTGGCGCTGAGACGTTGACGAAAATGTTGTTGATTGACCAGTGCGGAGCGGACCTTGCCTTGGGCGATGATTTCAGATTCATCTTGCGCCAGGACTCGCCACTGCGTGCGATTGCCTTCCTGCTTTTCCAAGGTGGCCGTAATCGTCACGTCATGTCCCGGGGGCGTGGGCCGCAGGTGATCGATTTCGATATGCACGCCTAAGATTAAGACATCCGGCGGCAGGTAGGGGAGCAGCGCCTGGGAGACCGCCGCCTCGAACCAGGCGACCAAGACGGGCGTCGCCAGGACGTTGGCTGGCGTGGGGTTGCCCAGCCGGTCCGCGAGCGTTTCAGCGGTGGCGTTGCGTACGATGGTGGCCTCGAGGCCGCTCGGGATCGTGGGCAGCCGATTATCCATGCGTTGCGGCCACGGGTCCGGAGGCTACCGTATGGACATATAGGGGTGCCAAATGGGTAATCATGTTGATGCTCTTCGGCACCAATTGGGCTGAGGCGACGACGGGATTGTCGCGGGCGAGCACCATGCCGACGACAAATCCTCGGGATTTCTTGGCGACGGTGTCAGCGATGGCGGCCACACTCCGATCGTCGAGGTGGGCAATAGCTTCGAAAGACTGCCCATGGTCGTCTCGGTACCAATAGATCGGCTCGGGATCCCTAAGCTGAAAGGCCCCGGCGCCAGCCTGGCGGAGATAGGCGAGAAGGTGGGGTTTGTCGTCGGTGCCTTCGGGTTTGACCACAAATCGCACGAAGACTTGGTGCCGGTCGATGCCGATCTCGAAGTGCGCGAAGCGTTTGTAGCCGCGGGGGGAACGGGAAAAGGCGACCCACGTGTCATCAGGAGGATTAATCCGCCGACGGGCGTGTGATGCCGTATGCGGATAGAGCGGATGATCACTAAACTGAAGTGCTGGCGCGACGTCATCGCCAAGTTGGGCCAACTTCGGGCGTAGGCGACTCCGGATGTGAAACATCCGCTCATGAAAATCAGGAATCAAGAAAATCTCAAAGTCATCCGGACTAAATCCGGGGAATTGCACCATGGCCGATCCTCCTAGCTGTGACTTTAGGCTGACGCCTTATCCTTTTTCATGTTCCATGATACCCAAGACGGGTGCGTTGGCCAACCCAAATTTGTCGAACGATCGGAAGCGATCTGGCGGGACCCGGATGCCACACCGTTGGGCCACGGTGAGCGGCGCGGTGCAGTATGGTAAAGTAAAAAAGCATAGTCAGCAGGCACTGAGCGAAATATCTTGATCACGATCAAGGAGCGGCGAACGGTGGATTACGGGCGGTGGCGAGAGGAAGCATATCGGGCTTGGATCGAGGAGCGTTCACAGCTCCTGGCTCCGTCAGTGCGGGCTGCGTTGGCCGAATTGCCCGCGGCGGAGGCCGCCGAGTGGGTCACCGCGCTTGAGCGACCCGGAGAGCCGGCGGCTAATCTCATGGCCGGATGGTGTCTCACCCCGTTTCCTTTCCGCTGGCGGGGTGCGAGCGGTTTAGACTGGAAGTGGGTTAAGACCTCATCCCTGGTTCTCCTGGCCTATCCAGGGCCGTTGTCCTGGGACCCCGTGGCCATGGCGGCGATTTTGCCCTTTGCGGCGATGCAAACGGGAGCGGGGTGGTCACCCGCCGTAGCCAGACTCGGGCCCGCGCTGGGTCCGGTTGTCTATTATGGAGGGATTCGACAGGGACTGGAGCCGGTGGTGGGAGGCTGGTTGCGGCACTTTGGCCGCCAGGCTGCCCGCTCGGGCTTGGAAATCGTCGTCGAATGGGCGGAAGCCTTTGGCGTGTTGAGCGCCGGGGAGTGGGCCTGGCCGCCGTGGCCGGAGGCGGCAGAGCGGTATCGAAGCCAGCTGGAGTTCGGCGTGGTTCCCCACGGCTCCCGGGGCTCCAGTATCCGCGACGTGAGTGCTTTGCTGTTAGCCTTGGCGGGAATTGGCGCCGGGGCTGAGCGCAAAGCGGCGGCCCTGTTGGCTCAAAAGGCTGTGCTGGGCTGGGTCGTCACGCAAAGATGGAACGCCACGGAGGCGGAGGAGGGGTAGGCTCGTGGTGCTTGGCGAGCAGGAATTATGGGAGCGCATGGACCGGCGATTAGAAGATCGGCTGGTCGTGACGCCGCTGTTGAGTGCTAAGCAGGTCAGCGGGGGATCGGTCGACGTGCGGCTGGGAACGGAATTCATCGTACTGAAACGCTCGGCACGCGGCCCGATCAATCCGATGACGATGAGCGAGGGCGCCGCGGACTACCAGGAACGGGTAGTGCTCGACGTGGGTCAGCGCATGGTATTGCATCCCAACCAGCTCGTCTTGGGCGCCACCCTGGAATTTCTCCAGATCCCTGCCGACTTGATGGCGTATGTGATAGGGCGATCTTCATGGGGACGGCTGGGACTGATCGTGGCGACCGCGATCATGGTGCAGCCGGGATACCGTGGCAGCTTGACCCTGGAACTGGCTAACCTGGGCGATACCCCCATCTATCTGTATCCTGGTACCCGCATTGCCCAATTGGTTTTCCATACCGTGTCTTCGCTGACGGCGGGGTATGCGCAGCAAGGCAAGTATAGTGGGCCCGTAGGACCGGAATTCTCCAAGCTGGCTCAGGATCCGGACTGGAAAAATATTCAGGGGCTGGCCCTGCCGACGGACGATGAATAGGCGCTTTTGGCCGGTGGTTGCGTTTTGGCTCGCAAGCACCGCACTGTGTCTTTGGATCCGCCCCAGTGACGTTCATGAATACCAAATGTACGCGGCGGCGGCGCTGAGGTCGCCCCTGCTACATGTCTGGCCTCGAGAGTACCCCATGCTTTCGCTGACGCTGTTTCTCCTGCCGCGGACGTTGCCGTTTTCATACCGGTGGGCGTTCGCGGTATTGACGGGAGTGGCGCTGTGGGTGCTGTGGGCGACGGGGCGACGGGATCCCGCATGGCAACGTCGCCTCGTGACCTACCTGGCCGTCGGTACGGTGGGGCTCTTTGCGGGACGTTACGACGCGGTACCGGCGATGCTGTTATACTTGGCGGTCGAGGCCGGCCGTGCCGGCCGTTACCGGGCGGCTTGGGTGTGGAGCATTTTGGGCTTTTTGTTGAAGTTGTTTCCCGCCGTGCTATGGCCGGGTCTCATCATCGCCGAATGGCGGGCAACCGGCCGTTGTCGGTGGGATCGGGGGATTGTGGCGGTGTTATCCGGCGTGGCATCGATTGCCCTGCAAGCCGTGTTTTCCGAACGCGCGGCGTTTTCGTCCTATCGCTATCTGTTTCACCGGCCGCTGCAATTTGCTTCGCTGCCGGGCGGGCTGGCCGCGCTCGTCCGGGCCGGGCATGTTCGTCTGACGACCAGCTTCGGCTCGATTAATGTGGCCGGGCCGCCCGCAGGCACGATGAACTTGGCGATCACCATAGCGGCCGTGCTCGCCTTGCTGGTGGTATGGAAACTGGCGCTCGAAGGACGAATCGACCTCGGCACCACGGTCTTGGCGTCTTTGACCATCATGGTGCTGGGATCCAAGGTCTTTTCCGCCCAATATCTAATCTGGCTCATTCCCTTATGGGCCAAGTATCCGCTGCGATGGCAATGGGTCACCGCGGCTGCCCTGACGACGCTGGGATATCCGGTGGGGTTCATCTTGGCGGAGCATTTTGGCTCCGGATGGCTCTTTTTTTCGCTATGGGTTGATCTGGTGCGAAACCTGGTCCTGCTCTGGGGCAGCGTCGCCTGGTTTTTGGCGTGCGAGTATCGGGCGGCGCCAGGCCACCCCGTCGAGGTCTAGCCATCGTCAGGATTCGCCGCGCCACGATTCGAACGGCGGTTCCGCCACCAGCACCCTCGTAATCCGATTACTCTCGTCAACGTACACCAGGCGGGGTCGGGCGAGGTGCGCCTCCTCATCCAGATAGTAGCCGTAGGCCATGATGATGACGGGGTCACCGACCTGAAAGTGCCGGGCTGCCGTCCCGTTGAGACAGACGGTGTTTGCCGCATCGGGGTCGACGATGACGTATGTGACCCAGTGGGTGCCGTTGTTGAGATTGGTGATATGCACGAATTCGTGGGGCCAGATATCGGCCGCCTGGGCGAGCTTCGCGCCTAAGGTCAAGCTACCCGTATAATCCAACTTCGATTGAGTAACGACCGCGCGATGGATTTTTGACTTCAATAATTGGCGCTCCACGGGGTTCCTCCTCTGAGCTTGGTAAATTCCATCAATACCTTATGCCGTCGCGAGCAGAGGGTGACCTTTCCCGCGGGGGAAACCCGAGCAAGGCGGTCATGAATTGCGACCGATCGCGTACAAGTATGGGGTAGGGCCAAAAAGGAGGCTGGAACGATGCGCCGTTTGGGGCTGACTCCAGACTTGACGTGGCTAACCTTGTCGATGGGCCTTTGGGGGCTGGGTTACGGTCTGTACGGATTTTTGTGGCCCCTGTACGTGGAACACCTGGGGGGCGGGGCGATTGCGGTGGGGTTGTTGTCCACCGTGGCCGGAATTGCCACCGCGCTCGTCGTGTTTCCAGGCGGTTACCTTGCCGACCGGGTCGAACGCCGGATCATTTTGCTGTGGGGCTGGGTGGTGGCAATCCCGGTGCCTTTTATGTTTGCCTGGGCACCAAATTGGCATTGGCTGCTGCCGGGTGTCGTGCTCTACTTCGGCTCGGCGTTTTCTACCCCAGCGGTGCAGGCGGTGGTGCTTGACGAAGCGTCGCTGCAGAATCTGTCGACTGCCTACAATGTGGTGATGAACGTATTTGGCATGGGCATGGTGATTGGCCCCGCTGTGGGGGGATTCATGACGACGCATTGGAGCTTCCGACTGGTATTTGTGGTCAGTGGAGGACTCTATGGTTTGTCTACCCTCTGCCTGTTGCCGATGGGACAGCACCCGCCTTTGCCGTCGTCGCCGGCCCGGGTGCGCTGGCATCCCCGCACCCGTCCACGCTATTTTCAGTGGGTGGTGCTTTCCGGCATCATCGCCGTAACCCAAGGCATTACTTGGCCATTTGTCGTGCCGTATTTGAGAGAAGCTGGCCACCTTTCCCTCGACACGATTGGTGTCTTGAGCTCTGTGGGCGTACTGTTTGCCACGGTCACCGCCCCTTTTTGGGGAAAGCTCGGTGACCGGGTGGGACTTCCGCACAGCCTTGGCTACGGCTTGGCTATCGTCGCCGCGGGGTGGGTGGCCCTGTTATGGAACCCCGCGTCGTTCGGATGGGCATTGTCCTCGGGCGTGTTGCGCGGTTTCGGGGAAGGAGTCAAGGGCCTACCTGGGGTCGCCATCGGGAGGACGGTTCGGCGCGGCGAGGCGGGAACGGCGTACGGATTTTACAACTTGGTCACCGAAATGGCGGGGGCGCTGGCACCCCTGCCTGGGGGGTACCTGTACAGTCGCGCCCGCTACGTGCCCATCGTCCTTACCGCCTTGATGACCGCTATGGTTGCTTGGTGGCTGGTGCAGGGCATTCCACCGCCCAAACGTCCGCTTTGAGTGCGGCCGGCTGGAGTCTCCATCGGTTGGCGCCCAGTGTGGTAAGCTAGGGACAAGACGAACCGGGTAAGGGCGATGAGATGTTCAGGAAATTGCTACTGATTTTTTTGTTGGTGCCGCTCGCCGAGGTGGCAGCGCTGCTGATCTTGGCACACTTTCTGGGCTGGGGGTTTGCCCTCGGCCTGAGTGCCCTGTCCTCGGTTACCGGTTTTATCTTGGCGCGGTTTTCCATTCGACAGTGGTGGGGGACGGTGCGTTCCGAATGGCAGGACCAGGGGTTTCCCATGCACCGGATCGGAGAAGGCGCTGTGTTGTTGGTATCGATGGCATTTTTGATTACCCCGGGGCCCCTCACCGGTTTGGTTGGATTGGCATTTTTGATTCCGAACGTGCGAACGGTGGTTGCCCGTTGGGTGTTCGGTTGGGCATCAACTGCGTTCATGGACCGTTTCTTGCTTTAGCCTGGCCACGCGTCTCGTGACACCAAGCAACGCTGAGCGGACGGGTGGCACGGGGTTGGTCGGGGGGCACGCTGGGAATCGCTGCGCTACAAGGTGAGCCGGGTGAGGCCGATGCTTTGAGCAGGTGGTTCACCGCGTTTCCTCACCCGTTCGCCATGCCGTGATGGCGGCATCACGGGTGCATGAAAAACTCTGCTATCCTGATCACGCGTTCATGGTTTCGAGGTCGCCATGCTCTGAAACGCCATTGACCCGGTACGCCAGTCTGACCCGAACGCCCACGGGAACCAGTTGCCGCTTCGGATATGTAGTCCCCAGGTGAGAGTTGCCAAAGATGAAATTCGTGGATGCAATTTTTGTGTGAGAGGGATTGCGCCAAGGTCTCGGGAACAAGAAGCCTAACCATCCTCTCACCGGGCCGGCACGATTCCGGCATCGAGTTTGGGACATGGCGGGTAACGCGCGGACGACCGCTACAGCCGATGCAACCGATGCAAGGGTTCCTAGATTGCGCCCAGACCTGCAAAAGCCTCTCTATTTCGTGTCGCGGCGTCTCCGACACGATCCATTTTGCAGCGGGCAGGATGGCAGGATGGATGGATGGATTCGAACCGGGGGGCGAAGCACAAAAGCTACGAGTCTCCGACACCTTGATGGCGGGGGACCGGGAGAAGGAAAGAAAAGCCGAAAGAAAAAACCGAAGGGAAAAAAAGGAGCTGATAATATCTTGTCGAAGATGCGAAGGAATCGCAATGGGTAACCAGGAGGGAATCATATGCTAACAAAATCTTTGGCTATTTTCGACCGCGGACAAACTGTAGAATTGCCGAGTCCGATATTCGTCATGCCCAAACCCAAGCGAGGCCGCCAAACGCACTCGGAACTACGCTTTCCCAACGGGGATCCGATTCCCACGCGTGCCACTCTCATCGCGTACATCCTGCAAAACGTCTTGTATCAGATCGACGAAACGGTCGAGGGGCCGATTTTTTGCAAGCACCTCATTAAGTGTAACCGTGAACGCAATCGGCAGAGCATGTATCATGTAGTGATGGGAGCGCATCAGTGGACTGGCGTATGGGAAGTGACCGGCAACCGACGGATGTTTGACGTGCGAGCGGTGTGGCTGCCCGACGACGAGGCATGGGTTCCTCAAATTATGCTGTCGCCCGGCAATTACATCGGGGTGAGTCGGTTTAATGGTTTTGAGATGACGTTCAAGGAATTGCGGCGCGCGATGATTAAGCATGAGTTCGTAACTGCCGAGGAATTTGACTGCTATGCCAGCCAGAACCGGACGATGCGGTATCAAGCCATTACCAGAGCCACGCGCGGAATTTGGATGTAAGCCGTCACCGTGACTGGTGGATTGGCACGCGGTCGCCCGCCGGAACATCTGGACATGCGCTAAATTACGGCGGGAAAACCGCCACCCCCGAGGTGATGGCGGTAGTGAGTCTTTTGCCGAACATGATTATCGAATTGGTCTTAGGGCGGCGCTCGGTGCGGACCCGGGTTCTTCGTTGTCTGGGCCAGGACGTCTATTTGGAGGCGCTAGCCGATATTGAATCGGAGCTTACGCCGATGCCGGGGCAGACGTTTCAAATTGTCTGGTCTGCTGACGATATGCGCTGGGGACAGTTTGCGCGGATGGTCAACGTCTTGGAAACTTTGCCGATCATGCGGGTAAACTTGGAAGGTAAGCCATTTCCTATGGAACAGCGGGCAGTTCCCCGGGTTCGGGTGACGGTGCCGGTTGAATATGGGATTCCCCGTCGCGAGCGATATCTGACCACCACGTTGGACCTGTCGATCGCCGGACTTCGATTTCCGAGCGCGATTCCGCTCTGGCCGGATTTGAGTTTGACGCTAGGGCTACGCCTGGGGAATGAGTTGTTGAATGTTAAGGCAACGGTTATTCGAGTCGACAAACGACCTCGTGATTTTCGAGGTCGTTTAGGGTGGGAAACCGCGGTGCGTTTTGTAGGCATGGCCTACGAAGATCGGTCAACCCTGGAGCGCTTTGTCAAAGAGCATTTACGCGCAGCCGAAAACAGGCGCAGGAGCAGTTCGGGGAAAATGCCATAAAACGGCTCAACGCACGCCCCTACCGGACCCTTCCCGGCAAGGTTAAGCGGGGGGCGCGGGTGCAAAACCGTCAGACCACAGGCTGTAACCGATCGTCGTGCTCATGGGTCAAGCGAGAGTGCTTTGGACGCCACCTTCACTTTTCCAGTACTTTTGCACGGCGACGATATACCGGTCAATAGTCTGACTCAACGCAATAACCTCGGGATCAAGGTTTCCTTTTTGCGCAGCCAGCCGTAACAAATCCCCTTTCAGCAAGTGGATTACGTCCACGGTACTGGCGTAATCACTGGGTGATAGCGAGCTGTTCATCTCAACGCCCCTCTTTTCCGAGTCCTCGCTCGAACAACCAGGGGAGCCGATACTCTAACGGCGGCCGGTAAGACGGTTAACTTTGGTCCGTGCAGAATGCAGGAAAAGTTCTGCCAAACTGACTCCGGCTTCCCGTGCGTTTTGGCTTACCTGGTCCATCAGACCAAAAACGTCCTTGCGCAGTTGCTGACGCTCGGGGTCCGAACTGACCTTAAACGTGAACCCTTGCGCGTCGCGCTGCAACTGAACTTCCCATCCATAGACCTTGGCCTTGCGTTCCATGGTGTGTTTGCCTCCTTGCCGACCCAAAATTCGCATCAGCCTAGTGTTCGACTAGCGTTCTAAGTAGGTTAAGTGTAACATATTCTGCAACGCGGATCACGGTGCGCTTGCGACCGTTGCGACGGCATAGAGACGGCGCGGAGTCAGGCAGACCGCGGTGAAGTGGCGATCGGCTGGGCATCTAGCCCTATCAATCATGGCGCGGGCGAAGTTGTTGATGGGTCCACCTAATGATGGTTACACAAATGGAAATAATTGGTGATGTTCGATAGAAAAATGCGAAGAATTCCTCGTCAAGGCGGTCTTCCCGGACCGATGAGGAGGCGTTGTGTCATGATGTAGTAATGGAACTGTGGGAAAAAGGCAAGCTCGCGCCGAATAATGGAGTCCGACACGTGCGGGAGCACGAGAGTACGATTGTGCAGGCCATCCTCGACCAATTGCCGCTGCCGTCCGGCTGGTGTGGGGATCTTTGGAGGACCTGGAGCGCGGGATGAGCACGGTGCTTGCTACAGTCCGGGCCAACAGCTCATGGAAAAGCTATGGATGACCGTGCGCCTCCGCGCGTGGGGATAAGCCAGCAATGCGGTACGGCACTGCGCACCGTTGTGGCCGATCGGGTACGGGTGGCGCCCGGGATTTTTGGCGATTATTCACGGCACGAGGCCTATGGCCTCTGTCCCCAGGGGCGATGTGCCCGTCGACGAGCAACTCGGCTTAGGTCCCGATCAAGCCTCGTTGTTACGCAGCTGGATTCTCAGTCGGCGGACCATCGAGGTCCCTTTGAGCAAGTCGCCGAGATCGTAGCGGAGACCCTCGGACTGACCATCGACGCGAAATGCATCCGACGGGTCGCAAAGTGCATCGGTGCCCAGGCCGAGGATCAAGAGCAGGCTCAGGGGAGCCGCGGCCCTGGCAGATTCCTCCTTCAGCGCGTGGTGGTCCTGAGCGATGGGGTCCATTGGATCTGGGAGCAGGGTGCCGAGTACTTCCATTTGCCGGCAACACCGTGAGCAAAATTCTCGATTTCTATGTGGTGCGTTTCGCACCAGGCGAGCAGATGATGGTTGATGAACTCGCTGCCATTGTCGGAATCGAGACCGCGCAGGGGAAACGGAAACTGGCTGCGGTGCGCGTTCAGCG
>JAJZZH010000041.1 GCA_021797675.1 Bacillota bacterium | reverse complement strand
GGTCATAGCGCCCCCCAAAGAGAGGCTTTCCGCTTAAGCCGGGAACTTGCAGGGACAGATCCCTACAAGCCCCCGCCTTTAGGCGTGGGGTCTATGACAAATCCGATGACAATCACCACGAGGGTGCCCCAGTACCAGTATTGAAGGTTGGTGAGCTTCTGATTCGAATTTAGCATCCAGCGTATCAATCTCTTGATCGAACTGAGTATCCAGCGCATCGATTTCTTGGTTGATCGTGGCGTCCAACGCACGCATGTCCTGACGCAGAGCATCGACTGCACGGCGGTGTTCGTCCTCCAAGCGATTGATCGCCTGCAAAAGATAAAATCCCCAATGGTCGGGAAAATCTTGGGCGGTCGGTGGCTGATCCGGCATCGGACGGTCTCCTTCCCCGAGAAGCTCCTTTCTTGGTCAGTATAGCACGCAGAACGCAACGTAGCTCGACTCGCAATCCGGTCTGAGGTGGATGGGGTGCGTTCTTGCACCGCTGCGTCGCTGGTGCTCTACGGCCCCCTGTAGCGGCACCTCAAAGGCGGTGCCTCCATGCGCGCAGACCCGCGCAAACCGAAGGCTCTCCCAGGAAGCGGTTTGGGCTTTGGGGAAGATAACCTGAGGTTGCTGGTCGTCGGTGAAGAACACGACGCCAAAGTCTGCCAAGGCGCCGGGTCCATCAACGCTAGACCTACGGCGCGATGCCCCATGGCGCCGTCGATGGCACAAAGAACCAGTCCGCGTCCTTCGCGCCGAATGAGCTTGACATCATCGTATTGGGATGGGGCCAGGTGACCTTCCAGGAATCGCCACCTAAGTTTGAGGGTATTTTAAGAACGTTCTGCTCGACCCGTGTGGCGTGAAATCCGCGGGAGTGCAACCCGGCGCCGTCGACGCCTAGATCCACAAAACACCATGTGGCCTGGGCGCGCCGACACGTCAGCCGCATTCGGATCGGATGAGACCGGTTGGCTGCAGTCTTGGGGCTGAAGACAACATGGCGGGAATATGCTCCATGTACCCGGATGACCTGCCAGCGCCAACGCGTCCGGCGTCTCCTGGAGCAACGGATTTGGCCCCGCGTAGGTCAGGGCTAGCGGCGGAGAGGTGGAATATCCGCCTCGAGATTGCTTTTGGTCCACACGACCCAATGAGTCTTACCGTCCATCAGGGCAGGGGAGAATTTGGCGGCAAACCCTGGTATCCAACGACAGTAGCCGCGGGGATCGTGTTTCCCATGGAATTTGACCGACACCATTAAGCGCCGGATAATCCCGCCCCACTGCCGAAAATGAAATGGCGGATCTTCGGCAGTTCGCCACGCTCTTTCGGCCGTGGCACGGATTTCCTCATTGGCGTCCGGATCGAAGGCGTCCACCATTCGCTGGGCCAATTGACGCACAGGCTCACTCAGATTGTCCCAGCTGCGGGGCCGCTCTTGAGAAAGTTTCTCGTACGCCCGAAGACCCGCTGCCGCTAGGGATTGCAAAATCTCGTCGTCGGAATGAATGACTTCTCGCTTGACCATCCAGGCAATTTGGGCATCCAGGCACTCAAATCCGATGGCAAATCGGTCTTCTTCTCGGGTGATGTCGGGCAAGTAGTCGTAAATCCTCGTGAATTCCCGTACCACGTTGGTCGGCCGCAGTGCTCCAGGCACGGTGATCCCTTCTTTTCCATCGAATATCGTAGGAATGCTGCTTGCTCGGCAGCATAAGCCACCGACGCTTCCGATCATACACCGGAAACCGGATTTTGGACAAGACGAGGTTTATGCTAAATCTGTGTGACGAATCATCAATTTCAAGTAACCGGAGACCTTCGGCCGGGTAGCGGGCGGTTGGTTCGCCCTTTGCGAGGAACGCCCACGAGTGGGTTTCTCGGAAGAATCCCCCGCCTTTAGGCGGGGGAGCATCAACCCGTTTCCGACCTCAACACGGTCAAACCCCTTTTCGTGCAAGAGGTTCGGGCTTTCCCCGATCCCATTCGTCGACTTGGCAAGTTTGGGTCATCGATAAACAGGCCAACCACCGCTTGCACGAATAGGTTCCAAGGCGGCATTGCCAAGGAAGCTCGAACCGCTTTGCCCGAAAATGCGATGACGGCCAGCGCACGGGTCGTGCTGTCCTGGATACCATGACGCTGAATCACCGCTGACGCTCCCCAACCTCGCCTTCAGCGTCGCGGCCGGACCGCAGGCAAAGAGCCTGCGCCACTTCTCCCACCTGTCCTAACCCGGTGGATAATCACACAGGCCGCCTCTTTGAGCAACCCGAGTCGGCATGGACTGCCCACCCGCGAGCGTGGCCCAAAGCGACCGGAGAACCCGAACATTTCGTGTTGACGGTCGCCCCATGGGGCGACCGTATGAAATTACGAGCTATCGACCCATCTATCAGACTTTCGTCCTCGATGGACGACCAGGCGCGAAAGCACGCCCTGCGGCGACGGGCGAAGGCTCGTGGGATGTCTGGCGCTTTTCGTGCCACCACCACGAACGGCGATCCCCCAATGCGCTTTTCATCTTCGCATCGGTTCCGCGTCGAGAGACATCCAATCCCTCGGGGTGCGAACGGAAACTCCGTTCCATCAAACCGTCCCGACGCCCTTCAGCCGTCTCTTCACCCGTGGCAGCACGCGCGTTGCCGCGGGCCTGTTTGCTGAGGTTGTTGCCGGTTCCCACAGTTTGGCCGGAGCCCACGGTGGACGCTCTCCCCGAACCAGGCGGACTGCTGTGCACCGTGGATAGATACGAGGCGCAGGCTCGCGTGCCCGAAGCCGAAGTACTGTCTGCCGGGCCCAAAATCCTCACCTTGACCGTCTGGATACCAAAATTGCTTACCTGGGACGGCGAGGTGTTCATAAAGAGGTCGACGTGCATACCCTGAATGGCGCCGCCTTCGTCGTCGGCCTCGCCGACGAAGCCGGAAGCCGGCAAGGATCGCGAATGGTAGCCGGTAACATAAACGCAGGTCCTGAGCGGGATTACGCTCGGATCCACGGCGATGTCGCCGGCTGTCAGCGGTTGGCCAAAATAATCGGTGGCCCCGTAGGGATAATTGTCTTGGGCGCTAGGACCATAGGCGGTGGCCTCCATGGTGAGCGTCCTGCCGGATGTGACATAGGCGGAGGCGGGAACCGTTAACACCAGGCTGGCGCCGGTGCTGATCAGGCCCACCCAAGTTATCCAGTGGAATAGATTTCTCAACACAACATCCTCCTCGCGAAATTTGCCTCCGAGGTTAGCTGACGGGTTCGGGTGCGCGAGACATCCCTATCGGAAAAACCGAATTCACCCCTTGAGTGGTTCCCCCGGCCGTGATCCGATCACGGTTTGGCGCATTCATTGTAGGTTAAATGCGGGAAACCTTCAGGTTTAAAAACTCAGCCTGCAGGCACCTTGGCAACGATAGGATGGGAAACCCGCCAACATCTGCGACGCCGCGCAAAATCCCCACCCGATGGCAAATGGTGACACGGTGCCCAACCGTTCACAGGCCGGTGGGTTCTATGCAGGGGGGCTCTAACGACCAAACTGAAGCGCGGCCGTCGAAACACGGCTACGCCGGTCTTCGAGGCCGCTGCTCCATTTCCCTGCCATCCGCTCTGAGGGCGATGCCCGGTTACTGGAGGAATGCGCGGACATTGTGTTTAGGTGCCGGCCTTCGTCAACCAGCATCTCCGCATGAAATGCCATCAACACGTCAGAAGATCTCGTATTGTTGCTCGGGTCTGCTGACGCTTTGCCGAAGAACTGGGCTTACGACCGTCCCTTCCGAATCCACTTGGCGACGGTAATCACGCGGCGCGCTTGATGATGAATCGCCTGCACGGCCTCATCCGAGATTTCGCCGGTGGCTTTAGCACTCACGCTGGTTCCGTAGGGGTTGCCGCCTGCTGCAATGACCACCGGGTCCGTGTATCCCGGGGTGACGACAATCGTTCCCCAGTGGTACATGGTGGTGTATAGCGCCAGCAACGTTGCCTCTTGACCGCCATGAGGATTCTGTGCGCTCGTCATCGCACTCACTACCTTATTGGCCGTCTTCCCTTCAGCCCAGAGCCCTCCCAAGGTATCCAAAAATTGTTTCATTTGGGCGGCTAGGTTGCCAAAGCGCGTGGGCGAGCTAAAAATGATGGCATCGGCCCAACCGATGTCGTCGGGAGTAGCCACCGGGATTTGCTTGGTCGCGTCGAGATGAGCTTGCCAAGCAGGATTGGTCGCAATCGCTTCCACGGGAGCCAATTCCCGCACCTTACGAACGCGGACATCGACCTCTGAGACCGGTACCGCTTCAGCAGCCGCCTGCGCCATCCGGTAGTTGGTGCCAGTAGAGCTGTAATAAATGACGGCAAGTTTAACCTTATCCATCGGTGAAAGTTCCTCCTATCGCGGTATATGTGTTCGATTTGCCGTGACTGAGACGGCGGGTCACCAGGCTCACAGCCTCACGGGCGCACTTGCGTCTCATGACGAAAAATGCTGAGCGATCTCGGATCAATCGTCATCTTCAGCTCTCCAGTCTTCCCCGGCCATCGACAATGCTGTCAGGGTCCCCTTCTTGAGGCTCGTCCATTCCTTCATCCGTCCTGCTCTGGCGCTTTTCGCCGTCTTCTTCCGACACCAAAGTTCGACCCGTCTCCTGCACCCATGGGCCATCCCCCCACGCGCGGATCCGGTCGCCCCAAAACCGGGAGCCCCGGCGGCATGTCAGGCTTACTAATCGTAAGTCAGGAAACCGATGTCAGCGTACTATAAATACTTATCTTATGTCAACAACTACGATCTCATAAGTTTTTAGGAAAAAATGCTCGCGCTCGGCGGGTCAACATCCCCAACCCAACCTATCCCGGACCGGGCTTAGCATCAACAAGCCCGCGTCGAAACCGATGCGTGGCCGAGCCGCCAGGCGCGCGGGCTCTTTTCGTCCTCATCGATGTCTGCAAAAACTGCTGGCTGGCACCGATGCACCTCGTTACCCAACGCTAATGGATAACCGCCAGCCTCTTCACGCTGCATCCGAACGAGCGGCCAGCTGAGGTGGGCCTGGTGACGAAAGCGCGGCCATTGGAATCACGCATGGTCGCGCCGTATGGCTTTCCCCTGACCAATTGCACACGAGGGCACCGAACACGCTTCGGACTGACGGCCGAAGCATTTGGTAAAATAGGGATCATTGTGATCGCAAGACGCAGGCACGGATTAGGAGGCGGGTTTTAGCGTGGGAAGACCCCATTGTCAATTGGTAAGTCCGATCTTTGGATGGAGCACGGTGGACGCTGATAACGAAGACTGGCAGGTGGGCGTCCCCGGTCCGGAGCGCTTGCCAGTAATCGTCGGCATGATAGCGAGCCCCGTGTTTCCTTTGACGGCGGAACGACTTCGGGCGATGCGCGCGTTAGTGGTCGTGTCAGCCTACGGTGTCGGTTACGATTATATCAACGTCGAGGCCGCATCCGAACTGGGGATTTTGGTAACGCACACGCCCGCTGCGGTCACCGCGGCTACGGCAGAGCTGGGCCTAACCATGGTGCTCGCGTTGTCGCGCCACCTCGTTCTGCACGATCGAGCGATGCGTCGACACCACGAGATCGATAAGCCCCATCCCCTGTTTCACCGAGCATTGATGGCCCATGATGCCCAGAGCCAAACCGTCGGCATCGTAGGATACGGAAGGATCGGGCAGCATCTCGCTGACTTGTTGAAAGCGGTGGGTTTTCGCGTGGTTTATACCCGCACTCGCGGTCCCCTGGCGGGTCATCCAGGTTATCGCGACCTGGATCCTTTGTTGGCCGAATCCGACCTGGTGGTCCTGGCTGTCCCCTTGACCGAGACAACTCGTCACTTAATCGGACCTGAGGCACTGGCTCGGATGAAAACCACGGCGCAGATTGTGAACATCGGGCGCGGTCCGGTCATCGACGAGGCCGCCTTGACCGAGGCCATCGCCTCGGGCCAGATTGCCGGCGCCGCCCTGGACGTTTTCGAATTTGAACCGCGGATCCACGCGCGTTTGGTCGAACTCGACTCCGTGATCTTGTCCCCGCACGTGGGAACCCTAACCGAAGAAACACGCTTTCGCATGACCAAGGACGCCTTGAACAACGTGCGCCAAGGGCTCTTTGGCGTGGCGGAAAACGCCCTCAACGCCGCGACCTGGTCGCGCCGTTCGGAACCACCGGTCTAGCGTTCTGCAGGTGCCGGTCTTAGCATAGAGGCCCTTGCACCTGCGCCACGGACAGAACTTAGGGGCGATGGGTTCGACCTGTATCGTTGATGCCTCAATCCTATAATCTTTCTTGAACTGGACATCGCCCACGCCCAAAGGCGAGGGATTCTTACGAGACCCCCACTCACAGGAGTCGTTCTCGCAAGGGGTTGGCCAAAAACTCCCTAGCCACGCGCTCGATATCGAATCTATGGTCCCTTGAAAACAACCCGAAAACATTTTGGGATCCGGAACCCTCAAGAGACGCCCATGCCCCGGGTTTCGGGGCACCCACAGGAATGAAAAATGGGGACGGCCACCTCGGAAGGTCGCGTGGTCGCGATCGGGATATTGTGGTGGCCGGGATTGAGCCATCTAGATGTGGTGGTCGGCAAGAATTTTTCAGAGGAGAGATGGACAGGTGAGCGCACCTAGGCTATACTGACGTGCAGGAAGCAATGACATCGTCATAGAACCCACGGCCAACGGCGGGCACCTCTCAGCCCAAGCGGTAACCAGCCTTAGCCGCCGGGACCTTGGGGGCGAGCGAGTCCGTTCCTTCGGTGCAGGTCCGACAATGCTTCTCCGGTTCCCGGCTCTCTGGGCCTCGGCTAAACGCAAGCTCGGGGTAGGGCTAGCTGTGTAGAGGGAGGTAGCGACCCGTTGGAATCTTGGGCGAGGAGCGCGATTTGCAGGTCCGTTGCCAGCCCCCTACCGGGCTGAAAGGAGAGGGCGGATGATGGTCTTGGTCTTAGACGCTCACCAGAAACCCTTCATACCTTGCCCCGAAAAGCGTGCCCACCCGCTGCGCGAACGCGGTCGGGCCGTGGTGCACCGGCCATTTCCGTTCGCTATAGGTCTGCAAGATCGCACCGATCCCGACAGCAAGACCGCCGGCCCGGACCGCCAAATCGGTGCCCAAGGGATCTGCTTCGGCGAATTCGCGCACCACCCCCACATTGAAGGGCGGCTCCAGGCCCGGGTGCATGGACGCCGGGGCCGGCGTGTTCGCCACCCCCGGTACCGCCCGGCCCGGTTTGCCCATCGCCGACGTCCTCAAGGGTGGTTGCCGCCTTCCCTGACTGCCCGGGTCGGTCCGACGCTCCGTGCGGTCGCCTGGATCACCCGCTTGGCCCCGATTACGGCGCTAAGCGTGGAGCACGTGGCCTTTGATACCCAAACCCTCGACACCCCAGAGATCGTCGGGGTGCAGGACCAGCAGGGCACACTGCCCGGCTACGAAGTTCGGGAATTCCTGCTGGCGACGTGGGGGCATCGGTGCGCCTATGACTGCACCGTCGACGTACCGGTGGAAGCCGAGCCTAGGACGGCCACGATCCGGGGAGGTTCCGATCGGATAGCCAATCTGACCATCGCCTGTCGTCCGTGCAATGACAGGAAAGACGCCTGGGCCCTGGAGGGATTTCTCACCCGGGACCGCGGCCGCCGGCAACGCGCGGCCCGCAAGGCCAAAGCCTATGCCCCCGGGGATCTCGCCAAGCTGAAGGGCCGGGCGCGATGGGAAACCCACCCGCTCGACCGCGTTCAACAGCAACCCCAAACTCCACTGCGCGACGCGGCCGCACGACCAGGCAGCGGATTGCCCTCGCCGTCCCAAGCCGCACTACGACGATGCCCTGGGGGTCGGGGAAAGGCTCCCGGAACGGTTTACCGCCCTACCCACCATCGTGCAGGTGGGGCTGGCCAAGGGGCGAGGTGTCAGCAAGTGTGCCGGCGTATGGAAAGACCGGGTATCCACCCGCGTCAGGTTCCTTCGATATTACGCGCGGCCCAAGGCATTGCCTATGGCATGGTCGGATTCTTCAACGTCAGGATGGGTGACAATGTGAACACAAACCGCGGGCCGTCTGACGACGGCTGCCCGCTTTCCTCCCCAGGCCGAAAGGCTGGAGCTTCTCGCGGGCGTCTGGTGAGTTGTGTAAGCAGCCTCTTGACTTATGAGTTGCCGTTTGTCGACCATTACCAACCCGTTCGACAAGTGAGGCTAGTAGGTGTCCGCGCTGCAGTGATCTGCAATAATGATCCACGGTTCGATGGATATTGTTGGGGAAGAAGGGTCATCGATGTTGTGGTTTGATCAGACCATCACCGATTCCGAAGCTCACGGCAAATCATCTTCGGTTCGCGATGAAGGCGATAGTATCGACGCCTTCCGCCAGTATCTGACGGACATTGAAGCATGTCCCAAGATCGACGATCACGATACCGTGATTCAGTTGGCAAAGCGCATTGAACAAGGCGATAAAGAGGCACGGGAAACCTTAATTAACGGTAACCTGCGACTGGTCATTTATGTTGCCAAACGCTATCGCAACGTTGGGCTACCTTTCTTGGACGTAATTCAGGAGGGCAATTTGGGTCTCATTCAGGCTGTCGATCGATTCGATTACCGTCAAGAGGTGAAGTTCAGCACCTACGCAATGTGGTGGATCCGGGCAGCGATTATCCGTGGGCTCCATGAAAAAGGCCGCACTATTCGCTATCCGTATCATATTCACGAACGCATGACTATATTTCGCAGGACTTGGGAAGCCCTGGAGCAGAAGAATGGGGGCGTGCGCATCCAGGACTTGGTCGAAGCCCTCGGCCTATCGGAATCTGTGGTGAGGGTCCTGATGATACTCCGTGCGCCTCTGGCTTCGCTGGATCAGCCGTTGATTTTTTACGAAGAGATGAGGCTTGAGGACCTGATTGCGGACGAAACCATTCCGGATCCTGCAGAAACTGCGTGCACCGCGGTTCTCCGCGATATTTTGGAAGATGCTCTGTCGAAACTGAAGCCGCGTGACGCATTCGTTATTCGCGAGCGTTTTGGGCTGAACCCCGAGGGAGTCCCTTATACTCTCATTGCCGTCGGCCGTCGTCTAGGCATCAAACGGGAACGGGTGAGGCAATTGGAAGTTCGGGGATTGCGCCAGTTAAGGTCACAGGACCAGTTATTCGAGTTACACGAGACCTGGTGGAGTGATTAAGTTTCACCAAATGCCCAAGTCCAATACCGTATCTTGTCCAAGGCTTGCCCGAGTATGGCTCTGGGTCCACGAACATGAAACACCGGCTTTGGGAAACCTCGAACCACCGGTCCGATGGCTCCGTTTTACTCGGCCAAATGCAAGGCGAGAATAGCTTGGGAGCCCATAATCCAGGCTATCGTCCCGGGGGAGCATGCGGCTTCTCCGTTTAGACCCAAAGGAGGTGGCAGTCTGTTCAGCCCGTGCCCATCTCGGTTCTGCGCTGTTTAGGGGGGTAAACTGACCGAAAGGAATTCCGCCAACCGGCGTCTAAATCGAACAGGCCACCGGACGGCCCCGGCAAGGAGGCCTTCGCCCCACGCCGTGAGGCCCTGCCCGCGCCGCGTCTCTAACCCCCGGGGGATTCACGCTCTGGTTTGAACGCTGGAATTCTTTTCCAAGCGCTCAATCCCTTCCCAATGCGACCGCTTCGCGCATTTCCTGCAGTTCTGACAATCGATTACGGGCTCGACCGAGCAAGCGATGCACGGCGCGTATAGGACCTGCCCCACGATGACCGTGTCGAGCTTCCCGTTGGCCATGACCCCAATCGTTCACATTCACTGCGTCACCCGGTGGACGGAAAACGGCCGGTCGGGTGCCGCCGGCCGGCCGCAGCCAGGATGATCCTCCTAACGACTAGGCCGGGATGTTGAGGACATGGCAGTTTGGGCTGGATGCTCCTTCTCGCCAACGCGGTCGGCAATCCGACCAAGCCTGGCTCGGTGGGCGAGCAGCGCCTGTCGCGGTGCCAAAGCCGCTGTTGGCACATCCCGCTCCCACACGTCCCATGATCGTAAGACCGGATCCATGACCGCGTTCAGATATGCCCCAACCCCATAGCCGCTGTTCTGCGCGATGATCCGCATCCGGGATGGAAAGTCGGGCATCTCCGACCCAGGCATGCGAAATCGGGGCACCACCTCGCAGACCATCGCGATCCTCGTCGGATCGTCGTCGAGATAGGCCCGGACCGCATCGCGATAAAATGCAAAATGCAGCGTCTCGTCTTTTGCTATGGTGCGAAGGATCAGGGCGAGTACTGGGTCAAGCACGTCCACCGCCTTGGCCACGTGTTGATAAAAGACCCGGGTGGCCAATTCCTGCAGGGTGGTGTAGACCATCACGGCAAATCCGCCATTGCCATCGATCTCATACCCATCGGTCAGAACCTGCTTCCGCAGCATAGCCCGACGATCGGGATCCCCATTGCGACTCAGCGCGAGATACACATCGAGAATTCGGGAGTGCTGGTCTTCCTCTGCGGTCCACACCTTAACGAATTCCTTCAAGGCCAACGGACCAGTTTCGAATAGCGCCTTAAGACCAGCCGTAAACCAGGGAAGATTGATCTCGGTCAAAAATGCGGTCTCCACGGCCACGGTGAGTTCCGGGGTTAGACTTCCCTGGCCCTCGGCCCACGGCAGCGTTTTGAAACTCTTGCCCCGTTCCCAGGGCAGCAGGCTTTGGTAACTCCAGTTACCGCGCTGCGTTTGCGTTAGATGGCGCTGGTACAGGTCGTCGAGGGTCGCTGACAATTTCATCAGACAAGCTCCTTTGGTCTGTGACTTAAAAGATCCAGCCCTTGCCGAATCTTGGTTCCGGCAAGGGCTGATGCATCGGACAGATAGGTTGACTCTATAATACCATTTATGGGTCATCTGCGAACGGCGTGGTCGGCCATATGAACCGATGCCTTGGCCATATCCTTGACACGAAGCCTTTAATTTGGCCTGCGGCATACCGAGACAAAACTTTAGATGTGGTAGCCGGTGATTTTTTCGCCGAAGGCCTACGGTGGACCTTGCGACTTGTTGCCAGCGTCCCTGCAGGGTCAACCGGCCTCCGCCAAGATTTGGATTCATTCGGTGGCCATTTTAGGGAACATGGGTCGCGACCCCGCTTCGCACCAAGGCGAGCGGTCCATACGGCCCTGTGTAAGTCGGCGACCGCACCAAGCAACGGTTTCGCGGCATAACACTGCTGCCCGAGGCCCAATCGGTCCACCTGCCGACCCCGGATGTCCACCGTCGCGCTGCCATTTGCTGTCCAGCAAGAGTTTTGCAAAGGTCGATGCGCGGGATAGGTTTCACTGCAAGTCCTCACGAATACTTTCAGCGGCAGATTACGGTCCTTGGGGTCGAATCCCGATTCCGCGTTGGAGTTGCCACCCACTTGGCGTCATGACTGCCTATCGGAAGTTGCAACGGCTTCACTAATTAATCGTAAAACATCATAATGGATCATAGCTTATCTGTAGGTGAGCAGAGTATGGTTGGTCACTTTGTGCGGTTCGGCAAAGCGGCCAAGCTGATCGGGATGCGCATTGAGGGCTTGCGCAAAGGGGAATCCGCAGGGATTCTGATTCCGATCCACACCTTGAGCAATCAGCGATCGCGTGGCGGACTTGCATGCCCTCATGACGAGGATACGCTTCATGCGGCCAGGGAACCCGCGGTGTCCTCTTCGCCCGAGTCTCGACCGAAAAACAGCAAGGCGCGACGGACTTGGGGCGGTTACCCGACTTCGCTACGGAGCAGCGATGGGTGGGGGTAGCCGCTCTTATCGATGGCACGAGCGGATTAAACGAAAACCAACACGATCCGCATCTATCCTCGACTTGGCCCGGCAAGAACCTGTCGGGATGGTGATCGTAGAAGATTCGCCTCGCACGGTTTGCTTTTGTTGATCTCGAAATCTTTCTGCATGAGGTCACAAATGCGTATTCGCAAACGAGATTAGGCATTTCCCGTCAAACTCCGGCGAATCGGGATCATCCGTGCGCATAGCATATCCGGTCCCCCACCGGCGGAAGTCCGGACAGGAAGCACGGTGGGTTCCCAATCCTTCAAGGCCAGATAGCCCATAGACCGGTGATTACCGCTAGACCTTGGCAATACCACCTGGGTCCCGGAACGAATGTTGGGGATCATCCTCTCGGCGGCGCACGGCGACTCCTTGGCAATGATGTAAGAAGCAGAGCTGCGCGCACAATTGTCCAGGATCATTGGCGACGAATTCAGCAACCCGTCGATCGAGGATTGAGTGGCAGACGTCATCGATCAGCGAAAGCGGACAGCATAGCGGTTGAGCAAACCAGGCTCAGCACAGCTCAGAGAGGCATGGCACCTTCGGCGATTTACATGGCGACCTCCACAGTGCTCATGGCAGCAGAACGGAAGAGCGATATGCAATCTACGCTCAGACCTGGACGATTGCGGGTGGAGTATGACGAAGACCCGCTCGGCATCGACGAACTCACTCCCCGGTTCTGCTGGGAATTGACGCCGACCGGAGAAAACACCAGGACCCCGTTTCCCCGAAAATGACGATCGAAATTATCCCGATCTTGTCGGAATCCGGATGATAGGGGACGCCACCCACTAAGAAACCTCAAAGTCCACCATTAAGAATTCCCCACAATGGGCACAGATCGGAAAAAATTGCGTTTATGATATAATCGACCCGAATGAACGATATTTCTTCATCGAGAACTATTACAAATTATCGAGGAGGCGTACGATGCGTCGTCTTAGCAAATCCGTCCTCGTGGCAGCCGGAATCTTGCCGCTGATTGCGGCATTGTTTCCGGGAATGTCCTGGGCGGCCTCAAAGCCCACATCGCCCCGGCTACCCGCCGGATGGCCGAAACTGCATTGGAAAGGCACGATTACCATGGGCGCGTGGGTCTTTACACCCACTCCGCCGGGAAAACCCGTACCCACCGGCCTGACCCGCCAGACGGCGCTGTTCACCCTAGCCAAGCGATTTGAACACTGGTACCCCGGAATCCACATCAAGTTTCTTAATTCGCAATACGGGAACAATCCCCAGTTCATCACCACCAAGGCGGCTGGCGGCCTACTCGCCGACGTCTGGGACACCCAATACGAGTTTTTGAACTCCGCAGCCATCCCGCGCGGGATCGCCGTCAATCTTACCCCGTATTTTCACCAGTCGAATCCCTATGTGCCCAACAACCGGCACTGGATGAACTACATGAACCCGAACACGCTGGCGATTACCAAATCGCCGAGCGGCACTTACTATGAAGTCAACGGCGACTACATCGCGACCGCCTTTTATTACAACAAGGCGCTGTTCAAAAAGGCCGGCATTGTCGGCATTCCCCGCACGTGGGCACAGTTATTGGCCGACTGCCGAAAGCTTAATGCCCACGGCATCACCGCCGGCGCCGAGCGGCCATTGTGGAGCTGGTGGGCACGTTTGTTCCTGCCCAACTACTTGGGACTGGCAACCATCAAGAAATTGGAGGCGTTTCAGCCCCACACGCCGACCGTCACTGCGCTGGATGAAGCCATTGGATATGAGAAAGGTATCTTAAATCCACTCAAAAACCCCCGTATGATGGCCTGGTGGCCGGTGGCCAAACAACTCTTCAGTCTGTGGGACAAAAATATCGTCGACACGCCGGTGCTCAACGCGTCTTCCAGCACGGTCACCGGTACCGACTTGTTTGATGCGGCCAAAGTCGCCATGACCTACACCGGGTCATGGGAGCCAGGCCTTTGGACGAGCGCACACCACCCGCTCAGCAACCTGGGGTCGTTTCCGCTGCCCTCTGTGGCCCACACCAGTCGCTACGCGACGGGTCTCAGGACGGCCACCAACGTGGGCGGTCCCACCGGCGGATTTCAATGGTCGATTTCCACCCCCCGGGCGGATGCCAGCATGAAGCAAGCGGGCAAGTTTCAGGCTGTCCTCGATTGGTTGCGCTTCATTTCCACGCCCAAGGCCGACCAAGCGGTCGTCAACGGCTGGGGCGTGACGCTGCCTACCTTTAAAGGGTCTAAGCCCACCTTGGCCAACGCTCCGCTGGTCAGGTCGATGAAGCAGCCGTGGTATCCCGTATTTGGTTTTTCGGACCTCACCACGGAAGCCAACACGCAGATCACCAACCTGTTCCAGGAATACATTTCCGGTCACTTGAGTTTCGCCGCTGCGAAGCAACAATACGCATCCGCGGTTCAGACGGCGGTGCAGCAATATATTGCGACAAACCACGTCAAGGTCTCGAAGTATTAGCCCCTGCCAAAAGGTGCGGAAAACCGTGCGGACGCGCCGGGAAGTCCGGACGAAGGTCTTATTGACGAGAATATCCCGCCAACATCCTCTCGGACCGAGAGGATGTTGGGCTGCTGTCCAACACCGAAAGTTTGGTGGAAGCGCCGATAGTCGAGAGAGAAGTTCCCTTTCTCGCGAGTCGCATGCATTTTCGTGCATGTTCGGCTTTCCTCCGATTCAAACGGTCCCAGCGAAAAAAGCTCGAGGTTTTGACTGCTTCATTAATTGCCCGTAAAGCATCACAATTGATGATATCTTATGAGTAAGGTGAGCAGAGTATGGACGATCACTTTGTGCGTATCGGCAAAGCGGCCAAGCTGATCGGGATGCGCATTGAGGACTTGCACAAAGGGGAATCCGCAGGGATTCTGGTCCCGATACGCACCTTGAGCAATCAGCGAATGCGTGGCGGACTTACCCACCCTCACGACGAGGATGCGCCCCATGCGGCCAGGGAACCCGCGGTATCCTCTTCGCCCGAGTCTCGACCCAAGAACAGCACGGTGCGGGGCACTTGGATCGTCAATGCGGGCGGTTACCCGCGCTGCGGAGCAGCGATGGGCGGGGGTGGCCGCACTTACCGATGGCGCGAACGGATTAAACGAAAAACGACGCGATCTGCATCCACTCCTCGACTTGGTCCGGCAAGAACCTGTCGGGATGGTGGTCGTAGAAGATCGCCTCGCACGGTTTGCTTTCGCTATCTCGAAATCTTTCTGTATGAGGTCGCAAATGCGTATTCGCAAACGAGATTAGGCATTTCCCGTCAAACTCCGGCGAATCGAGATCATCCGTGCGCATAGGATATCCGGTCCCCCACCGGCGGAAGCACGGTGGGTTCCCAATCCTTGAAGGCCAGATAGCCCATAGACCGGTGATTGCGCCAGACCTTGGCAATACCACCTGGGTCCCGGAACGAATGTTGGGCGTCATCCTGTCGGGGGTGCACGGCGATCTCTACAGTGCTTATGGCAGCAGAAAGGAACATCGATATGCAAGCTACGCTCAGACCTGGACGATTGCGGGTGGAGTATGACGAAAACCCGCTCGGCATCGACGAACTCGCTCCTCGGTTCTTCTGGGAATTGACGCCGACCGGAGAAAACACCAGAGGCTTAGTGCAATCAGCCTATCGCATCGTGGTCGCGTCGACCCCGGAGTTGCTGGCTGTGAACCACGGCGACCTATGGGATACCGGGAAGGTAACGTCCGACCGGTCGGTCCACGTCGTCTACGCCGGCGCTCTGCTGAAGTCGAGGAAGCGCTACCACTGGAAAGTCAAAGTCTGGGATGAGGCGCGGAGCGCATCGGAATTTAGCGCGCCCAGCTGGTGGGAAATGGGGCTCCTGGATGCCCGCGATTGGATCGCGTCCTGGATTGGCATTGACCCCGCCGTGCATCCAGGGATTCCTGTTTTGTATGCGGCGGAGGCGGTTCGGGTCGACGAAGCGCGGTGGGTTTGGTCAGGCGAGGGCCAAACGGGGTCATGCCGCTTGGGTCGTGAATGGACTTTGCCCAGCGACGCGATAAACAGTGCCGAATTTGCTCTTGCGGCGAAAGGGCCGTTTCGGTTGGTGATTAATGAGAAGGAGGCGGGACGAGGCCAAGGCGGACAACGGTTGGTGTCGATGAACGTAAAGTCCCTGCTTCGACCGGGAGCCAATGTGTTCACGATCGAAACCTCCCACGATGGCACGATGGGCGACCCTGGGGTGATTGGACGGTTGGGCGTGGTATTCGAAGACGGCAAGGTCGGAACCTTGTTCCTTGACACGAGTTGGAAGTGTGTTGACAGGGAGGCGGGTCAACCAGCGTGGCCAACTGCCCGGGCCGTTGCCGATTATGGCGCAGGACCGGCGTGGACGCTCCAGCAACCGGCGGCGGATGCCCGTCGGTTGCCGGCGGTAATGGTCCGCAGGGAGATCCGGCTCAGGCGATCGGTTCAAAGCGCGCGAGTCTATGGGGCGGGGCTCGGGTATTTTGAACTGTGCGTGAATGGGAAAAAAATTGGCGACCATGTCATGGATCCCGTCCTCAGCAACTATGATCGGACGGTATACTATGTGCCGTTTGACATTACGGATCAGGTGGTACCGGGAGACAATGCGATAGGGGTCATCTTGGGGAGCGGCAGGTACTTTGCGCCACGCATTCTGACCCCAACCGCTACCCGAACTTTTGGCTACCCCAAGGTCTTGCTCCAGGTGGAGGTGATTTACGACGACGGCAGCCGGGAATTCTGGGGCACGGACGGATCCTGGCGCATCTCGCTCGATGGCCCCATTCGAGCCAACAATGAATATGACGGCGAAGAATATGACGCCCGGATGGAACTGACGGGCTGGGATCGTTCCGGGTTCGATGACGACGGCTGGCTGGACGCCGCCCTGGTGTCCCCGCCGGCCGGGGAGCTCAGAGCGCAACCGTTGGAACCTATGGGTGTCACGGAGGTGCTGGCCCCGGTTTCGGTCACCGAATGGGAACCGGGGAAGTGGGTGTACGACTTTGGCCAGAACTGTTATGGCTGGGCACGGCTTTCCTGCTGTGGGCCACGCGGAGCCACCGTCAGCCTGCGTTATGCGCAAGTTGTCGAGGCCGACGGCAGCGTCAACACCGCCAATCAGCGCAGCGCGCAGAATTGCGATCGATATACGCTTTCCGGCAAAGGGCTTGAAGTCTGGGCACCGCGTTTTTCCGGACGGGGATTTCGGTATGTGGAGGTGACCACGACCGGACCGTTGTCATTCCTGTTCGCCGAGGGTTGTGTGGTCCACTCGGCGGTCGAAACGGTGGGAGACTTTCGTTGTACGAACCCGTTGTTAAACCGCCTCTACGCCAACGCGCGCTGGGGGCAGCGCAGTTTCCTGCGCGGAGTGCCGATGGACCCGGATCGTGATGAGCGGCAAGGATGGCTAGGCGACCCGGCCAAGGACGCGGAAAGCGAGGCCTTTAACTTTCAAGTGGCCCGTTTTTATCGCAAGTGGCTGGCCGATATCCGAGCGGAACAACAGGAAGACGGCGCTTTGCCGGATGTCGCCCCTGCCTATTTCCAGCATTGGTATTCGCACGACGTAATCTGGCCCAGCGTGATCACGATTCTTCCCGAATGGGCTTACCGGTTTTACGGGGATGTGCGCATGCTCGAAGCCAACTACGAAGCGGCCAGCCGGTGGGTTCGCTTCATCCATGCGCACTATGTCGAAGCGGACGATACCCTAAGCGTTGGCGTGTACGGCGACTGGTGCGACGCGCTGACGGCGTCGAATAGCGGAGGCACGTCTAAACCCTTGCTCTCTACGGCCTACCATTACCATAATTGTGTCCTCGTCGCCCAAATGGCCGCCGTATTGGGGCAGTGCGAGGACCGGGATTGGTTCAAGGCTCAGGCAGAAAAAATTAAACAAGGGTTTCACCGCCGCTTCTTTAATGCGGAGGATCACACCTATGGCACGGGCACGCAATGTGCACTGGTGGTGCCATTGGCCTTTAGCCTGGTCCCCCCGCAAGAAGTGGCCTTGGTTGCCCAAAGCCTGGTCCGAGCCATCGATGCCGAGCGCGGCCATCTCTCGGTGGGATTGGTGGGCATGCAATGGGTTCTGCAGGTTTTAGTGGAACACGGGTATCCTGACGTAGCCTACCGGGTGGCGACCCAGTCGACCCAGCCCAGTTGGGGCTATATGGTCGGCCAGGGAGCGACGACGATTTGGGAACATTGGGACAGTGATACTCGGTCGCCCACCATGAATTCTCCCAATCTCCTCATTCTAGCCGGAAACCTTGTTGCCTGGATGTACCAGGACCTCGCAGGACTTCGCCATGATCCGGAAACTCCCGGCTTTCAACATGTCCTTATCCGGCCGCACCCGGTGGCGGGCTTGAACTTCGCGCAAGCCTCCTATCATTCGTTCTATGGTCAGATCTCCGCAGCCTGGCAAATTGATGATGACAGCTTTCGGTTGCAGACGACCATTCCGCCCAACTGTTGGGCCACGGTGGCCATCCCCGCAGGACAGCATAGCGTCGTCCTTGAATCCGACCAACCGGTCGGCACAGCAAGGGGGATACGCCAAATAGGGCACGAACAAGGCCGGATACTGTACCGCGTCGGCTCGGGCACCTATGATTTTTCGGCCGCGCCATGGACGTGGCGGCCGTGTTTGGGCTCCGCACGCGAAGAGAACACCTAAGGACAGTCGCGATGGATGGCACAACGTCAGCTGCCGACCGCCCCGGTACCGAAACTATGGATACCCTACCCCGGCACCTTGCTGGCCTTCGACGTTGCCCGACTCCCCCAGAGAGGACAGCCGTGGTCACCGGGGCGGGGACCGCTTTCAACGGGAGCTCGTAGGACGATATCGTACACCAGTTCCGTGAGGCCAACGCCCCTACGCGCAGCCCAATTTGCGCCTGCAGCCGGTCAGCTCTGTGGCAGTGAACGCATGGGGGGCCCGCCGCACCACGGTGAAAGCCGACACGGGACGGGATAGGCGGTCGTCGGTTGAATCTCTTCCCAAACTTTGGCCTGTAACCGGAATATTGGTGGGATGGACGTGCCAGACGGACGATCCGTCGACATCGGGATTCCCGCCACAACCACGTTCTCCCCCACGCGCATCGTCCCCGCGCTGGGCATCCCCGATGCGGTCTCGTCGATGGCTCCCATCAACCGTACCCGGTATACTCGGCCGGCCATAATAACCATGGGGCACATGGCTCCCGGGGCGCAATATGGCCGCCATGGAGGCGTGACCACCGTGGCCCACCGCACAGACCGCTGGCTCACTCGACCTTGAATCATTACCCAGGCGGGAGCGTGGGGGGTGGTGTCCGAACTCGCAATACTTCTGGCCCATCCAGCCGCCATAACAACTCCCACGACCGCCATGACCGCTACCGCCCACTGTCGACGCATCATACTTGCCTCCTTTTTCGCGTTTCAGTGAATCTTTCGTCATACGCTCGTTACACGATTCGCCGCCACCGCTCCCAAACCGGGGGTAGAACCGGCCATTCATGCCCCTGCCGTGACATTGCATACATTGATCTCAACGTTCGTCGGTGACACTTCATCTCTCAGCGCATTTTTCCGTCTGTTCAGGAAACCGTTTGCCCGCCGCCGGCGTTCTATAGGTGAACGATGGATGAGGCGTCTACAATCCAGCCAGAATTCAAGGGAGGATGCAGTATGCAACGAAGCATTTTATGGGGTGGGTTCCTGGCCGCGAGCGTAGCGGTCGCGGCCACGATCTTTTTGCCCGGGGCACGGTTTGCGCCCAAGGCGGCGACAACGGTCGCTGGTTCCACCCGCACCATCACGGTGATAGGCAGCGCCGCGGCACCTACCCCTATCAGCGCATCGCAGGATCAGCTCTTCATCAACTTGTCAGCAACCGGCAACGGATCCTTGGGGTCCGCCATGACGCAACTTCAGACTCAGGCCAACGCGGTAATCAAGGCGATGGAACAGGCGGGAATTTCGTCGTCCGCGATCAGCCAGCCCAACCTCAACCTCTATTGGAACTCCCAAACCTTCAAGGGTAAGGTGCCTTCAGGGCAAAACGCCAATGAGACCCTGTCGGCGACCGTCCCCAGCCAGGACGGAGAAAAGATCTTCACCGCTCTGGCGCAGCTTCTGGCGCAGCTCCCTCGGGCCAAGGGGAATGGCAACAACATATCCCTGAATCCGAGCAGCCCGAATGGTTCCCTGAACGCCCCGGCTGAGGCTATCAATGCAGCCATGGCCGCAGCCACCCAAGAGGCCACGGCGATCGCCCACCGCATGGGCGTGACCTTGGGCGCGATCGAGGCGGTGCGCCAAGAACCGCCTGCTGTGAACGCATGCCAGTGTCCAAGCCCCAGTTCGAATGTGGTTTCCCTTAAGGTGAGCTTTTTGACTCACACCCCGTAAGCGCGCAACGGATGACCGCGATGCCGGCGGGGATGTGTGGGGCGCTGATCGCACTTGGCGACATCCCCGGGATTGTCTTAGCAGCACCGCCCACGCAACGCATTTCCGCGCCGCACGACCTGCCAGCGATTCGGCAAAGGGTGAAAGCGACGCAAGAAGGCAGGCCTTCCGACCGCCGGTGGGAACCCTCCGCGGGAAAGGAGACGCAGTCCCTGACCATAAGGCTTTCCATCGTTGGATCAAACACTTGTGGAACCAATGAACTCTCCCGCCGACCCCTCACGGGTTGAGGCGGGAGTTTCTGGAATCGATCCCGGACGTTTCTGGCTCATGGATCTCTGTGCCGTTGGCTCCAGACGGCTCACGCGGATCTTCCCCGGGCGAAACTCCGGACCGCTCCGGCCCTAGCTTCCAAAGACTCGACGTCGCTTGGTGGATGAGGGTAAGCGGAATTCCCGAAAGAAGTTTTTCGAGATCCCGTTTCGTGATGATCGGCCAGCGCCACAACGAATCCCGATTCTTGGACGACTGCGCGCTGCACGCGTCTCAGCCCATTTTAGGCTCTCACGTCTTGCGATCGCCGAGTTTCTCAATCCGGGGCTTGTGCGCAGGCTGGAGATGAAAGCCTTGACCGTCGGAGGTCATCAAAGGCTTGGCGATGCCCCAATCCCGGCCCAGCATGCCCTCGGCCAAGTGCTCAGCGGACAGATGTGCCGCAAATCCTCGGCGGTCGCCGTGTCAGCATCCTTGCCGGGACGCGTGAGGGCCAGATTCTCTGCCAGAGCCACCATTGGCCTCCATCGACGGCAAGATGGATCAAGGCAGGCACGGCAAGGAGACGATGCGACACCTACGGGATGATGCCCACCGGAGTCTTGGCGGTACCGACCTGCGATTGGTAGGCGCGTAACCCTCATCGATCTGCAGGCGAATAACTCCTTGGTGATCCACACCGCCTGCCGGCCGATCTTTTCTTGATCCTGGGACGCTCCCCGGGATTGTGAAGAAGCGGTGGTAAGCGAGTAGCCCCGGGGGATTGCACCCTGAGGTCCGGGTAGAAGGGCTGCCCTCCTCGGGCAACCCGACCCCCACGGAACCCAGCGTGCGGATTTCCCGCACTGGGCTCTTCAGCGATAGATTTACTGAATGACTAGATGAGGTAACCGCGCCTCCTCGGGAATGTACACCGTGAGGCGACCGATAGGCAAGCGTGAAGACCGCGATGTTCCCACCCGCTTGCACAGCTATGAGTTCTAGGGCCGGCATGGCAAGGAACTCCTTCCATTGAATGAAGGCCTGAACCTCCCATTGAAGAGAGGGCCCTGAGGCCTTAGAACTCGCCTATGACTGCTGGCCGCTTCCCCATGTGGCCGGCTTTCCCGGCCTCGGAGTACTATCAACCAGTAAGACTTCCGGTCAGTCTTCGCAGGATTCTCACTTTGTAAGGCTTGGCCTCTGCTATCCGCCTTGCGGCGGAATCCGACCGGCTCTCCCTTGTTCCCAAGCCGACCGTGAGTCGCATGCTGTAGGTACCAACCCCGGAAGCATCTCGATTCCCCTTGCCAGAGCGGTGAATGAGACTCGGCCTTCTCCCTAGGAGCATGTCCATTAATTCGAATCATGCCAACCGTATCCACAATATATGGTACCGTTTCCAGAAACTGCGGAATATATTGTAGTTTTGCACGTGCTCATGGGGATTTATGGACAAGCTCCTAGTGGCTTGGCTATGATGGTGCGGCCCATGGCGAGCTTCACGAACGGTCGCTCAAGAGTTCGCCGACGAAGACGGGGGGGCTTCGAACAACCGTTGAAACTGGTCTAGGGTAATCCGCACCTCGCGGCTCTTGGCGCCGTCTTGAGGGCCAATGAATCCCCGCTCCTCCATTGCGTCAATCAGCCGCGCCGCCCGAGTATACCCGACACGCATCCGCCGCTGCAGCATGGAAGTGGACGCCTGCCGACTTTCCACGACAAGTTTCACCGCTTGCACAAACAATGGATCCGTTTCAGGCGGCGGCCCTCCACCACCCTCCTCGGCCATCTCGAATTCAAACGATTCCTCCGGTTGGGCCGGAGCCTGACTCCGGAGATACTCGACCACTGCTTCAATCTCCTTTTCGCCGATGAACGCTCCTTGTAATCTTTGAGCCTTGGCCGATCCCACCGGATGAAAGAGCATATCCCCCCGCCCCAGCAATTTTTCCGCGCCCGCAGTATCCAAGATGGTCCGCGAGTCGACTTGGCTGGAAACGGCGAAGGCGATCCGCGAGGGAATGTTGGCTTTGATGGTCCCGGTAATAACGTCCACCGACGGTCGCTGTGTGGCCACGACCAAGTGAATTCCCGCCGCCCGAGCCATCTGGGCCAGCCGGGCAATGGCCTCCTCCACTTCGGTCGACGCCACCATCATCAGATCGGCTAGTTCATCGATCACCACCACGAGAAAATTGAGGCGTTCCTCCCCATCGACGGCCTGATTGTAGCGCAGGACATCCCGCACCCCGGCCTCGGCGAAGAGGCGGTAGCGCCGTTCCATCTCGTGTACGGCCCATTTCAATGCCATGGCCGCTTTTTTGGGGTCGGTCACCACCGGCGTGAGTAAATGGGGGATGCCGTTGTATACCGATAATTCCACCACCTTGGGGTCGATGAGTAAAAGCCGAACCTGATCCGGCTTGGCACGAAAGAGTAAACTGGAAATCAGCACGTTAATGAGGACGCTTTTCCCAGAGCCGGTGGACCCCGCCACCAAGAGATGAGGCATCGCATCCAGCGCCGCGACCACCGGGGCGCCCGCCACGTCCTTGCCTAAGCCAACCGTGAGCGGCGAGGGAGCATTGACGAATGCGCGGTCTTCTAAAACCTCACGCAAAAGAACCGGGGTCACTTCAGCATTCGGCACCTCGATGCCGATGGCGGACTTCCCGGGGATGGGCGCTTCGATGCGAACACCGGCCGCCGCCAGCGACAGCGCAATGTCGTCGGCCAAATTGACGATGCGCGATACCTTGACGCCAGGTGGCGGTTGAATCTCAAATCGGGTGATGGTTGGTCCCTGGCTGACCTCTCCCATCTTGACGTCAATCCCAAATTGTTCTAGCGAGGAGCGCAAAACCTCCGCCCGTTCGGCGGCGGTTGGGCCGGATCGGCTGGAGCGGTTTGGTGCCGCGATCCCTCCGGCCAAAATGGAGAGCGGCGGTAGGTGATAACCGCCTCCCGCTGGCGGTGGCGGCACGACGATCTTCGACGGGGCAGGTTCAGCGGGGCGGACTACGGCCGCCGACTCGGTAACCTGGAGAGGCAGGGATTTTGGATGGGGTTTGGCTGTCTTGCGTGGTTTCATCGGCGGCGCCACAGCGGGGCTCGCCGTAACCGGGAACAACCAGTCGGCCAGGGCGACGGCGATCGCTCGGACAACGTGGCCCGTCCGCCGAGCGCCCTCTTGGAGGCCGGCGAGCGCACCCGCCACCGCCCGCGAAAACGGAATGCCCGTAATCAGGAGCGCCGCGACCACGCACGCCACCGTGATGATCACCACGGTGCCACCCACCCCGACCGCCGCACGGAGCAGGCGCACGCTTTCTCCGCCGAGAAAACCAGCCTGAAGTCGGTCAACCATCGCCGTTAGACTCATCACCGCCCAGGCCGCGATCAGTACGCCCCATCCGCGCCGATGCCCAGTAAACGACGGACGGTCCCAAATGCGAAGACCGCCGGCGACAATCACCAGGCCGGGCACGATCCAAGCGGTCAGGCCAAATATGGCCGTCAGGGCGCCCCGGAGGTCCCGGGAAACCCAGCCCCGAGCCGTCAAAAGGCTCAAATACCCCACCAAGCCCAGGGCCATCAGGAAAATACCGCCCAGTTCCCGCCGCATTTCAGGACCGATTTGTTCCCATACCCTGCGCATGTGATTTGCCCACCTCGATTCCCCTATCGGCCGACCGGAAGGGCGAGTCCCAGGATCAGCGCACAAGTCAGCGTATACCAGCCAAACCCGTGATATCCACGCGGACTCGCCAACAGCTTACGCACCCATTTTATCGCAAAAATACCGCTTACGGCGGCCACGATCAATCCCAGCAGCCATATTCCGGAAATTCTACCAAATCCCAGTGGATCTTCGATCAAGGTCAGCAAGATGGCCCCCAATACGGTGGGAATCGCCATCCAAAAGGAGAGCCGGGCTGCCTCCGCGGGCGACAGCCCCGCACGACGGCCAGCAAACAGGGTCGAGCCCGATCGCGATAGTCCTGGCCAGAGCGCCAAGGCTTGAAAACCCCCGATAATCAGGGTGGCGGGCCAGGTCAGGTCGGCGATACGTCCCGATCGACCCCCTGCCCCCGGCGTCGCCCAGATCAAGACCGTGGTCGCCAGCCATCCTCCCACGACAGCCCCGGGCAGGGACAGTGCCGAGAGTTGAGCCGAAAGCCCACCGCCCACCAACAGGGCGGGAAGCGTTGCCACGGCGATCCGTTCAACTTCCGCCCAGTCCCGCCGGCGGCCATGCACAAGTCCCTGCAGCATCTCCCCGATTTCTCGTCGATAGCCGGCAATGACCGCAATCAAGGTACCCCCGTGCAGCCACGCCTCCCAGACGAGTCCGGGCGGTCCCCAGCCCCAAAGGGCGCGCAGCACCATTAAGTGGCCCGAAGAACTGACCGGCAAGAACTCGGTCAGTCCCTGGACCACTCCCAGCCACCACACTGTGCCCACCGGATCGCCTCCCTTGTCCTAACGCCTACTAGGAGTGTTATCCGGCTCTGCAGGCACTCAGAACTGCAAATCCAAGGGAGTTTCGGGAAAAAATCGTGCATCCAAGAAATCCATCGGATCGGTAGACAGTAAGCGCTCAATTCGCGGGCGTCCGTCCACGCCGCGACGAACGAGACACTGCCTGCCATCGACCGTCATCAACACCCGCTCACGCTCGTTGTCGCAGCCGGCGGGAAAGATTACCCACCAGGGCACCGTGGTATATAACATCTGTGCGCCTCCTTGCCTTTCGTGGCCTGCCGCATGCCCTTGGTCAGGACGGATCGGACGGTGGGTCGGGCGTGTCCGGGGCCGGATGCCGGCGCCCACGCCGTGTTTTGGTTGGCCGTGGTTTCACCATCTCGCCCAACTTGCGCAGGGCCTCATCGACGCCCCCAACCGCGTCGATGAGGCCAACCTCCACCGCATCCCGACCCACTAAAACCGTTCCGATATCCCGCGCTAATTCCCCGGTTCGAACCATCAGCTCCCGGTATTTTTCCTCGCTGATGCGGGAATGTTGCACCGTGAAGTTGACCACGCGATCTTGCATCTTGTCCATATACTCGTAGGTCTGCGGCACTCCGATCACGAGACCGCTCATGCGGATCGGATGGATGGTCATCGTAGCCGTGGGCGCGATGAAACTATACCTAGCCGCCACCGCAACGGGTCCCCCGATCGAATGCCCTCCGCCAAGAACCAGGGATACCGTCGGTTTGGACAAGCTCGCAATCATCTCCGCCAGCGCCAAACCGGCTTCAACATCTCCGCCGACCGTATTGAGGATCACCAGCAGACCTTCAATGTCACGGTTTTCCTCGATGGCGACCAATTGCGGGATGACATGCTCATACTTGGTGGTCTTGTTCTGGGAGGGCAGGATAACATGACCTTCAATTTGGCCGATAATAATCAGGGTGTGAATCGAAGACTTCGCCTTGGGAACCTCGGTCGTGCCGAATTCCACGACAGTTTCCCCGGTACGCGTCTTATGTGGCCGTGTCTCGTTTTCGCTCGTCTCCGGTTGATCGGATTGGTCTTGCCCCAAATGCGGGTGACGCATGCTATTCCTCCTCCACCGAATGGCCACGCTTAGTGTTGCGATACCGAGGGAGTTTTCATACCGCAGCCGGCTTGAACTGCACCGCCAATTCTAGAACGCAGCGCGGCCCACCGTGGACCATCGCGCGCAGACAAGGACCGGAGCCCGCGGTCACCTCTTGCAGGCCGAGACCGAGCGGTCACCGCCGACGGCCTGGCTCATACCTTCGCCAAGTCACGTATCGCGTGGTGGAGGTCGCCGCATCCGTGCTCAACGAATGATTCCCGAACAATTGCTGGCCGAGCAAGCAGGCGACGAGGATTCGCACGACCGCGCTGCAAGATACGCCGACCCTGAGGACGCTTAACGGAGGCGATGGTATTCTTACCGGCTTAAGGCGGCCGCGGGCGACTTGGCGGTCGTTGAGGGTTGGGGCGATGAAGCGGCGCGAGCGCACCGCAAGGCGAAGTTTGGACCCTTGCAAGATGGTACGGAGTTCCTTGGCATCTTTCTCCGTCAGAGGACATCCATCGAGCATGATGCATTTCGACCCGAGCCCAGCTGAGCCTTCGACCATTGCCGCGTGCAGGATGCGCTGCCCGTCAACGAAACCCTGTAAATACGGGGTCGACAGCACGCGGTTGGGGCGCAAGAACGCAGCAGGCGCAGCACGCGGACACCGTTCGCAGTCCGTTCAAAACATACCAGACAGCGGTGGTTTGGACAAGAACGATCGAATTATGCACCGATTCGCTGGCTTTTTCGCCGGGGTCTCGGCTTTTGGCGGGGACACCGTCAGGGCTGGCAAGCCCCCGTGGCCGGCGGTTCAGCGGACACCCGGGGACCTTCCCGTGGGGTTTTTGCTTTTTCACACCGACCTCGTCGATCCACACGTTGCCCCCCGCGGGGGGCAAGATTCCGGGTGCGCGGCGTTATGCGCCTGGGGCTTGCGGCAAGCGGGCGTCGGCCATCGGTACCCTATTGCCCTGCGTACCGGCGAGCAGCTGTCCCGCGCTGGCCAGGGCATGAAGGGCTGCGTGGGCCTGCTCCTTTCGCGGCGTTTGCACGCAGGATCCTGGCTGCCCAGCCAGACACGCCCTAAAGGTTCATCATGATACGGGACCCGCTCGGTTTGCACGCAAAGTTCCTCGCCGGGCACCCGGTAGCGTTGGAATTCCTTGCCGTCGACGGATGCTTAGACTTCCATTATGATGGGCAAAATCATCGGTCGACGGCGCGTCCGCTCCCAAAGAAAACGCCCTAAGGTGTCCCGGACAATCGATTTAATCGCCGACCATTCACTCAGATGATTGCCCTCCATAGACGTCAAGGCGGTCTTCACCCGCTGCCGCGCTTCCTCCAGCAGGGCCTCCGATTCGCGCACATAGACAAAGCCGCGGGAGACGATGTCGGGTCCGCTCACCATGAGCCCCGACTGGCCGTCCATGCCCACCACCACGATGAGAATGCCATCGTTGGACAGCTGCTTGCGGTCGCGGAGCACGATGTTCCCCACATCGCCCACGCCGACCCCGTCCACCAGCACGCGTCCTGAGGTCACGGTGCCCACGATGGCGCCATGATCGCGATCGAATTCAAAAATTTCCCCGTTCTCGCCCACCAAAACATGACTCGGATCCATGCCCAGCGAGCGCGCAATTTGGGCATGGTGGATGAGATGCCGATACTCTCCATGCACGGGAACAAAGAACTTCGGTCGAATCAAATTGTGCATCAGCTTCAACTCTTCCTGACACGCATGACCCGACACGTGAATTCCTGTCCCGCTGCCGTAAAAGACCGCGGCCCCGCGCCGGTAAAGATTGTCAATCGTGCGCGAAACCGACCGTTCATTGCCAGGAATCGCCGTCGCCGAAATAATGACCGTGTCTCCCGCGATGATCTCCACTTTTTTGTGGTCCGAGGTCGACATGCGGGTCAACGCCGACATGGGTTCACCCTGCGAGCCGGTCGTCAAAATAAGAAGCTTGTTGGCTGGCAATTTGTTCAGCGCATCGATATCGACCCAGGTCTCGTCAGGAAACTTCAGATAGCCAAGTTCCCTCGCCTTCTCGACCACGTTTTCCATGCTGCGCCCGACCACGCCGACTCGGCGACCATAGTGCACCGCAGCCGCCACCACCTGATGAATGCGATGCACCTGGGATGCAAACGACGCAACCAACACCCGCCCCTCGGCATGACCAATGATGTGGTCCAAGGTTTGCCCCACCGTCCTTTCCGACGGGGTAAAGCCGGGTTTTTCGGCATTCGTGCTGTCCGCCAACAGCAAGAGGACACCCTCTTTGCCGAGTTCGGCCAACTTATGAAAATTCGCCACCTCGCCGTCGACGGGCGTGTGATCAAATTTGAAATCCCCCGTGTGCACCACGGTCCCCACGGCTGAGCGCACAATCAAGCCCATCGCATCGGGAATGGAATGATTCACCCGGAAAAACTCGACCGAAAAACTTGCCGCCCGCACCGTTTCCCCGTCCCGCACGGTCCGCGATTTCGGGTGCAGGGTCACTCCATGTTCCTGCAGCTTCATTTCCAGCATGCCCATGGTCAACCGGCTGCCATATACGGGAACATTGAGTTGCTTGATCACATACGGCACGGCGCCGATGTGATCTTCGTGCCCATGGGTGAGAAAAATCCCCCGAATCTTCTCCCGATTTTCCAGAAGATAGGTAATGTCTGGTAAGACGATATCAATCCCCGGCATGTCCTCCTCAGGAAACGCTAGACCGCAGTCAATCAACACCATATCGTTTCCATGCGCCAGCACGGCAAGGTTCTTGCCGATTTCGCCAAGCCCCCCTAAGGGGATAAATTGTACCTTGCCTGGACCCACTTTAGCCATAAATTAAAGAGCACCTCCGCCTTATTTTTACAAACAGACACCACACATGAATGGACCCTAGGTATTCCACTAGGGCCTCATGCCACGGGGCATTCTAAAGCACCCATCCTCTCCAGACGCCATAGGACCCGTTCCGCGTCCGGCTTAGGGTGCATTGTCACCGCCGAGCAATACGTATCTAAACGATATTATACGCTATCGGGACAAAATTACGCAACCGGAGGAAATTCGGACAAGGGCCGGCTTGGTCGGCCTCCACCGAACTCTGCGGGGCCGGTCATGCTTACCGGCCCCGCGGCGGGCTCAGACGTGATCCAGTCCAAAGTGGTGGTGTAGGACCGTAACGGCTGCATTCGCGCTCTTGGAATGCACCACCAGGCTGACCGTTAAGTGGGAATCGGCGGATTGCAGGACCTCCACCCCCGCCTCAGCCAAGGCGGCCATCATGCTGCCGACGATGCCCGGCAAACCCTGAATCGCGGTGCCGATAACCGACACTTTCGAGCGGTTGGCAAACCGCTGATACGGGACCTGGAGCCGGTCGAGGACGGATTCGGTCGATGCCGTCAACGGTTCGCGGACACAGAAATAGCCTTGGTGAGGAAAGAGGTTTATTAAATCCACCGACACCGACGCCTGACCCAGTTCCTGAAACAGGTCGCTCAGCCATCCCGGCCGCATGGCGGCGGGCTGCTTGACGTCAAAAAGCGCCAATCCGTTCAGCTGAGTAATGCTGGTCACCGAACACTCCGTTCGCCGCCGGCCCCAGTCATCCGAGTAGGAGTCGTGGTTGCCGACCAATGTTCCCGGCAAATCTTCGAACGTGGATCGGATGGCGAGGGCCATCTGAAATTGCCGGGCGAGTTCCACCGCCCGGGGGTGAATGACGCGAGCCCCTAGGCTGGCCAACTGAAATGCCTCGTCGTAATCCAAGCGGGCAATCGTGCGGGCTTCCGGTACAATTTGGGGATCGGCGGTTTTGATTCCGTCGACGTCCGTATAAATCTCCACCCGGTCAGCCTCTAAGGCTGCGCCGAGCGCTACGGCCGTGGTATCACTCCCTCCCCGGCCCAGGGTCGCTACGGCACCTTGGCGGGTGACCCCCTGAAATCCCGCCACGACAGGAATCACCCCCCGTTGCAGAGATTCACGCACCGCCCCGGGGTCGACTTCCAGTATCCGCGCATCACCGAAATTCTCGTCCGTAATGATGCCGGTTTGGCCGCCGGTGAAGGCCGCCGCGGGCAAGCCGGCACTACGCAGCATCGTCGCCAAAACCACCGCGCTGATGACCTCCCCCGAGGCCGCCAGCAAGTCGTTTTCTTGTTGGGACTGGCTTTCGAATTCAGTTACCAGGCTCAACAGGGTATCGGTGGCGTAAGGATCTCCGGCACGGCCAATCGCAGAGACGACCACCACCGGCTGATTGCCTTGATCGACCGCTTGCTCGATCCACTGCACCGCGCGGCGCCTCGCATGGATGTTCCGGACAGAGGTCCCACCGAATTTTTGTACGATGATCCCCATGCCGCCCTCCTATCGCCAGCGGTGGGCTAGACCCTCCACGATCTGAACCGCGTTGGTCGCCGCTCCTTTTCGCAGATTGTCCGCCACCACAAACAAATGCAGTCCTCGCGGATGATGCAGATCTCGACGGATTCGCCCGACCCAGACCAGATCCTGATCGGCAGCGGCTCGTGGCGTGGGCACCAGCCCGGTTCCAGGGTCATCGACCACGCGAATGCCGGGAGCGTTCATCAACACGTCCCGGACCTCCGGCAACCGGACGTTGTCCTCCAACTCCACGTAAACGCTCTCGCTATGGCTGACAAATACCGGCACCCGCACCGCCGTGGCGGATACGGCCAACGGCTGGTCAAATATCTTTTGCGTCTCCCGGGTGAGCTTCCACTCCTCGCCGGTGTAGTCATCGTCCAGAAACCGGTCACAGTACGGCAACACGTTAAAAGCGATGGGTACCGGATAGACGCTGGGTTCCACCGCCTCCTCCGCCAAGTAGCCCCGGCTCTCACGGTCCAAGGCGTCGACGGCGTCACGCCCCGTTCCGGAGACCGCCTGATAGGTGGACACGATCACGCGCTGTATGCCGAAGTGTTGCCGCAGTGGATTCAGGGCTACCACCAGCTGAATGGTGGAGCAGTTGGGACTAGCGATAATCCGGGCGTCACCAACCGACTCTAGGTTCACCTCCGGCACCACCAGAGGCACCGCCGGGTCCATCCGAAAAAAGCTCGACTTGTCGACAACCGTCACCCCGTGCCGGGCCGCCTCTGGCGCCCATCGCTGACTGGCCGGGTTGCTCGCGGCAAAAAATGCCACGTCGACCCGTCGCCAATCCATCGACTCCACCGATTCTACGGCAATGGACCGTCCCCCAAACGAAATTTCCCGGCCCTTCCCATCCGTGGCTAGCAGCACGAGTTGTTCCACGGGAAGTTCACGGTCTTCCATCACTTTCAGAATCGTCTGCCCAACCAGTCCTGTCGCGCCCAATACCGCTACTCGTAATCCACGCACGTTCTCCACCTCGCTCGATTAACCCCATGGTACCAGCATGGGCTGAATTTGTTCGCCTTGCAAGGCAGCGAGAACGGCGGGGACGGCGAGTTCCACGTGCGCGTCCAACGAACGCGGTTTATTGACCGGATCATCTTGACCGAACGGAATGAAATATAAATTGCGTACCGCCAGCAACCGACCCAAATTGACCGCATTCATCCCCAACAAATCGTTGGAGGTAATCGCCAACACCACCGGCCGTCCGTTGCGCCACTGCGCCTTCACGGCCATGGTCACCGGCGAGTCATTGATCGCGTTAGCGAGCTTAGCCAGCGTGTTACCCGTGCACGGCATCACTAGCACCACGTCAAACCAATGCTTGGGCCCGCTCGGCTCCACTTCAGGAATCCGCGTTAAAGGTTCCCGACCGGTGGTCTCCAAAATTTCGTTCCGCCAATGTTCCGGCGTACCGAAACGTGTCGTCTCTTGCATCAGACTCTGGGACACAATCGGAGTCACGTCCGCACCGTTGGCTACCAGTTCTTTCATTGTAGCCACAGCGCGGGCCATGTTGCAATGGGATGCCGCCAGCGCGGCCCCAATCCGAACGTTATCCAGGGCGCTCATTTCCCTGCTCCTCTCTGGTGTCAATGCGACTGCCTATCGGCCATACCGTCTCCCAGATGATCTGGGCGGCCCGTTTGGGCGCCACTCGGCCGGGAATTCCCGGCAAGGGCCGGACCGAGACTTTGGACCGATCGACCTCCGGTGCCACGCCGCCCGGTGGGGAGGCTAGCTCAAAGACCACCGTGTCCATGAGCACGCGCTCCCAATCCCGGGTAATAACCGGATAGGGAATCGTGTTGAAGACCAGGTCTGCGCCACTAGCGCAAGCCGGGTCGATGTCGTGAACCGCCATTCCGAAGCTTCGAGCCTGGGCGCGATGAACTGCATCAGCGTCCAAGACGCGCACCTCGGCGTCAAGCCGCCGCAAACGGTGACTGAGCACCGAACCCACCCGGCCGTAGCCTAGAACGACCATGGGCCGTGCATAGAGGCCGTATCCGCTAGCGCCGATGGCCTCCCCGATGGCCCCTTCGGCGGTGAGCACGGCGTTTTGCCAGGCGAACTCTTCGGCTTGGAGATAACTGAGGGTCTGAATGCCTAGTGATCGCGCACAAGCGACCATCGGGGCGGAGAGTTTTCCCGCCGCCACCCATCCCCCAGAGCCGATGCGGCGCAAGATGTCGCAACTGACGTGAAGGCATCCGTTGGCGGTCGCAATGTGGCCGTCCTCGTCGATACCCGCCACCGGTCCCAGTAGGACAGCGCCTTCGGGATAGGAATCGGGCGCGGTAAGTTCTTCCATTGCGTCGAGAGCAAATCCCCAGCTCCACACCGCCCAGCCGGCTTTAAGAGCTAGAATTGCCACCTGACGGTCCCTGGCGTCGCCCCCAGCTACCACTAATTTCCGCACTGCGCTCACCTCGTTAACCTAGGCTGCTAGCAGTATACGGACGCGAAATCTACGAGGTGCGACACCGACCAGCGTTGACCATATCCAATTATTTCCTATCGAGCGCCGTGTGTTGTGACAGTATTTTCCATTTGCGTAAAGCCTGCGTGAGATCGTTGAGCGGACGGGTATATGACACCCGAATATAGTCCGCCCCTGACGGGCCAAATGCCGTCCCCGGGGTAACCGCAACCCCCGCTTCCTGCAGCAAGCGTTTGGCGTACGTTTCCGATTCGGGCCATCCGGAGGGAATCTTCACCCAGAAATAGACCGCCCCTCGCGGCCATTCAAATTCCAGGCCTAGTTCGGCCAGGCCCTGGCCGAGCAGCTGCCGACGTTCTCGATAACTTTCCAGCACCTCCGGATCGGGACCGTCGAGCATCGCCCGCACACCAGCCGATTGAATGGCGCTATAGACTCCACTGTTAATCTGGCTCTCGACCCGCCACAGGGCATCCAGGATTTCTTCCGAGCCGACCATCGCCGCCAGGCGAAAGCCTTGCATGTTATAGGATTTTGAAAACGTAATGCTCTCTACCGACACCGCACGCGCCTCGGGGATTTCCAGCACGCTGACCGCGCGCCCTTCGTAAATCAGGTCGGCATACGCCAAGTCGGAGCAAATCACGAAATCCCACCGCCTTGCCTCGCGAACCAAGTCGTTCCAAAATTCGCGGCTGGCCACGGCTCCGGTAGGATTATTGGGATAATTGACATACATTAATTGCGCACGTTCCAAATCGCCAGCATGGACCGTAGACACCACCGGCAGGAACCCGTGTCGGCGGGTCAAGGGAACCGTCGCCTGATCGAAGCCGAACAGCGCATGCGGCATGAAATAGGCGGGATAGCCGGGATCGGGCACCAGCACCACGCCGTCTCTGTCGACAACCGCCAAGCTCAAGTGCACTAAGGCTTCCTTGGAACCCAGGGTCACCAGGACCTCACGGTCGGGATCGAGGTCGACCTGAAAGCGGCGACGATACCAGTCGGCGATCTGGCGGCGCAGCGCCTCGGCACCGCGGATTGGCGGGTAGCGATGACTGGCAGGGGTGGTTGATGCCTCGGACAAGGCACGGGTAACCGAATTCCGAGGTGGCTGGTTGGGATCCGAAATCCCCAGGTCGATGACCGAGCGGCCCTGCCGTTCCAATGCCCGAACCTCTTGGTCAATCTTCGCAAAAATATACGGTGGGAGTGCCTGCATACGATGGGCTGTGAGCATAAACTGCCTCCTGTCTCGTCGTCCGACGTCGCCGGCGGCGATCGTCGGCGTTGCTCACAGTATGCGCGATTGCCGCGCATTTCACGCGAACACCATCACCGACCAACCTGCGCTCGGATTGGTCTCCTTTCCCACGCAGGTTGGCCGTGAAAGGTTCTGTCGGCATCCAGTCACCAAGACCCGCACGACATCACTCTTGCCGTCGCGGATGCATATCCATATCCACCATATCAATGATAATGACCTCGGGACCCACCCGGCGCACGGCAGACCAAGGCACCTCACGCATCTGCCCTGCCCGCGCAAATCGCGACCGAGGAGGCACCAGAATGGTAAGAATTCGCCCAGTGGCTTCGTCAAACGCGAGATCGGCGTCACCAATAGGCCCCAACCGCGCCCCGTCGTTCAAACTGATGATCTCTTTGTTGGCGAGCTCGGTGAAGCGCATCCGATCACCCCCTGGCTCAGGATATGCGATCGGGCTGGAGGCTATAATAGGGCGCGTAAACTCTTTCGTCCGCCAAGCGGACCAAATGCGCTGAATCCAATCCGCTCCGGCTGCCCCCAAAGGCTTTGCATCAGGGTGGACAAATCATCGGTGGTAATCGCCAGCCACGCGCGATCCATCGCCTCGGGCGCGGGGGGCAGACGCTCACTCAACAAATGGCGGCCTAGCCGCAACATCCGCCGATCCACCGTCTCTAAGCCGAATCGCAGACCGGCTTGCAATTGCATCTGCCCGCGCTCCAACTCGTCGGTCCCAAATCCCTCGCTTCTGGCTCGCGCGAGCTCCTCGCCGACCGCGGCCAGCGCTTTGGCGATGCCGCCGGGATGCACCGCCAGGCTAACCGTCATGATGCCCCAGTCCAGTTCGGCCTGATAGTCGGCACTGATGGAATACACCAGCCCCTCCGCCTCCCGAAGGCGCTGCCACAACCGTGACGACGTTTGCCCGCCCAAGACGCTGGTTAGCACATCCACCCCATAAGCCTCGGGAGCATTCAAGCCGGGCGCCGGGACCCCAAGAAGCATTTCCACCTGCTCGCGGTCTTCCTCTATCAGAACTTCGCGTGCCTCGGCACGCGGAATGGGCCGGGGGCGAGGCCGGGGACGAAATTCCCTGCCGTCCACGCTGGGCACCAGGTGCCGACCCGCCTCGCCGGCCAGCGCGATCACCATCCGCTCCGGCCGGTAATGCTGGCGGTGAAAGGCAACCAGATCATCACGGGTGAAGGCTTGGACTCCCTCGGCCGTGCCCAGGATGTCATGGGTTAGCCGTTCATCGCCAAAAAGGGCATACAACAACCCTTCTTCCACGCGGTCCTCGGCACTGTCTTGGGCATCTGCCATTTCCGCCAGAATCACCTGGCGTTCCCGGGCGATATCATCGTCGGTCAACCAGGGGCGGTCGATCATGCTGCGGACCAATTGATAGACGTCTCCCAGCTTGGCATCCATGGCTTTTCCGTAAAAACACGTATAATCCCGGGTGGTAAAGGCGTTGACCTCCGCTCCCCAGCGATCGAACCGCTCGGCCAGTTGACGTCCGCCCAACTCGCCCGCTCCTTTGAACACGGCGTGTTCCAAAAAATGGGCGGCTCCCCACTGGTCGGGAGCTTCATCGCGGGACCCGACGTCGACAAAGATACCGAAGGCTGACGTCCCGGTCGTCGGCGACCTATCCCAACCCCAACCCAAGCCGGACTTTGCGGTCACAATTTCTACGTCTAGACCCCTCCCAACGCTTTTTCATCTGCCTCCGACGATGATACCACGTTATTATCACGCCTGTCGTGCCCGGCCCAATGCACTGACCGGACACAACGGCTAGCGGAGTGCGAAACGCCGAACGTGCCTCGTGGAGTGTTCGACGGCTAAGCTGGCGGCACTTGACTCTGCGCTGTCCCGAACACCGACCCGCCATCCCCGGGCCACATTCGCGGAAACGCGCTGTCAATTTTCCCCCAACGGAGTGCCCGTCGCGAGAATCTTCGACACCGTCAGCAATTGATAGTTTCGACGTTTAATCCCCGCAATCACTTCCGGCAAGGCGGCTACCGTACGCTCGGTCGGATGCATCAGCACGATGGCGCCTGGGGTGAGCTTACGCAGCACGCGATTGACGATGAGCGAGGGGGATGATGAGGGATGCCAGTCTACAGTGTCTATCGTCCACATGATCAAGGGCATGTCGGCCGCTGCGGAGGCACGCAACACGGTGGCGTTATACTCTCCGTAAGGCGGCGCAAACACCTTGGGTAGCACCCCGGTAATGCCCGCCACCGCGGTGTTGGTACGCTCGATTTCGGTCAGGTTTTGCTCATAGGAGAGCTGATTGACATGGCGATGCGCGTAGCCATGGTTGCCGAGTTCCATCCCGGCGCTCTGGATCGCTCGCACCAACTCCGGATGTGCCGTCGCCCAAGCACCGCCCAACATAAAGGTCCCTCGCACCCGATCGCCTTGCATGATGTGCAGAATCGGGTCTACATACTGGGTTCCCCAGACAACGTTGACCGTCAGCGCGACCACGCGTTTCGTCGTCGCCACCCGGTAGACCGGACTCGTCCGATTCCCCGCAGGCAATGAAACGGGCCGGGAGGCAGGCATGCGCATCACCAAGATCGAGGCCGCTAGCAGAATGAGCAGGAAAAAATAGATCATTTTCGCCTGCAGCGAACGCAACGACACCACCCATATCCACATGGGACTTCCCTCCCGTGCCTTTCTATGCCGGTTCCGACCAGGATAGACCGCAAAGAGGACGAATTCCTGAGGACGCGGTTCTGTTCGAGGGACCTCTGACAGGTGGCGGCAGAACCCTCAACCGCGCGTCAGTAGGCCATCACCTGCACTCAGGAACCCCTTTGAGGTGGCCCGCCTCATATGAGCGGGTCTCGTGAGAAGCCGAGAAGGGCCGAAAGAGATTACGACAAGTGTGTCTAACCAGGCGGATCTGAAGTTCTGTGGGACATTTTGCGCACCCTGGGTTTCTCAATCACTCAGTCCGCAACCCATGGCTCGGATTAGATACAGCAGCTGGTACAGAGGATTTGCTGATCAAATTGCCGTATCTCGATGTCGTCCAAACTCACCCAAGCAACCAGAGCGTTAAGGGTATTCCCACCTTGCAACTTAGGCTGCCTGCACGGCGCCCGCCGGAAGTACCGGGGTTCGAGGTGCCTGCTTTTCATAGCGGGTAATACCCCCATCCGATCCGTTGGCCCGAGGTGGGGGCTTGTGGGAAGACTTCCGCGACGCGAGCGTTGTTCTGAACCTTCGGCACGCGTCGACCAGAATCCACGCCATGCTCTGTGTTATACTGCGAATAGCAAGCAGGAGAGGATCGTGATGGTGATGGCGCCCGAACCCACTTCAGAATCCTCATCGTCTGCGACGGATTTTGGAGAAAAGGTAAGCATTAGCCAACTGATACTCAGCCGTTTAGATAACATTCAGCATAATCAAGATGTGATACGGCAAGACATCAACGGACTACGGCAAGAAATGAGTGCCCTGCGCCAGGAAGTTAAGCAAGACTTGGCCAATCTGCGGCAAGAGGTTAAGCAAGACTTGGCCAGTATGCGACAAGAAGTGAGCGCCTTGCGATATTGGTCCTGGGGCAGCATCGTAGTGGTTTTCGCCGCCACCGTGACCATTGTTTCAACCGTTCAACCCTAATCTCGCTCTGACTGGTTCAGGGTAGCATACAGCTAGCGGTGTCTATCGGTCGCGCTACCGCCCCCTCCTCCCCAACCTTATCGAGGCCCCAACCTACGAAGAACACGAAAGCTGCTGCCATCGCACAACTCCAGCAGAGATTGCAACAGCACCCTGACTCGGCCGTCTAGTCCTATCCGCAGATTGCCGAAGCAATGCAATGGGCCATCGATCCCACGCGGTTTGTTGTGCATCAACGGCAACGCTCCGTACCGTTTTACGTGGATGCCCAGGACGTCGTTAACCCATGGAGCGCCATTGCCGCCGAGACCATCCTAGCCCCATGCTTTCCCTACTATGTATTTTTCCGGAGAATGGTCTCTCGCATAGCATGGGATATTCTGGCAATTTTCGCGCGTCCTGATGATTGCGCATCCCACCCATCCCATCGATGCGCAACCGATTCGCAGGTCACATTCACCGCGATAGGATCCGCCAAACACAACAAGACTCTCGCTGAGCAGCGGGAGTCCCTAACATCGCTCATCGACCGGACTCGGGCTGAACGCCGGGATGGCCGGCCCCGTCTTCAGCCACTCGTCAAGCCAACGCCCTGATCGATTGTCAGCCGTTGCGCGTCACCGCGGCGGGCGGCCCCGGCCTCCGCTCGGCGGACGACCGCCGTCGCGAGGACGTCGCGGTCCGCGTTCATCCCGGCCCCCGGCCACCGCGGTTTTTTCCATATATCCGGGGGGAGGCGGCAAGGTATCCTTGTGCGACAGGTTGATTCGACCCATGTGATCAATTTCGACCACTTTCACGGTCAACTGATCGCCGACCTTGACCGCGTCCTCCACGCTCTGGACACGCTCGTAGGCCAGTTGAGAAACATGCACCAGACCTTCCTTACCCGGCAGGATTTCCACGAAAGCACCGAAGTTCATGAGTCGGGTGACGCGGCCCTGATATACTTGGCCCACTTCGACCGTCCGCGTCAGATCCTCGATCAGGCCGATAGCCGCCTTGGCCATCTCTTCGTTCACCGCCGCAATGTAGATGGTACCATCGTCTTCGATATCGATATCGACTTTCTTGTCGCCGATCCGGGTGCTCTCGATAATCTTATTGATGGTTTTGCCGCCTGGGCCAATCACCTCGCGGATCTTGTCAGGGTCGATGTTGATGGTGATAATGCGCGGCGCATGCACCGACAGGACCGGACGCGGTCCCGCAATGGCCTCCGCCATTTTGTCCAGGATAAAGAGACGGGCCTCTCGGGCCTGTTCCAGCGCCGTTTTTAAAATCTCCCGGGCAAGACCGTGAATCTTGATATCCATCTGGATGGCGGTAATCCCCGTTCGCGTGCCGGCCACTTTGAAGTCCATGTCGCCCAGCGCGTCCTCTAAGCCTTGAATATCCGTCAGCACGGCGTGTCCTTCCGCGTTTTGCACCAGCCCCATGGCAATGCCAGCCACCGGGGCGGTGATAGGAACCCCCCCGTCCATCAGCGCCAACGTGCTGCCGCAGACGGACGCCATCGAACTCGACCCGTTGGACTCCAGGATATCGGAGACCAAGCGCAACGCGTAGGGGAACTCGCTGACCGGGGGAATCACGGGCTCCAAGGCTCGTTCGGCCAAATTTCCATGCCCTATCGCCCGACGGTTAGGCCCGCGCATGGGTCCCGCTTCTCCGGTGGCGAATGGCGGCATGTTGTAATGATGCATGTAGCGTTTGGACTCTTCTTCCCCGATTCCGTCGAGCATCTGTTGGTCGCTCAGCGGTCCCAGCGTCATCGCCGTCAACGCTTGGGTCTGTCCCCGGGTAAAGAGCCCGGTCCCGTGCACGCGGGGCAAAATCCCCACCTCAACCGTGATCGGCCGTATTTCGGCCAAAGACCGACCGTCGGGACGGTACCCTTCGCGGATGATGGCGCGGCGAACCACATCCTTAAGAATCTTTTTCAGCACCGTGGGAATAAATGGTTCCTGATCGGGATACAGCTCGGTGAGTTCATCCGCCATTTGTTCGTTGACCCGCTCAATATTCGCCTCGCGTTCCAACTTGTCCGCCGTGCGCATGGCTGCGTCGAGCGCTTCTTCTACCCGGGCGCGCACGATTTCCACGAATTCCGGATCGGGAAGAAATAGCGGCACATCCATCTTGGGTTTACCCGCCTGGAGCTGAAACTCCCGGATACCGGCCGCAATCCGCTGGATTTCCCGGTGGCCATAGAAAATGGCCTCCAACATCTGATCTTCGGGAATGATATTCGCTCCCGCCTCGATCATCGACACGGCGTCCTCGGTCCCCGCAATCATGAGCTTCAACGCGCTCTGTTTCGACTGTTCGGAAGTGGGGTTAATCACCAGTTGACCGTCGATCAGTCCAACTTCGACGGCCCCCATCGGACCGTCAAACGGAATATCGGACAGCGTCAAGGCAGCCGACGCACCAATCATGGTGCAGACTTCCGGCGAATGATCGTAGTCCACGGACAGCACCGTGGCCACGACATGGACGTCATGACGAAACCCCTCGGGAAAGAGTGGGCGAATCGGTCGATCGGTCAATCGCGCGGTCAAAATTGACCGTTCGCTGGGTCGCCCTTCCCGCTTGATAAATCCGCCGGGAATTTTTCCCACGGCGTATAGCCGTTCCTCCACATCGACGGTTAACGGAAAGAAATCAATGCCTTCGCGCGGCTGGTGCGAAGCGACCGCCGCCACCAGAACGGCCGTGTCCCCATAACGTACCAAGACCGCCCCATTGGCTTGCTTCGCCATTCGGCCGGTTTCCAGCACCATCGTACGACCGCCGACTACCAGCTCGGTGGTTTGAACCATATAGAACCTCCCCTATTTTTTCGTGACACCCTAACCATCTTGGCTTTGCTCCCCTCAACGGAAAAGAGCGGGCTCCCCCGCTCTATCGCCTCAGTCCGAGTTCCGCCACGATGCGGTGATATCGCGCGACATCTTTCGACCGTAAATAATTGAGTAGCGCACGCCGCTGGCCGACCATCTGCAACAGTCCCCTGCGCGAGTGATGGTCCTTGCTGTGGATTTTCAAGTGCTCCGTCAATTCCTGAATTCGTTGGGTCAGCAGAGCAATCTGCACCTCTGGCGAACCCGTGTCGGATTCATGAATGCGGTGTTCGGAAATGATACGCTGCTTGGTTGCCTCCGATAATGCCATCCTTTCCTTTCACCCTCCTTTCCTTATGGCATGCTGACTAATGCACTTTCGCTGAGGACGTGGCCTCGTCTTCTTCCGCCAAGATAGCTAACAGCGCATCGCGATAGGCCTGCGCTGCCGGCTCGACCAAACCTCCCCGGCGGTATAGGTCTTCCAGTTCGCTTTGAAGACGCTTAAACTGTCCGGTCACGCAAATTCCGGAAATCCTGCCGACGACCTCACGCCAATCGGTGACCTCCATACTCCGCCCCCAATCCAAGCAGCCATTATTGTAGCACAAGCACAATTCGCCGAGCAATGAACCCCCGGCGTGCTTTGGGCTTGCTTGCCGGGCAGGCCACTTCGCAACGCCTCGGCCTTCCCTCAATACCGAGCTTTCGCCTGGACGATATCCTCTTGCATTTGGCGTACCAATTCGTCGACCTCCGAAAAATTCCGTTCTTCACGCAGCCACGATCCGAATTGAAACGTCAACAGCTCGCCCCTTAAGTGCACGTCGGTGTCGATTAAATGCACTTCCAGCAACGGCTGGGTCAAGTCTCCAAACGTGGGCCGTACCCCCCAACTGGCCACCGCCGGATCCTTGCGCTTATGCCCCACTCGCGCCTCGCCCGCGTAGATTCCGTACGGCGGCATCACCTGGTACCGGTCTATCGGCACGTTGGCCGTGGGAACGCCGATTTGCCGCCCTCGTCCCGCTCCGGAAACCACATGGCCACAGACCTGCAGCGGTCGCCCCAGCAGCTCCTCGACGGCGGCTAAGTCACCCCGGCGCACCGCCGCCCGAACGCGACTGCTCGAGATGGCCGTCCCGTCCTCGTCGGCGACAGCCTCCACCACCTCGACGGCCACCCGGCGGCTGGCTCCCCAGGCCCTAAGTAATGCCGGCGTACCGCGTCCCCGATGCCCAAACGAAAAGTCCTGCCCGACCACAATACCCTGGACCTGAAGCTTTTCGCCCAGCTCCTCTTCCAAAAATCGTTTGGCCGGTATTCGGGAAAACTCGGGGGTAAATTGGAGGACCTTCACCCAGCGCACGCCGAGGTCAGCCAGCAATTCCAGCTTGATGTCGATCGCCGTGATCACGTAACCCGTCGCCTCCGGTTCAAGCACCGTCCGGGGCGGCGGGTCAAAGGTGACCACGACCAGGTCCCGGCCCATCCCCTCGGCCATTGCCTGAGCCCGCGCGATCAAATGCCGATGTCCCAGATGCACGCCGTCGAAATTTCCGATCGTCACCACGGTCGGGCGCGCAACCCGTACTCCCTCCTCAATCCGCTCCATGGACCGCCTCCGTCCCGTCTTTGGCATTCGCTTCGGTCTCCGGGCGCAACAACACCTTGCGAAAACGCCAGGGGGGGCCAACCATCACGCACGCCACCTCGCCCCCGTCAATCAAGGCTACCTCACCCACGACGCCAGAGAGCTCCGCCCACTCTTTGAGCAGGCGGCCCGATGCCACCGCCCGGCGATGCTCAGACAGCAAGAGACGCCGCGGGATATTCAGGGCCCACGGCGTCGGCCACAGGGCGCCTGGCCAAGCGTCCACCAGGTCAGCCACCGGGATGGCTTCCGGCAGTCGAAACACCCCAGCTTGGATGCGCTCCAAGGCTTCTAAGTGGGCCGCCTGCCCCACCAACCCGGCCCAATCCCGGACCAAGGCCCGTACGTAGGTGCCGTGGCCGACCTCCACTTCAATGTCCCAGCAATTCCCAGCTCCGCCCAACACGTCGATCCGGTGCACCTCGACTTGCCGGGGAGCGGGCCACACCGACCGTCCCTCGCGCACCTGGTGATAGAGTCGCACGCCCCCTTGCTTCAGCGCCGAGACCTGGGGAGGAATTTGCGCCACCGACCCGGTGAGCCACGGGGCTACCGCAAGCAGCGCCTGGCGACTCGGAAACGGAGGTCCAGACCGTGCGGTGACCCGTCCGCTGCCGTCACCAGAGTCGGTCAAGGTGCCAATCTGCATCCGTGCGCGATAGCGTTTCGGAGACGTATCGCACCACTCCAAGAGACGCGTCGCCGAACCCACGGCAACCGGCAACACGCCCCGCGCATCGGGGTCCAGCGTGCCTCCGTGCCCCACTTGGCGGTGGCCAACCACGCGTTGGACTCGGCGCACGACCTCGAACGACGTCATCCCCGACGGCTTGTTGACATTCAGCCATCCGCTGAGCGCCTCGCTACGAGGGATCATCCGAATCCTTCCTGTCCTCCTTCAGTTGCCGCATCAGCCGCTGCAAAGCCATGCTGCGATCAATCGACTCGTCGCGGCGAAAATTGATCTCAGGTGCGTGGCGCAATTGTAGCCGGCGGCCCACTTCTCCCCGAAGGAATCCCTTGGCGTGCTCCAGCCCGGCCATAGTGTCTTCCGCATTTTCTGCCGAGCCAAGCACGCTAATAAATACCTTGGCCGCGCTCAAGTCGCGACTAACCTCCACCCGCGTCACGCTAGCAAACCCGATCCGCGGATCCTTGAGTTCCCTTTGAATCATCGTGCCCAATTCCTTCTGCATCATTTGCGCGACGCGTTCCGCCCGCGTGGACTGCATTCCCGGTCACCTGCCTAACTGGCCTTCACCTCTTCTTCGGTGAACACCTCCATGACGTCGCCAATCTTGATGTCGTTGAACTTCTCCAGCCCAATTCCGCATTCAAATCCGGAAACGACCTCGCGCACATCGTCTTTGAATCGTTTCAACGAGGCGATGGGGCCCTCGTGAACGACGGTGCCATCTCGCAGGACACGCACGCGCGCCGTGCGCAGGACCTTGCCGTCCGTCACATAGCATCCGCCAACCGCGCCGACCTTGGGAACCCGAAATACTTCCCGCACTTCCGCTCGGCCCAGCACCAGCTCTTGGAACTTCGGCGCCAAGATGCCCTTGAGGGCTCGCTCGACGTCTTCGATTACCTCGTAGATGACGCGATAGGTGCGTACGTCAACGCCTTCCCGCTCGGCGGTCTGCCGCGCCTTCGACTCCAGTCCCACGCCAAAGCCGATAATGATCGCCCCCGACGCCTGGGCCAACATCACATCCGTTTCCGTAATCGAGCCTACGCCGGTATGCAGAATGCGCACCCGGGCCTCCGTTTGCGACAATTTGGTCAACGATTGTGACAACGCCTCCGCCGAACCGTGCACATCCGCCTTGATAACGAGGTTGAGATCCCGAATTTCCTCGTCCTTCAAGCGCTGATAGAATTCGTCGAGGGTTACCCCGCGGGCGACCTGGTCGCTCGCCCGGCGCGTCCGTTCTGCCCGGGCGTCGGCGATCGCCTTGGCCTGGCGCTCGTCGTTTAAGATAACAAAATCGTCACCGGCACTGGGCAGGTCGTTAAAGCCGAGGACTTCAACCGGTATCGACGGCCCTGCCTCGTCAACTCGCTGCCCCTGGTCATCGAGGAGCGCCCGCACGCGGCCAGAGACCGTTCCCGACAAGAAGACGTCGCCCACCCGGAGCGTTCCGCGTTTTACCAGCACGGTGGCCACCGGTCCCCGCCCTTTGTCGAGCTTAGCCTCAATAATGGCACCTTGGGCAGGACGGTCCGGATTGGCGGTTAGCTCCAAAACCTGAGCCTGAAGCACAATCGACTCCAACAGGTGTTCCAGTCCCTCCCCGGTGCGCGCAGATACCGGAACCATCATGATATCTCCGCCCCAGTCGTCGGCCACCAGCTCATACTGGGTCAGTTCCGTCTTCACCCGTTCCGGTTGGGCGCCTTCTACGTCAACCTTGTTAATCGCCACCACCACGGGCACTCCTGCCGCCTTGGTGTGGTTAATCGCCTCCACGGTCTGCGGCATCACGCCGTCGTCGGCCGCCACCACCAAGACGGCCATATCCGTCACCTGAGCGCCGCGCGCCCGCATCGCCGTAAACGCTTCATGTCCCGGGGTATCCAGAAAAACGATTTTATGGTCGTTCCACGAAATCACCGAGGCTCCGATATGCTGGGTAATGCCGCCCGCTTCCGATTGGGTTACCCGGCTCGAACGAATCTTATCCAACAACGAGGTTTTCCCATGGTCGACGTGTCCCATCACCGTAACCACCGGCGGCCGCTCCTTCAAAGACTCGGGAGCATCCTCGACGCCTTGGATCAAAATTTCCTCGCGCTCTTGGACGCTCGCACGCTCTTGCACTCCGGCTCCGAGTTCCGTGGCCACGATAACGGCCGTTTCACGGTCGATTTCATGGTTAACCGTCGCCATCACCCCAAGGCCGATCAGCCGTTTAATCAGTTCGGTACTCTTAATCCCCAACTGGTCCGCCAAGTCTTTAACCAGCACCGGACCACTGATCACCACGTGGCGCTGAACCGGCGGCATCGCCGTCTCACTGCGTCCCCTATGGGCACGATGCCTGGACTTCCGTCTATTGCCGAAGCCCTCGTCCCAATCGCGAAAGCCGCGGTCGGCGGGGCGAGCGTTGCGTTGACGGTCCTTGGGATTGTTGCGCCGGCTGGACTCTTTGACCGGCCTGACACCCGATGGCGCCCCGCCCACCGCGCCAGGCGGGCGGGCGGGGTTGCGCGCCGGTGCATACGACGACGAAGCCGGACGACTTCCGGAGCCTGGGCCACGGTTGGCACCAGGGGGTCCCGGCGGCCGAGAAGGGCGCGGCGCTCCCGGACTCGACGCACCTCTTGGCGAACTCCGCCCATGGCCGTACGTATCGCCCCCGCGATAGGGTTTCGACGCTGGACGGCCCGCCGCGTCCGGCCGCGGCTGCGGCCGCTGGCTACGCTCTTGGCCGCCGTAACTCCCGCCGCTGCTGGTTGCCGACCGGGCGGGATATCCCGCCGGTCGTGCGGGTGCGCTAGCGGGACGTCCGCCGGCTGGACGCGGATTTGTTCCGGCTGGACGCGGATTTGCTCCGGCCGGGCGCGGATTTGCTCCGGCCGGGCGCGAGGGAGCCGGCCGGGCCACGGGTGCCGCGGGCTTGGCCGCCTTTCCTGCCGGATCGGGGCTTGTGTGCGTCGCTACGGCCGTCGGGCTGCTGATCCGAGCCTCTGGTTTCGGCTCCGGCGGCAGTTTGCCCTGCATGATGTCGCGAACGGTCTGTACGGCCTCGGGCTCCACCGTGCTCATGTGGTTCTTGATGTTTTCGACTTTCAGCCGATGCAACAGGTCGATCAGCCGTTTGCTGTCGAGCTTGAGCTCTTTGGCTAACTCGTACACCCGGATCTTGTCTTTTTCCTTTTCCGCCAAATTCCATCCCCCCCTGTTGAGGCTGCACTGCTGCCAGTACTCTTTCCGCCAGCTTGGGGTCCGATATCGCAAGAATCGCATGCGGCCCCATTCCAATTGCTCTGCCCAGGTCGCTCTTGGTCCCCGCCTGAACGACAGGAACTGCGTAGTTCTGGGCCCACAGGTGATACTTGCGATATACGGCTGCTCCCGCGTCAGCGGCGATAATCAGAACTCGCGCCCGACCGTCTTTGATCGCCATTTCTGCCTGATGCGTCCCTGGGGCCAGCGCGCCAGCCTTGCGGGCGAGCCCCAACCAATTAAGCCATGTCTCCATCCGATGCCCCTTCGACATCACGGTACAACGCATCCACCATGACGTCGGTGAGAATGACCTCCAACGCCCGTTCTAGCCGGCGGGTTTTGATGGCTTCGCCTACGCACGATTTGCGATTGCACACATACGCCCCTCGGCCGGACACCTTGCCTTTATGGTCCAGGACCAAGTCCCCCTGCGGCGTTCGCACAATTCGAACCAATTCGCGCTTAGGGCGCTTAGCCTGGCACGCCACGCACGTTCGCATGGGGATCTTACGCGTCTTCATCACCTACCAACTCCCGTGCCCAACCTGCGACTCCGAGCGGATGTCAACCTTCCATCCCGTTAGCTTCGCGGCCAACCGCGCGTTCTGCCCTTCTTTACCGATGCCCAAGGACAATTGGTTGTCCGGCACGATCACCCGCGCCTGGCGGCTCAACGTGTCGATTTGCACGTCCGTTACCCGTGCCGGAGATAGGGCATTCGCCACCAGAACCACGGGGTCGGGGTCCCAACGGATAATATCGAGTTTTTCTCCCCGCAGCTCCTGCACGATCGACTTTACGCGCGACCCGTTAGGCCCCACACAGGCACCGATGGGATCCACGTTTTCATCCTCCGCCCACACCGAGATCTTGGTTCGCGCTCCCGCCTCGCGGGCAACGGCCTTGATTTCTACCACGCCGTCGTGAATCTCGGGGACCTCCAACTCGAACAAGCGCTTAATCAGTCCGGGGTGACTGCGCGATAGGTAGATTTGAGGCCCCTTGGTGGTCTTTTTCACCTCTACGACATAGAATTTGACACGTTCCCCAGGTCGCAGCCCCTCCGACGGCGTGGGTTCACCGGGCATCATGATGGCTTCCGTTCGACCGAGATCGACGAAAATTATACCGCGCTCTCCGCGGTGCACGATCCCCGAGACCAAGTCTCCGGCCAAGTGCGAATATTCTTCGTAGATCAGGCCACGTTCGGCTTCCCGGATCCTTTGTACGATCACCTGCTTCGCCGTCTGCGCAGCAATGCGGCCAAAGTTTTTCGGGGTAACCTCCCATTCCACCACGTCCCCCACCCGCGCATCAAGCTGCACGGCTCGCGCTTCCTCCTCAGAAACTTCAATCCGATGGTCGGTAACCGGATCGGCAACCGTCTTTTGAGCATAGACATGGGTCTGTCCCGACTTCCGATCGATGCCCACCCGCACGTTTTGGACCGACCCAAAATTTCGACGGTAGGCCGAAATTAGCGCCGACTCAATGGCCTGAAACAGCGTTTCTTGATCGATGCCCTTTTCCCGTTCCAGGTCGTCAAGTGCGCTCAGCAAATCGTCATTCATCCGAGATCCCCCTCGTCGCCAAACGCCCGTTTGCCCATCTCAAGCGAAAAGAGTGGGCCTCAATCCCCCCACTCCGAATCCGAGCGCGGCAGGCAGGCCTGGTCACCGACCGGGTCGCGATACACCAATGACACGCTCAAAACCCGAAAAAGACAACGGCTTAATGTTACCACATCTCGACAGCTCTCACAACGCACGAACCTTACCGCGTGCTCAAGCATGAAGCTTCTATACGATGTTTATTGAGAGGGCCTTCTTAAAAATTGGGAAGTGTTCGGCTTCAGGCGTTGTGCATCCTTTGGAACCCCAGTGCTGGCACGACCCGCGGATGCGCGCTCCGGTGTACCGAGGGCGTGGCTTGGCCGCGAGACCGGCTAGTCTCACATTTGAGGCAAGCGAGCGCTGTAATTGCCAACACGCTAATTCAGGTGCACCCGAGACAAAATGCGCTGTGGTTTACCGATCGGGTAGCGTCAATAATTCCAGCAGGTCCTTGATCGCCCGCCCGCGTTGCAGGGGGTGACGCATGGGCAGGTCCGGGTGAATCTCGTATCGGTTTTGCCGCCCGTCCCGAAACCGGCTGATATATCCCACCTCCTCAAGATCACCCAAAATACGCTGAACGGCACGTTCGGTAATGCCGACGATTCCGGCGATTTCCCGCGCCGTCATGCGACCGCCATTACGCGCAATGCACAGAAGAACCTGCGCGTGATTCGTGAGAAACGTCCACTGCGACATGGTGACGGCCTCCCCTCCCTGCTAATACGAAATTGATTTCATGATATAGCAAGTCAAGATTCTACGCACGATTTTCGTGACATGCGCACGAATTCCTCGGTGCGTCTTAGCGTTGGCTGTTGAACATCATGCCCGCCATTCCCCTTCTTAGGCGCAAGCCAAGAGGGGGTCTGGGCGACGGCCTGTGGCCGCCTTGCTGGGTGTTGCTTTCGTTCCTTGGGCCTCGACCTAGCGTTTCACCGCCTTGAAGGATGCTCCGCCGACACTCCCGACGTACTAGGCGCGGTGCCAGAAGTACGGTTTCCAGGAGAACTCTCGCAAGGAAGTCGCGAACCGATTCCGCATGCGACGCGAACCGGAGGACTGGAGAGGATTGATCAAGGCAAAGAGATGGCTGCCGGATGGATCCCCAGCAGAAGATGGACAGCATCGGTTTCCCCGTACCGTTTCAATCGTCAGATTCTGCTCGCCATTTTCCCATCGAGACAGAAAGCTTTGCTTCACGCCCACGCGCTCCGCAAATCCGTGCCGCGACCTAATTTACCCACAGGCGCAACACTGCCTGCTCGCCAACGCGACCATAATCGTTAACCGGTAGCACGGTAATAGCATTTTCCCCAGGCTGCAGGGACAGCTGGAGGACCGCATCCTGGGTCGTCCAGTGATCAGCGTTCATCATTACCTCGTAATGGTCGAACCACGGCATCGAATGCCGTAAGGTTAGTTCAATTTGACGGATGGCATCTAGAGACGCATTGGCCGCCGCAACCGTGGGCACCCACTGCAACTCGACGCCGTTGATCGGGACCGCAATTTTTGACCGATCGCTGGTGACCGTCACCGCTTGCGACATCTTTTGAAATATTATCGGTGGTGGTACCCCAACGTCGTGATAAAACAGGTCCTCACGAGAACCCCTTCCGGTGAGAGACTTCGGTCGATGCAGGCTGTAGGAGCGTCGGAACACCAACTGATACTGAACCTCCCCACGGCTAAAGCCGGGGGGTTCTGTTTGCGAATTCCGGCAACCTTTTCCCGGCTCTCACCGCCTCTTGCGAGACGGCTACACCATCCGAGCTCTCAGTTACACAGTTCTCCACGA
>JAJZZH010000038.1 GCA_021797675.1 Bacillota bacterium | reverse complement strand
GTTCACAGGGGACAGCCGCCGTAGTATGATCAGGCCATGATCTCAACCAGTGACATTGAGCGGGATTTCTTATTAGGCTTTATTAAAATTCATGTTCTGCATCATGCGGGTGAATGTCCGATCTATGGGACGGCTATCATCGAAGAATTGTCGCGCCACGGATATCGCGTGGGGCCCAGCCTCATTTATCCCATCCTGCACCAACTAGAAGTACAGGGGTATTTATCTCGGGCCGACCAATTAGTTTCCGGCAAAGTGCGCAAGTACTATACCCTGACACCATCAGGCGCCCGCGCCTTAGACGACATCAAGGGAAAAATCGCCGAACTGGTAGCGGAAGTGATTGATCCTGACAGCTTAGTTCACCGTGATCGGCCGGAGCTCTAGTCGGCCCACACTCCGTAGGAAAAAGCCATAACGATGGCCCCACAAGACTTGTCACCCGTCGTAAATGAGCCGACCAAGGCGACGGGATGGTTACATTGTTGGGGTCCTCGGCGTCCCGCCTCCCAAAAAAGCCAATAGTGTAGTCCTACAACCAGGTCAAGCGATTCAAGCAACGCTCCCATCGGCCAACCGTGCATTCGACCTACTGTTCTCCCCAAAGGGCGGCAAAATAAGTTATTGATCGCTGTTTGATTATTCACGCTGGGTGGTCGCTCGTCGGGCTCCAAAAAGTGGGTGGGGCTGGGCAACGCTTAATGCACATGCGGAACGAATAGTTATTCGGGACAATCTTCCGTACAGGTGGTCCGGGGGTGGCCTGATCATGTATTTGGGAACGGATGTTCGGCAAGCCCTACCGGAACGCAGTATACGTGGTAGGCAATGCTTGGTCGAGCAGGGCGACTGCATCCGCATCGAAAATTACTCGGTGTGAAAAACTCGTCGACTTTAGGCACGATTACATGGGAATGGATTATCCTTGCGTTTGCTGTATAAATTTAAAGGTATAGGTCGGGATCGCATTGCCTTGCACCTTCCCAACCAGTGGTTACGGGCGGAGCTGAGGAAGGCAAGCACAATGCGGCATTGAATTATATGTATGACCTTCTGCCGTAGTATCGCTGGATGGAGGACCGGGGACTTTTCATCAAAGACATGGGTCGGGAGACAGGCAAAAGCCTCGCGCGCTTCGACTCGAACTTTGTCCTAGCGTGGATCGTGGTCGCCGAGAAACCGACCCATATCGATTAGTATCTCGAATCACATGGGGTCGTCGGCTTCCACCAAGCCTCGGTGCCCCAACTGTTGCTAATTTCCGCGGGACAGGTCGTGATCGAATCCGACGGCTTAAAACCCCGCAGAGTATTTGTCGGTCCGCGATAGCGACTAACAATATGACACTACTGCCTTAATTTCCAACGAACGGACCTCCCCCAGCGAATCACCGGGATACGGGTGTCATCTCCTGCAAGCACCTCGACGCTATTGGCCAGTAATGCGCATACTTCCTTAGCAAGAAATTAAAATTGATCTGCTAAGGTGTTGATCGAGGGAGGGCACGAGGAGAGGAAAATGCGGACTGGGGGGACAAAGCGCCGCTTCGTTGGACATGGTATCGGGTTGGCGAATCGCGCTCGGTGCCCACGCAATGGTGACAAGCTGGGCATTAATTGGAGGGCCTGAATGTGTTCTAGGCGAGGGGACAGGGACATATCCTAGCCTTGTGACCGAATCAAGGAGGTGCCTGCGATGCCATCACGAACGTGGACCCAACCGGGTTTTTGGCCCGCGCTGCTGATTGCGTCCATTCTGCTGATCGTGACCCTGTGCACGATTCCTAACCATGAGCTCGCATGTGTGCTAACCGTGCTCGGCATGCCTGTTCTCGTGCCAGCGGTGGTCCATCGTCGCGGCCGCCGGGAGTCCCATATCTTCAACCTGACGATGATCGCCATGGTGGGAGGGACGGCCGGTGGCCTTCTCGGGGGCATCTGTGTCCGACTTTTGTGTGCCCCGAGTGCCATGGATCCGATAATGATGGCAAGTATGGCCGGGATGGTCGGAGGAACGCTGTGCGGGCTTTTTCGTTCTCGAAATGGTTGTCGTGTCATGCTCAATGCCCTGCAAGCCCTCCATTGACAAGAACCCAAACCCGCCCTTAGGTTGAATCCATTTTGCGCTAGGCTTTATGATTTCACAGCAACCAAGAACCAGAATATGTGTAGGTTTACATAATGTATCTTATCGGACGTAAGTGATAACATTCAGCCCATCTCCTCGGACTTCGGTAGTAACCGTCACGAATTCCCCAGGACATGCCAAAAACCCTGTCGATTTTGGGGAAACATGGTTTCCCCGGACAGTCCGGGTGCCCCGTGTGGATTGAGCTGCTGCCACGCCGTGAAACGGGCATGGGGCTGGCCTTTTGCACGATGGGCCATGGTGTCTAGTTGGGGTGACATGGGTACTCCTCTCGGTAGTCGGACTATGGGTCCGCTAGACGCGTGATAGTCGGAACGCCCTTCCCCCTGTACACGGCTTTCCCGTGCGCTGAGTACTATGGCGTTCCCCGATTGCTCCGGTGGGCATTCCCGGCCCTTCGGTGTTCCCTATCGGGTGGCGGGTGCGCACGCTGTGCGGCCCCCGGAGCTCCTCCCAAGTTCTGGCCCGTTTCGCTTTCCGCCATGCCATGCTCTTCGACTCCGCCGAGGTCTCCGGGACACTCGCCGTTACCGCGCCCCTACTTGTTGCCTTCCCGGAGTTTCGACCCGGTCGACCCTCAAACAATACTTTAACGAAGCTCAATCGCTTCACCGCACAGAGTTATGGCCTGAACGTCGCTCTGTTTACGCTTAGCCCGATGCCTCACGACCTCGGACCCAAAACTCGATTCTCCGTGGAGGGCTAGTCCTTGCGGAGGCCGGAATTGCGCCGGCTCGCAGCGGTCAGCTTATCTTGGAGCACCGAAACTCAAGTATAATGGAGCACACGGTGATTCGAGGATCGCTCGAACCCGAGATCGGTAGGATCTTAGGTCATTCATATAGAAAGGGCTGACACATGACCCTTGCAATTCAGGAAGATCCGCGTCGTTGGTGGGGCCTCGGGGCCATTGCCTTCGCACTCTTTATGGCGCTATTAGACGTGACCGTCGTCAATGTTGCCTTGCCTGCCATTCAGCGCGGTTTTCATGAGTCGTATTCCAATCTGGAATGGGTGGTCAATGCCTACGTGCTGGTGGTGGCGGTCTTATTGGTCACCTCTAGTCGCCTGGGTGATATCTTTGGCCGTAAACGCGTTTTTACTCTTGGCATGGCGGTGTTCACCATCGGTTCCATCCTCTGTGCGCTCTCTCCGCACATTCATGTGGGAACGCTCAGCGGTGAGACCGTGCTCAACATCTCCCGCGGTATTGAAGGCGTTGGTGGCTCCGCCATGCTACCACTCTCGCTGTCGTTGATTACCGCCACTTTTCACGGCCGGGAACGGGGCACTGCCTTTGGTATTTGGGGCGGCGTCGCAGGTCTAGCCACCGCGATCGGACCCTTAGTCGGCGGCATTTTAGTAACCAAGATCGGATGGCCGTCCATTTTTTATCTCAACGTGCCGACTGGAATCTTGGGCATGATCCTCGCCGGTTGGGCCATCCACGAATCCAAAGATGTGCATCATCCGGGTTCCATCGATTTCTACGGACTCGGCACGCTGACCATCAGTTTGTTCTGTCTCGTTTTGGCGCTGATGAACGGCAACCTCAAGGGCTGGGGATCGTCCTATATTTTGACACTGTTTGTGCTGGGCGGTTTTAGCTTGCTGGCGTTCGTGGTCGGGGAACTGCGCATTAAGCACCCGATGCTCGACCCCAGGCTATTCAAAATCCGCAGTTTCACGGGTTCGGCCATTGCCGCCTTCACGGTCAGCGCCGGCGTATATGCCTTGCTTTATTATCTCAGCATCTATATGCAAAACTATCTCGGATTTTCTGCGTTAGGCGCGGGGCTTCGGTTTTTGCCCATGTCTGTTCTGGTCTTGTTGGGGGCTCCGCTCGCTGGCCGTTGGACTGATAAAATTGGGGCACGCCGGATTTTAGGCACGGGCATGGTCTTCATCACCGCTGGCACGTTGTTTCTGACCCGCCTCATCCACGCGACCGTCGGCTCAGACTGGACCATGCTGCTCCCCGGGTTCGTTCTCATCGGAATTGCCAACGGCTTGGTCAATCCCCCGATCTCGTCGCTGGCAATGGGAACGGTCCAACCGCAGCAAATCGGCATGGCCTCCGGCACCAGCAACGTGGCTCGCCAAGTGGGCACCGCCTTTGGTATTGCGGCGCTGGGTGCGCTTTGGGCCAATCGCTACAACCATCAGGTTCGTGTCGCCCTTATGGCCTTGCCGGGCCGCCAACTGGCGGTGCCGGCCCGACTTCGCATCCTCCGCGGTCTCATCACCGGCGGCCCGATTGCGGGTAGCCTTGGTCTGCGCACGGCGGGGTCGCAATACACCACACTCCCGATCTTTCCTAAGATTTCCCGAATAGCGTCGCACGCCTTTCTCACGGGAACCCGGGATGCCGTCTGGCTGGCGGTGATTTTTGTCGCTGTCGGTCTGATCGCGTCATGGACATTGGTGCGGCAAGGTGACATGGTGCATCACCAACAGGCGACACCCCAGCAACGGTTGCTCGGCGACTTGCACGACGCCCTGCGCTTAGGCGTCGTGGCGGCGTTTTTGGCCCGTCGCGGCACCGAGGCGAGCGCAACCCCAGAGGACCGCGCCCGACTCCGGCGGGCCGTCTATTTAATTCGGCTGGTGGCCGAGTTAAAAGCGGATTCGGAGGTCGATACGAACCCCGACCGAGTCCACTCTCTAAGGCCCCCTAAGACACGTGAACAACCGTAAGGCTTAGAGAACCACGACTAGATGCGGAGCGCTGGGCATGATAGGCTGAAACGCCCAGGCCACAACCCTCTGGCCCTTGATATCGTGCCCAGAGAGGCCCCGGGTCTAGTCGTGCGCGTATTGTCTAGAATTAGGGTGTTGAACCGCACGGGACGTCCCTTCCCCAACAAGGCGAGCGGGATCCAGGCGCCTTTCCAGCGGACCAAGACATGGCCTTTACTGCGAATCACCCCGTCCCAGCCTAAGCCGTCCAAAAAGCGAAAGAACTGCACCGTGGCACAGCCGCGGTCCGCCAACAGGATGACCTGGCAGCCAGCTGGGAGCAAGGCGGCCGCCTGTTTGCACAAGGCCTCTTCGTATTCGCGCATCCGTCCTTTGAGATCGGTCTTGCGAACGGTTTTCCAGAGGAGGGGCAGGGCGCGTCCATGGGCTCGGAGGTTGATACTGAGCGTTTGGAATTGGCCGTCCTTGGTTTTCGGGTCCGCCAATCCAACGCGAGGACAACTTCCTGGGCACCCCCCACCACCGTCCTGATCAGGTCGCCGCAGGCGACCTCGAGATCGACTCCCACGTTACCCAAAAACCGATTGACGCGTTTTATCGCGTGTTTTGCGGTGGTATTCCCCGCCATCGCTAAACTGCGTCCCATGGCGGCGATGCCCAAGACGGGATTTGGCATGAGCGCCCACGCCAGGACCGCAATCGCCGTCCGTTGAGATTTTCGCAAGGTGCCATGCGTTGCAAACCACGTCGTGATGGATGATCATTGAATCATGGTGGACCTCCTCGAAAGAATTTGGGAACAGAATTCCTTTCGCTAGAGAGGCCACCAATTCCTTTGAGTTGAATATTCCGACTATTTCCGAGAGAAAACTGGGGATGACTCAGGCCGCACCCCCCGGCGATGGGGCGGGTCGATGACCTAGGCCAATGGTTCTTGGAGTCCTCCAGGACCTGTCCAATTCAAGGTATTGAAGTCGAGCATCGGCGGCGTACCTCCTTGTAAGTGATCGGGAACCAAAGCGGCGGCCAAACTCATCGGGCTCGCCGAGTCCAACGGACGGACCCACACCATCTTCGGGTGGCCATGGTGCACGTAGCGGTGCCGATGCCGCGCAAATCCTCGGGTAAACCCGAGACCGTGCCAACCCGCCGCCCGATACGCCGTTCCGGCAAATCGCGCGGGGTCTACGAAGGTCTTCGCTAACGCGATGCGATGACCGTATACGGCGTGCCAGTCGTCGGCAAGCCGACGACGATTCAGGGTGAGCACCTTCGAGGCCAGATTCGGAATGGCGACCTCGGGGAGAATGAGGAAGCGGGCACTGTTCGCCACAAACCGTAAGCGTTCCCATGGTTGCGATCGCGACCAGCCAATCCATTGATCTCGAGCGCGGCACATCCACGCCGCCGCAGCCCAGCCTAGGAGGGCCACCCAGTACTGATCCAATTCGGCCACCAACGTTGGCGCTCGTCCGGCCGGACAAGCCGCTCAGTCCAGTATGCATTGACGGGGTCTTGAGGACCGGGGGTTCCCCGTGAATGGACGAGTTAGGCCATTCGACGGGGCGATATCCGAAATTTCGCGATGCCGTGGACCCCTCATCGAGCCGAGCAGGAGGCCCATGAGCTCCGCTCGTCCGGGAAGACCCTCGAGATTGCCGGAGGACCTCGAACCAATCCCTCCTCGGGAATAACCCTACCCTCGAAAGCGCGGGCACGCGTAGGAACGTGGAAGGGGGCTGGGACCATGGATCATGTGCCAGCCCCCTGGTCGAGGGATCGCGGAGGTCAGTGCCAAAGCGATCGCGTCTAGGCTAGCCAAAGGCATGAGGCTCGCGGCTCCCGCCTACTATCCCCCACCGACCCGGCGGATTGCCATGCCCGGCTCGGCGTCACGAATGCTGTTCAAAGGCGAGCGAGTGGTCCTTCCGCACCCGGTCCACCAACCCCTGCCATTGTGCGTCAGCATCGTCTTCCGCAACCGGCTCCGCTGGCGGCGTCGCCACCGAGGGCGCGGATGGGGAAGCTTCGCTGCGGGCGGCACGAGACCGGCGACGCCACTCGCGTTCCAACGCGCCCAGCCCTGCTGCCCAGAATCCCACCAAACCCATTAACCCCGCGACGACGATAAGAAGTCCCAGCCAGACGGACACCGCTACCACCGATGTCCACACCGGTCCGGTTTTCGGTGCATAGCCTAGCCAAAACGGCGCAATTCCAATCCAAATTCCGCCCAAGACCGTCACACCCGACAGGCTGACGCCACGCTTCATGATGATCGCCTCCCTCGTCCGCCATCTACCCCGACCTGCTCCATCCGCTCCGACAAGTCCCGCAAGAGCGCTACCGCCACCGTCTGCAGATCATCGCTTTCCGGGGCTTTGGGTTTGGCCGCCGCCCCTGGCGGTCTCGCGGGCGCAGTCTCTGCCTTGAGGTCTTGGAGCACGGCTTCGGCCAAGTGGGCCAGTTCCACGTCCCATGGCTCTTCGCTGGACACGGCGGTCGCTTGAGCCGGTTCCTCACTCGGCGGTTCGACGGGCGCCACCACCGGCTCCGCCGCCGCCACCGCCGCGTTCAAGTCACGCTGCCAAACCATCAACGCCAACACGCCAACGACCACGATGCCTACTCCGGACCAAAACATCGTTTCCGTGGCCCGGGTCCAATGCCCTCCGGCATCTAGATGCAGGGCAAAAGGGGCCACCAGTACGGCCACACCCGCCAGCACCGTGGCCATCATCGTCGTAATCGGCCATAAGTACCTCTTCATGATTGCCCTCCTTGCGAGAACCGCTCGGTGCGACTCACCGCGCCGACACCTTCTCGTCTTGTGGTTGTCTTCCTTCGTGGCGTTCCACCAATTCCAGCAAATTCAAGGCCCGCATCAAGCGCCTGCGTTCTTCCCCACTGGCACCTCGATGCGCCCCTTGCCGGGCCTTCCAGATAGCCGCCAAGGCTAACAGCTTCACCTGGCGATGGTCCATGCTGGGCACGCTGGCTCCCATCTCTTCTACATGCACGTAGTGGGGCCCGCGCAATAAGGAGGCGACGGCTGCCACGAGTGACATGACCGCGGCAAAGATGAACACCGTCGCCAAGGCATGCATGAACGGTTTGGCAATGAGCCCTGGGAAAAAGGTCCGTCCTACGACCACAGCGCGGCTGGCCCGAGGCAGGAGCGCCAGCCCCTTGGCCCCGAGAATCAGTTGCATCGGATTGTAGCCGAGCAAGGCCGCAAACAAGGCGGAAATGGCCGGCAAGTGAGAGATTTGTGTGGCGATCGGAGCCGGAAAGTGGACTTTGATCAACCCGCGAAAGAGCGCACGGGGCAATTGGGAGGTCAGCACACTAATCACAATGGTGAAGAACACCCCCATGGAGAGCATCTGACCGGCGTTCATGAACGTAGCGCGCATCCCCGAAGCGACTCCGCGGTACCGAGCCGCCACACTGTTCATGATGGCCGCGGAATTAGGGGACGCGAACAACCCCATCCCGACTCCAATCAAGAACAGATAAAAGGCGAAGGACCAGTAGGGGAAGAGGGCGGGCAAGGTGTTCATCAAGAAAAAGCCCAGCGCCGCCACAAGCATTCCGGCCATGCCAAACCAACGCGCACCATATTTGTCGGAAAGTCGCCCACTGATGGGCCCCGCCAACAGGAAGCCCACCATCTGCGGCAAGGTATCGATGCCGGCCTGGAGCGGGGTGTTATGAAACGACACGCCGTGCATCGGTAGCCAGATTCCTTGTAGCCAAATGATAATCATGAACGAAAGTCCGCCTCGGGCAATCGCCCCCAGTAAACTGGCCACATTGCCTGCGGTAAACGCCTGGTTCTTGAACAGTTTCATGTTAAACATGGGATCCGACACGAAGTTTTCGATGATCACGAAGGCGAAAAGCAATGCCACTCCACCAATGAGCGAGATGAGGACGAACGGGCTGTGCCAGCCCGTGGCGTAATGTTTGTAGGGTTCAATGCTGTAGGTCAGACCCAAAAGCACCCCGAGCAAACCCAAAGCAAACGTGATGTTGCCCGCCCAATCCATGCGTAGTGGGGGCCGTTTGGTGGTGCCCTCCCTTAACGCCGTATAGGCCCATATGGTGCCGGCGACGCCAAAAGGTACGTTAATCAGGAAGACCGCCCGCCAACTCACCGTGGCGAGTAATCCTCCGATGACGATGCCCAGCACGGCTCCGCCGATACCGGCGATCTGGTTGAGGCCTAATGCCAGGCCTCGTTCATTCGACGGAAAGGCGTCGGTCAGAATGGCCGCCGAATTCGCAAACAAGAACGCCCCGCCAATCCCTTGGACAAACCGGAAAATGATGAGTTCCCACTCTCCATTAACGCCATGACCGGGAGTAATGGACAATAAAATAGATCCTATGCTGAATACGGCAAACCCCAGATTATACAACTTGACCCGTCCGTAACTGTCCGAGATTCGTCCAAAGGCCACCAACAAGATGGTGGTGGCCACGTTAAACCCGAGCAACACCCAGAGGAGTAGTCCGGTGGCACCGGGTGCCAGCGGATTCACATGGATCCCCCGGAACACGGCGGGCAAGGCGATGATGAGGCTGGTGCCGTTAATGGCGGCCATCAAAATGCCTAACGTCGTATTCGACAGCGCAATCCATTTGTAGTCAATGCCGTGATGATGCACAGAGCGTTGCGGTACTGTTGTGGCCATAGACTGCGATACCCCCCTTCCCTCTCTCCTAGACTCATCTCGTCGCGTCTTCGACTCCGTCCTGGTCACGCACATAGCGCATAAAGCATTCCAGCGTCTCGGTAAAGCGCGAGCGTTCGTGGTCGCTCATCGTCTCCAAGGCCCCCACCATCGGCGCCTTGCGCCAGAAATCCAATCCGCCCAAGATTTGTCGGCCCGTCTCGGTGATTTCCACCACAATGCGCCGCCGATCCTCCTGGTCCAGAATCCGCTCGACGAGACCATTGGTCTCGAGTCGTTCCATCATGCGCGTCAACGATGCCGCTCGCACCCCTAACTCCTTCGCCAAGTCCCCGGCGACCATGGGGTGCACGCGAATCCGATGCAAAAGACGGACTTGGCCTAAGGTCAGGCCATGGGTGCTCCATAACTCAAAGGAAATCGATTCGGCGAGCGTCACGAAGCGAAAGAACGCTCGGATCGCCGAGTCGGTCGATGAGTTCGTTCCGGAATCTAGCGAGTGGCCCATGCTGATCCTCCTCGAAGACCTCCATGAGATAGCAATTAATTGTCTTCACGACAACTATATTACAGCCATTAGTTATTTACAAGTGCAAGAATATTTATCCCGCATTTCGCACCCCTCGAGAAGGGGCCTAATGGGTTTTATCCCGCGCCCAGCGCGTACGTTCCAAGGATGGCAAAAGGGAAATCCTTCCGGTCGTCGACCGCTCCCTACGCTCCAGCCAGGAATTCGGCAAAGTGTAATGATCCATTGGATTGGCATCAGACGCCCCGGTTCAGGTATAATGAAGCTGCCTCGCACGAGGCGAGACGGCTTCACATCCTTAGGGACGGATCAAAAGTCCGTGGTCATCGAAGCTTCTAACATCTGCAGGGCCAATCTTTGCCGTTCACGTCGATCAGTGGGCCAGGGTTGGCGTCGCACCCGATAGGGATCGTACCAATGCCAAAACGCATAAAAGCGATAGAGGGTTTCGACATAATGGGTCACCTGGCGAGGCGTCAAGGTGATAGGCGTCCGTTCATTCGCCCAGATCGTCCAATCCGCCAAGGTCGCGGTCAACCATGACTGATCCCGAGACCGGAGCCACGTCCAGGCATCTGCAAGTTCGCGCGCCTCTCGCCGGAGGCGTCGTGGTCCTCGATCTTGGTCGGCCCAAAAGCTGAGAAGGGCCTGGCCGCCTTCGTCACGAAATCCCTGGGGATCCCACACCGTCACCCAGGGCCGATCGGACTCGTATTCGACCGTAAAACCGTCCGATGATCTCATCCGTCATCCCTCCAATCGCTGATGGCTCGCTGCATTTGGGGTTCGTCTACCACGTGGAGATTCTGGCTTTCCGCATCCCATAAAGCGCCGATGGCCAAATGATTAATCACGCGGGGCAAGCCCCGCGACTGCGTGGCCAACAATTTTACCGCCGAGGGCGTAA
>JAJZZH010000052.1 GCA_021797675.1 Bacillota bacterium | reverse complement strand
GTCCCCATCCAGTCCTGCCGGATAAGGAGCGTTCGTAGGGTGACATTGCGGGCACCCACCAGATCGGCGTGGAGGGTAAACCCACCGAGGGTACAGCGGAACACCAGTCCCTGCTTTGGACGGTTCTTCACATCGACGTTGCCGCAATTCGGGCAACCCTGGGAGGTGTAATCCGCATCCCCACGGACGGCTAACCCTCCTGCAATTGGTGACGTGTAGGCTACGAAAGCACCGCGTTCCGCCAAGGCCCCCTTCGCTCGTTTACGGCGATGCTTCTTGCCTTGGGTTTTGGTGCGTTCACGGATATGCGTCAGGTCCTCCAGGCCGATCAGGAAACCAGGCTCCACAATAGTTTTGGCAATTCGGTGGTTCACGTCGGCCTTAAACCGTCTCTCTCGAAGGTGCAATGGGCGTAGCCGCCTCCTGGCCCCTCGAGTGCCTTTTGACGGAAGACGTGAACGCACCCGCTGCAATGCCTCGCCCGGGTGACGAATGGCTCCTCCATGGAAGAATTGAGTCCTATTGCTGGGGGTGGTGGTCACCGCCAAGGACCGTTGTCCTAAATCCGCTCCCGTGATGCCCATGAGGGTTTCAGGGGTGGGATCAGGGGTTTCCCCCGCCAGGCTGACCCATAGGTAAAACTTTTGGGTTTTGGGATCACGCCAGAGCTTGGCCGCACCAAAGGTTACGCCACCGGAAGAACCGTTTTGGATCCGGTCTAGGGGTTGGTGGTACCCTTCATCACCGAGAACCCAAGGCCCCTTCAGGGTGGTGACGGATACCTGGCTGTCTGACTTGAATCGGTAATCCCGCTGATAGGTAAAGGTGGTAGGGTTCGAGGTGAAGACCGGAGCTTTGTCCAAACCCTTGTACCGCTGCTTGGTATCGCCGCTCTTTCGGTGTGAGGCATTTTGCTTGACCCTGGGTCCACAACCCTTGGTAGGTTGATCCCACCTGTCTCGATACGGAACCAGCGAGTTGGGACGGTAAGGCAAAACGCTCCCGCAGTGCTGGGAGACCAGTCTGTGGAGCTTAACTTGGTTGGACAGCTTGCCATGCTCAAAGGCCACTCGGCTGGTATCGTTGAGGGCGCTTTGCTGGGCCCTGGCAGTATCCAGAAGGCTTTGATCACTCTCGGATGTCGTATTCAGTTTGAGCTTGGCGGTCAGTGTTGTCTTCACAGAATCATTTTACTAACACCATCCCGAGAATTTAATAGAAAGAGAGGTGAACGGCGCTTCCTCCTCGGCCTAAACGCCGAGGTTTCCGCGCCGTGAGGTCGGATGAATCTGTCCCCGTTTTGCATGAAATGGTCAAGTTGGTGAAGACTAGCCCTTGTCGTCGCTTCACAGCGGGATTGGTATACGAACATGTCAGCGTGGATCACGAGGAGGAATCGGTCATGGCCAAAGGAAAGGCAAACGTGGCGACCATCATCGTAATCGGGGGGATGAGCGTTCTTGGTGCGGTATCTGGCTGTGGGCTATTTGGCGCCGGACCATCGGCTCAGCGCAAGGCGGCGGTGGTGAAACAATCTGGTAAGCACCATCGCCCGTTGAAGGGTGGCAAAGGGGTGACCATCGACTGGGCCGCATCGCCGATTACCCAGACCGGCACGCGCCAGACGATGGTTCGCGCGTTTGAAAGGTCTCACCCCAACATACGCGTCAAGTTGACCACTATGTCGACGAATACCGACACGACCCGAACCACCTTGAGCACCGAGATTGAGGGCGGGTCGGCCACCCCCGATGTGTACATGGGGGATGTGATTTGGCCGGCGCAGTTTGCACACTCCGGTTTGGCGGTCGATCTCAGCAAATATTTTGCTCACGGATTTTGGTCGCGGTTCGCACCCGGGCTGGTGACGGGCGCCAGTTATCGGGGAAAGGTTTACGGGGCGCCCTTTTTCATGGATGCCGGATTCCTCTATTATCGCAAGGATTTGCTGAGCAAGGCCGGATTGTCCGTGCCGCATACTTGGCAGCAGCTGGCATCGGATGCCAAGACCCTGCAAGCCAAACATCTGGTGCGCTATGGATACGTTTGGGAAGGCGCGTCCTACGAAGGTCTGACCTGTGATTTGATGGAATTTCTGGCGGATTCTGGGGCCAAGGTCCTCAATGCGGCGGGTACCAAGGTGACGCTGAACAGTCCGCAGGCGATCTCCGCTGTCGCCTTCATGCGTTCGCTGATTACCCGGGGCGTGTCACCGGCGGCGGTCAGCACGTACCAGGAGCCCGACGCGATGAACGCCTTTGACGCGGGGGATGCTGCCTTTATGCGAAACTGGGATTACGCTTGGTCCAATTCTCAAACCCCCGGCACCAAAGTGGTTGGCAAGGTGGGCGTCGAGCCGATGCCGGCCTTTGCCGGCGACAAGCAGCCTGGTTATTCCTGTATCGGCGGCTGGGACCTTTACGTGAATCCGCATACCCATCACTTGAAACAGGCGCTGACATTCATCCGGTGGATGACGAGCGTGCCGGCCCAGCGCATCCTGGCCAAGAAGTATTCTGAGGTGCCGACGAATTACGCCGTCCAACGGGAGGCGAGCGTCCGCCGGAAGAATCCCGTGCTGCGCATTGTCGCCCGCGTGCGCTTAATTGCCCGACCGTCGAGCACTCCGCTCTACCCGCAGTTGAGCCAGGCCTTGTACCAAAATGTCAACGCGGCGTTAACCGGGCAAATTTCTCCGACCACCGCCATTAGCCGAGCGAGCCGAGAGATAGGCGCGGATCTTGCCGGTCGCGGCCTGTAGGCCCTGAACGTGGCATCGGTTCGAGGGCTAACTGGGATCAAGAGGCGGCGGGCGCGGACGGGATGGGGATTCATGGCGCCGGCGTTAATCGTCGTCTCGGCGGTGACCCTGTTCCCCATCGTCTATTCGATTTACATGAGTTTCAACCATATCCATTTGACGTTGCACGGGTTTCGCTTTCACTGGGCCGGACTCAGCAATTACCGCCTGCTTTGGGCCAGCGGACTCTACCGCTATGCCATCGGATTCACCGTGGTCTATGCGGCGATCACCGTGCTGGCCGAACTCATCCTGGGCACCCTGGCGGCGCTTATCCTGCAAAGATTACGGTGGGGGCGTTCCAGTCTGCTGGCGCTCTTGCTGCTCCCGTGGTCGTTGATTACGGTCATCTCAGCGGAAATGTGGAGCTATATTTACAACGGTGTCTATGGGGTGCTCGATGCCATCTTGCTGACCCTGCACATCATTCACACTCCCGTGGTCTGGCTCGGGTTTCCCCAATTGGCCATCGCGTCAACCATGTTCGCCGATATCTGGAAGACGATGCCCTTTGTCGCCATTTTGGTGCTAGCGGGTCTGGAAATGATTCCGGTGGAAGTCATCGAGGCCTCCCATATGGACGGGGCCACCGCTTGGCAGATTTTCTGGCGGGTTCAGTTGCCCTTAATTCGATCCACCATGTCGTTGGCCGCGCTATTTCGTATTCTGCAGGCGTTTGGCTTGTTTGACCTGCCCTTTGTCCTGACTGGGGGCGGCCCGGGGACCGCTACCGAGTCCATTGCCGTCCTCGGCTATCAGGTGATGTTTCAGGATTTGAGCTTTGGTCCGGGAGCCGCCGTGGCTGCAAGTACGACAGCCTTAGTCCTGATCATGGCTATGGTGTTTCTGTGGGTCTTCCGAGGCATGGCGGAGGAGGGGATGGCTTGAAACGCGACACGATGCTGGTTCGGATGGGTGCGCTGTTGCTGGCGCTCTTCGTCGCCGCGCCGTTGTATTGGATGCTGATCACGTCTTTTAAGACGCCGTTTACGGTGGGCCAAACGCCGCCGCAGTGGTTTCCGCATCCGTTTACCTGGATGAACTACCGTACCAGTTTTACCTATTTCGATTTTCAGCACTACCTGATGAACTCCGTCATCGTCGCCGTGGCATCCACCCTAGTCGTGTTAGTCCTGGCATCAAGTGCGGGTTACGCTCTCGCCCGATTTCCGGTGCGAGGGCGGATCGGGATCATGATGGCCCTCTTGGTCGTTTCCGTATTTCCGGAAATTGCCGTCATTTCTCCCCTCTATCTGTTAATGCGCCTCTTGGGATGGCTCAACAGTTACCAAGGGCTGATTGTGCCCTACACGGCGTTTAACCTCCCTTTTGCCATCTGGATCCTGCGGAATTACTTTCTCTCGATTCCCCGTGAAATGGAGGAGGTGGCCGAGATTGACGGTGCCCATCCCCTCCGCACGTTTGTCAGCATCATCATCCCTCAAGCTACCCCAGGGCTGTTTACGGCTGCGGTTTTTACCTTCACCGCGACCTGGACCGAATTCTTGATGGCGTTGACCATTAACAGCTCCACGCCGTACCGAACCATTCCGGTGGGAATCGCCCTCTTCGGTGCCCAATATACGGTTCCTTACGGCGATTTGTTCGCAGCCTCGATGGTCTCTATTGCTCCGATCGCGATTTTGGTCCTGATTTTCCGCAACGCCGTCGTCTCGGGATTAACCCAGGGGGCGGTCAAGGGGTGAAGTCGCGCCGGCTGGGTGCATCACCTCGTGGTATGGCGACCGACGGATTCGTTTTGTTGGTCCGCCAAGAACGGTCTACGGTTCTTGATCCAAACCATGTATTCTGCTCGTTTAGAAGTTGTACCAATCCTAGAAGAAGCGGCAAAAAATATTAGGGGTATCCGAAAAGCCCCCACCGTCGTGCCAGACTTCCGACGAGAGCATTATATTCGACGGCACCGATGCCTGCCGGCCATCACGCCGCAGAGCGGCTGGGAATTGCACGACGTCTTCCGAGCCGATCTTTAAGCGAGCAGAATGGGCCCTGTGGTGTCCTTGACGGTGAAACAAAGTGAAAAAGCAAGGAATAGCGTGCTATTGACATTTGTACGGCGAGCTGCTAAATATTGTGAATAGAATCGAATTATGCCGCAACGCATTCTACAAGCGGCTTGGAACAGCGGTCACTGACCATATATTTGGCCGCTCCCCAGCGTAGCCTAAGCTGCGCGCCGGGGCCTCTTGGTTTTTCATAACTTAACCTAGAAGGACGATTTGGAAACATTAAATTGCAAGGGAGCGATAGAATTGAGAACTCGCCATGTTATGCTGCTGGCTTCGGGATCCTTACTATTGACCGCGACGGTCTCTGGATTTTCTCCGGGCGGCCTCGTTCGGTCGCCTGCTGCCTTGAAAAAGCCGGTTACCATCGTTTGGTACGCCTCCCCGATTACCGACACGGGGGTCCGCAAGACCATGATCCAAGCCTTTGAAAGGGCCCACCCAAAAATTCGTGTTCACTTGAACACGGCCCCGACTAACACCGATACCATGCGTTCGACGCTCACCACGGCAATTTCCGGAGGAGCCACGAGTCCTGACATCTTCATGGGGGACGTGATCTGGCCGGCGCAATTCGGCCATAATGACCTCGCGCTTCCCCTCAGCAAGTACCTGCCGAAGTCTTTTTGGACCCGATTTGCACCGGGTTTGGTCAAGGGGGCAAGCTATCAGGGAACGGTGTACGGTGCGCCGTTCTTTATGGACGCCGGCTTTCTCTACTATCGCAAGGACTTGCTGACGAAGGCGCATCTGCCCGTCCCCAAGACTTGGCCGCAGTTGGTTAAGGAAGCCAAACTCTTGCAAAAGCGCAAGCTGGTGAAGTTTGGCTACGTGTGGCAGGGGGCAGACTATGAGGGTTTAACCTGTGATTGGATGGAAGTGATGACCGATGCCGGCGGCAGCGTTTTCAACAAGAACTATAGCAAGGTGACGATCGATTCGCCACAGTCGGTACGAGCCCTCAAGTTCTTGCGATCGCTGATCACCTCGCACATCTCGCCGGCGGCCGAAACGACCTTCGAAGAACCTCAGGCGATGAACGTGTTCGACGCGGGTAACGCCGCGTTTTTGCGGAATTGGGACTATGCGTGGTCCAATTCCAACGATCCCAAGGACTCGAAGGTGGTTGGCAAAGTCGGCGTCGCTCCCCTGCCCACGTTTCCGGGTCAGAAGCGGCCTGGTTATTCCTGTATCGGCGGCTGGGACGTCTACGTGAACCCGCATTCCAAGCATTTGGCACAAGACTTAACCTTCATCAAATGGATCACCGGTCGCCAGGCGCAAACCATCCTGGCCACCAAGTTTTCCGAGATCCCGACCAATTATGCCGTGCAAAAGGATCCGGCAGTCCAAAAGCTCAATCCCGTGCTGAAGACCGTCCACAATGTACGCTTGATTTCGCGCCCCTCAGGCAGTCCCGTCTACCCTGCGGTCAGTCAGGCCATCTACTCTAACCTCAACGCCGCGTTGGCGGGGACGGTATCTCCCGCCCAAGCCTTGAAAGCGGCAGAACGGCAGATTCACGCCGCGGTCTCCAAAAAGGGATTGTAACCGTCCCGGTGGGCTAGGAGTCGACCATGCTCCGCGTCGGCTCTTAGGGGTGTGTCCAGCCGGCGAGCGGAGGGCGATCCAAGGACCCTCCGCTCGCCGGCGAGGCTGCCCCCCGGCCCCGGGGTCCTCCACGGGGAGCGATGCCGTTCCGATTCTCAAGTCCAACCCCTGTTTCTACCATTCCACTCGCAAAGGAGGGAAACCTGGTCAAGCGGGGCATGAGACCGGATAAGCGGCTCAGTCAGACAAAACCAGGGCACTATGCAGGCACTGAATTTACCGACCCGCACCGTTTCCCCGCGCGGCCACCGGTCGCTCCGGGAGCGGTTGGCACGTCAAGGCTGGATATTTTCCGCACCGGCGTTTTTCATTATCGCCGGTATTACGATTTTCCCTATCTTGTTTTCTATCTTCATGAGTTTGAACAACATCTCGCTGACCTACAGCGGGTTTAAATTTCAGTGGACCGGCATGTCCAATTATTCGCTGGTTTGGTCGAATTCGCTCTTTCAGTACGCCCTCGGCTTCACCATAATCTACACCTTGATTACGGTGACCGTGGAACTCATTTTAGGCATGGGAGTTGCCTTGGTGCTTCATAAGCTTGCCTATGGGAGGGGATTCTTGCTAGCCATTTTGCTCTTGCCGTGGGCGTTGATCACGGCCATTTCGGCCGAGATGTGGAGTTTCATTTACAACGGCGTGTACGGAGTCTTAAACGCCGTGGTGATGGGACTAGGCCTCGTCAACCATCTGGTGATTTGGTTGGGGACGCCGGTATTGGCCATCGCCTCCACGATGGTGGCGGATATTTGGAAGACGACGCCATTTGTCGCCATCATTCTGTTTGCGGGCTTACAGATGATTTCTTCCGAAATCTTTGAGGCGGCGTCTATCGACGGGGCGGGGGCGTGGCAGACGTTTTGGCGGATCACGTTACCGTTGCTCAAACCCACCTTGCTCGTGGCGTTGCTCTTTCGCACCCTGCAAGCGTTCGGCGTGTTTGATCTGCCGTTCGTGCTGACGGGAGGCGGCCCTGGACATGCGACGGAATCGCTGGCGATTTTAAGCTATCAGGTCCTCTTTGAGGACCTGTCGTTCGGCCCAGGGGCGGCGATTGCAACGAGCACTACCCTGATCGTTATGGCGGTGGCGTTTGTTTTTCTCCGCGTATTTCGCGTCCAGGTCGGCGACAGCGAATCGTCAGCCTAAGCACGCTGAGCGATAGGCGGTTAACGGAACGAGAAGGGAGGCAGGGGCGCCTCTGGCTGGGGCCGAAGGCTCCGGTGTTAGGCGCCGCCGCAGTGTGATGAAGAAATCCGGTTCGAAAATTCGACGGTGGTTGACGGCGACCAATATTTTTGCCGTCCTGATTGCGGTGGTCACTTTGCTGCCTTTGTTATGGATGGTGGACACGTCGTTTAAGGCACCGCTGGCCATCGGTCAATTTCCGCCGACCGTCTTTCCCCATCCCTTCACGATGGCCAATTACAAGGCTGCCTTTGGCCCCGGCAATTTTCAGCGCTTTATCTTGAACAGCGCGGTGGTGTCGCTGGCGTCTACCGCGGGCGTCCTGCTCTTTGGATCCATGGCGGGGTACTCGTTGGGGCGGCTACCCATGCGGGGGCGGGTGGGAATTTTGGTGGTCTTGCTGATGATTTCCGTGTTCCCGGAGATTGCCGTCATTTCCCCCCTCTATTTGCTGATGCGCGATCTCGGCTGGCTTGACAGCTATCAAGCGCTGATTGTGCCCTATACGGCGTTTAATCTGCCATTTGCGATTTGGATTTTGCGGAATTATTTCTTGACCATCCCCAAGGAAATGGAGGAAGTCGGGAGGATTGATGGTGCCTCGGGATGGCGCATCTTGTTTCAAATTATTATGCCGCAAGCCACGCCCGGATTGTTCGTGGCCGGCACATTCACCTTTACCGCGTGCTGGACGGAACTCTTGATGGCCATTAGCTTCGATAGCAACACGGCGTTTCGCACGATTCCGGTCGGCATCGCCCTGTTCGGTTCGCAGTTCACAGTGCCCTACGGAACACTGTTTGCGGCCTCGACGGTTGCCATTCTACCGGTCGCCATTCTCGTCGTGGTCTTCCGCCGATCGGTGGTTTCCGGGTTGACCCAAGGGGCGGTGAAAGGATAGCTGGCGGGTGGGCTGCACGGGCAGAGCGGGCGGCCCGGCATTAACGCGCGGTGGTAATATGCATAGGGAGAGGGGGGGTACCTTCTGGCTGGCATAGACTGGCCTCCCGTCGTCCTTGGAGGGGCTATGCAGACAAAACAGTTTGGCCAGAGGACGGCGAAAAAGTATGGTAAAGCTAGGAATCGATTGCTTGCGCAACGACCTGCCTTCGGTGATGAAGGGGCGCCGGGTGGGCCTCATTGCCAATTACACGGCGACCGACGGCGCGTTGGTGCCCACGATTGACCGCTTGCAAACCGATGAACGGTTTCGGTTAACGGCGCTTTTTGGACCCGAGCATGGTGTGCTCAACAGCGCCCGACCGGGCGAACACGTGGCCTTCGTAACGGATGCGCATAGCGGGCTCCCAGCCTACAGCCTGTACGGGCAAACCCGGCGGCCGACGGCCGACATGTTGGCAGAGGTGGATGTGCTGGTCATCGATCTCCAGGATATCGGCAGCCGCTATTACACGAACATGAATACCCTGGCCTTGAGCATGGAGGCGGCGGATGAGGCCGGACTTTCGGTGGTGGTGCTGGACCGGCCCAATCCGCTGGGCGGACTGGTGGCCGAGGGCTATATTCTTGAGCCGCCGTGGATTTCCTTCGTGGGCGGGGGAGCCATGCCGAATCGTCACGGCTTGACGATGGGAGAACTGGCGCGGTGGTTTCATAACGTGCGTGGCGTCGGTCATCAACTGACCGTGGTCCCGATGGCGGGTTGGCGGCGCGAGATGCTGTGGCAGGACACCGGACTGTCGTTTGTCGGGCCGTCTCCCAATACGACCCAGGAAGACATGGTACTGCTATATCCGGGAACCTGCCTGTTTGAGGGGACCAACTTGAGTTTGGGGCGGGGCACTACGCATCCGTTTGAAGTGCTGGGAGCTCCTTTCGTGGACGGACATCGGTTGGCCGACGCCGTCAACCGGCGCGACTTGCCCGGACTTCGGGCCCGGCCTACCTATTTTGTGCCCGAAATCGATCCCTGGCAGGGGGAGATTTGCGGGGGGATTCAGCTGCATGTGCGGGATCGGAGGCGTCTTGAACCGGTGCGGACCGCCGTGGAACTCTTGGCGTTATGCTCCGCACTCTACCCCGACGCGTTTTGGATTGCGCCGGCAGACGGCAAACCGTCGGCCTTTCAACGGCTGGCGGGTACGGATCGCCTGGAGCAATGGATTCAGGATGAAGGGCTCCGTGCCGCCGAGCACTATGTCGATCCCCATACGGCGGCATGGCAGGAGTTTCGCGAACAGGCGCAAGCGGCCCGCTTATATTGAGCAACGCACCCTCGACTCAGCGATAGGCGGCGGTCCGGCGTTCTAAGCGGTATCCAAGGCGGCCGATGGCGAGGCTCATGATGAGATAGGCCAGGGCGGCCATGAGGTACAAAATGCCCGGTTGTTCCGTGGCGTCGGTGCCCAGCCGGGCCTGGTACATGATATCGGCATAACCGACCAAATATAACAGCGTCGTATTCTTGAGCTGTAGGACGACGAAGCTGGTGAGTGGCGGCAGCATGGCCGCATAGGCTTGGGGCAGAATAATCCTGAGCATCGTGGTCCGGCGGGAAAGCCCCAGCGCTGCCGCCGCTTCGCTTTGCCCATGAGGGACCTCCATGATCCCGGAGCGGAAAATTTCCACCCCGTAGCCGGTTCCATAAGCCACCAGCCAGATGAGGGCGGCGGTGAGCGGTGAAAAGTCTATCCCCCACTGGGTGAATCCAAAATAGATGATGAAGAGTTGCAAAATGGCGGGAAGCCCGCGAATGATCTCCACATACCAATAGATCACCGTTTTCACCAGCCAGGGGCCATACAGTCTGCCCGCCGCGCCCAGCGTGCCCAAAATAAAGGACACGATGGTCGAAACGACGGTCAGCGCGAGATCCTTTACGGCGCCCTGGGCAATGACTCCGGCGTACAGCCGCGGAATCGTCAAAATGGGGATGTGCACTTAGAACCTCCCCCTTGCCGGAGCCGCCGCTTCCGCGGCCACTTCGGTCGGCTTGAGGATGCGGCGGAGAAACACCCGAGCCCTCTCGGTTGCCGGCGCGTCGAGCACCTTGGCCGCCGGGCCCTTTTCCACGATACCATGATCGGCCATGATGATCACCGTATCGGCGACTTCCTTGGCGAACTGCATTTCATGGGTGACCAGCAGCATCGTCATGCCCTGCTGGGCCAGGCGGCGAATGGCGGCGAGGACCTCGCCCACCAACTCCGGATCCAACATCGAGGTGGGTTCGTCGAATAACATGATTTCCGGGTCCATGGCGAGCGCGCGACAAATCGCCACCCTTTGTTGTTCGCCGCCGGAGAGCCGGCGCGGAAACATCTCGGCCTTATGTTCCAAGCCGACCAGCGCCAAGAGTTCCATCGCCTGCCGGGCTGCCTGCTGGCGGTGGATTTTCTTCACTTCCATGGGAGCCAGGATGATGTTGTTCAGCACGCTGAGGTGGGGAAAGAGATTGAAGGTTTGGAACACCATGCCCACCCGGGTCCGGATATCTTGGAGGATCTCGCGCGAAGGCGAGTGCCCTCCGCCGGTCAGCGTGTGCCCGAGGACCTCCAGGGTACCCTCATCAAAGGGATGTAATCGGTTGACACAGCGGATGAAGGTGCTTTTGCCCGCCCCACTCGGACCGATAATCGCCACCACCTCTTTTTTATGCACATCCAGGGTGACGTCTTCGAAGACCACTTGAGAGCCAAACCGTTTGGTCACATGTTTGGCACTAACTACGACTTTGCTGGACATTGAGTTCCCACCTCCCCAGGAGTTTGGCGATGACGAGATAGAAGATGAAGTAGATGATCCCCGCCAGCAACAGCATGTCCATCGGCAAAAAATTCAGCGAGAGGGCTGAATAGGTTTGATACATGAGGTCGGCCAAACTGATCGTAAACACCAGCGACGTATCCTTGATCAGGTTGCTCAGTTGATTGGTCGCCGGGGGCAAAATGGCGAAAAAGGCTTGGGGTAAAATCACCCTGCGCATGATGGCGACGCTCGGCAGTCCCAGGGCGGCCGCCGCTTCGGTCTGGCCGCGGTCAATGCTCAAGATGGCTCCGCGGAAGATCTCACCGTACTGGGTGGCATAAAATCCGCCCAGGGTGACCACCGCCGCCTGCATCGCAGACAGCACGATCCCCAGTTGGCCCAGGCTGTAATAGGCCGTAAATAACAGGATGAGGACCGGAATGGCCCGGATAATTTCTACATACCAGGTGGCCAACAGATTCAGTCCGCGAATATGCGAGAGACGGGAGAGCGCCAGGATGAAGCCGAAAACTACGGCGACGACGAGCGAGAGCCCCGTCAATTCGAGCGTCACGCCAACGCCCCTGAGCAGCTGGGGCAGATACTGCACCCAGGCGCTGAACATGGCTTGCAATGTCTTCCCCCTTTCCTTATCGGGTGCTTGGCAGCGGTCGCGGACGCTGACGTGTCCGCGACCGCTTGCAGTTGGAGCTACTTGTAGTAATTCGGTGCCTGGGCGATGCCCTTCAGGTAAATCGGGCTCTTCATTCCATATCGGTTCAAGATGCGCTGCTCAACGCCGTTGGTCGCGATCTTCTTCAAATAGGCGTCGAGGCGCATCAAGAAGGTGTGACTATATGGGCCCTTGGGAACCCCATAATAGCCGCGCAGCGTCTTGATGGGCGGGGCGATCGTTTTCGGCACGGGGCCCAAGATCTTAATCTTGAGCGAAGGATTTCGCTTGTGGGCCCACGAGACGTCTGCGTCAGGTTGCAAGTCGGCGGCCACGCGGCCAGTTGACAAAGCCAAGAAGCTCTCCGCCACGGATCCATACTGCTTCATGTGGACAGCGGGGATTTTCTTCGCCTCGGTAACTTCCTCGGACCCGAGCACGACGGCCACCTTCTTGCCGCGCAGTGCTCGGAGCGTATCGACCTTAATCGCCGGATGAACCGAGTTTACGGCTACGACGTCGTTGTAGTTCAGCATCGGACGGCTATAAGACAGCACCTTCGCCCGCTGCGGGGTGTAATAGATGTCAATGGTGATATCGGCGCGGCGGGATGCGACCGCCTCGATAGACGACGCGAAGGGCAGAGGAACGATACGCAGCTTGGCGCCCAAGGTCTTCGCGAATCCGCTCAGAATATTGACATCGTAACCCGTCCAGCGCTTCGTGGTGGGGTTTTGGAAATCCTCGGGAGCGAATGCGGACTCCGCCAGCACGAGTTGATGAGAGTGCCTGACTTTGGCCAATAACGTATTGGGGCCGGTGAAGCTGAACGCGGGAAGGACAACCAATCCCGCGAGCGCCAGAGGGATCCCGATTTTCGGTAAACGATGCAACGAAATGCCTCCCTTTTTCGCCGTTGACGGCAGATTCAGTCGTGTCCGTGCCATTTAGCGCACGAAACCTCGCGGCGGGGAAGACGGGACCCGGACCGGGACATGATGGAGCCGTACGAAAACAATCCTATCGGCAATCCGATAATACGGTGTGATACCCCCGGTAGCAGATAACGTGTTGGGCCCAGTTAACCATGATACCTACGAGCGCATACCGTCGCGTCCCGTCACCCGTATCGCACGAATTCCGCCGCGAGCGTAGCTCATGGTAACGCCCAGCGAACATGCCTGGTCTTGCCGACCGGCACCGACTAATGCTATACACCACGTGGTTCGCGGGCAAGTCGACTGTACCATAGGCCGCATCTGCGTTCAACCGCCACCGCGGCCCCAATGCCCCCGCGGGAGGCCAAGTTCGTCGGCATGTTCGCAAACCTGCAACGGGAAGGAAGCCTGTGGTGGCAACGCTTGGGCAATGAGAGTCACGGGGAGCCAACCAAATACCTGAAGAACAGCTGAAGGTTGATTTGGGGACTTGACGACGGCGCCTGGGAGATCGATCTACGGAGCCGTCGGGTTGCCGGCACGCGCTTGCAGGCAGCGACAGAGCGGGATAGAATGCAGGGCGTAGGTGGTCGCCAGCCGTGGATGATGGCGACCGAAGCCGGGGTCGGATGGCTAAACACGGACGAAGGGGCGAAGACGTGGGGAGATTTCGGATAGGAATTCTCAATGGGGATTATATTGGGCCGGAGATTATGGCAGAAGCCGTCAAGGTGCTGGGGGCCGTTGGAGAGAAATACGGCCACCAGTTTGATCTGGTTTATCTGGAGGCAAGCGGGGAGGCCTATGACAAGTACGGCGAGCACTTGCCGCAGGTAACTTTAAAACGGGCGGCCGAGTGCGACGCCTTGCTCAAAGGACCCTTTGGCGGCCCGCCGGAGGAATTGCATCACCCGAAGTGGGCGAACGTGGAAAAAGCAGCCATTTTGCCCTTGAGAAAATACTTTAACTTGTACACGAATTTGCGTCAGACGCGCGTGCTGCCAGCGCTGGAGGCGTTGACGCCCGTCAAGGCGGACGTCGTGCACGGCGTGGATGTGTTAATCGTGCGAGAATTGACCTCAGGCATCTATTTTGGACCTAAGCAGACCCGGATGGTGGATGGCGAGCGAGAGAGCTCAGATGTGGAGGCATACCGTGAATCGGAAATCCGGCGCATCGCGCTGAAGGCGTTCGAATACGCGCGCCACCGTCGCGGAAAGTTGACTTTGGTGGCCAAATCCAACGTGCTGGAAAGTAGTGTGCTCTGGCGGGAGGTGACCGAAACCGTCGCCCGGGAGTACGCCGATGTCCGCCTGGACTACCTGCATGTGGACAATGCGGCCATGCAACTAATTTTAAATCCCCGCCAGTTCGATGTCCTGTTGACCAATAACATCTTTGGCGACATCCTGTCCGACGAGGCCTCCGTGCTGTCTGGTTCCATCGGGCTCTTTCCGTCGGCCAGTCTGGGTGACTCCCACTTCGGCCTTTATGAGCCGATTCACGGGTCGGCGCCAAGCATCGCCGGGCAAAACATTGCCAATCCAATCAGCGCGATCTTGAGCGTAGCCTTAATGCTCCGTTATTCCTTGGAATGTCTTGCCGAGGCGAACGGGATCGAACAGGCCGTGGAGGTGGTTTTGGACGAAGGCTACCGCACCGTCGATTTGGTGCCTCCGGGGGCGCAAGCTGGCGGGGCGGTGGGTACCCGTGAAATGGGCGATCGGATCGTGCGGGCCGTCCGCTCCGCCTAAGCCCCCTGTCACAAGCCATCCGAGGCGGGCGCTGGGGGGCGCCCGCCCGTCGTTGTTCAGTCAGCCTGGCCCCAATGGGCGTCAAGAAAGAAATCGCGGCCTGAGCCCGCCCGATAGCGCCGATAATGCTCCGGATTCTTCACATAGAAATCTTGATGATACGCCTCGGCCGGGTAAAAGGCGCCGGCCGGAAGAATTTTGGTGACGATGGGATGCGAGAATTTAGCTGTTGCCTCGAGTGCCGCTTTAGACGCTTCGGCCTCCCGTTGTTGCTCATCGGTGTGATAAAAGATGGCGCTTTGGTAGGATGGGCCGCGGTCGGCAAATTGGCCTGCGGGGTCCGTGGGATCGATTTGGCGCCAGAACGTTTCCAGCAAGCTGGAGTAGCCGATGACGGCAGGATCGTAAGTTATCTGAACCGCCTCCAGATGGCCGGTGTCGCCAGCACAGACTGCTTCGTAGGTTGGATTGACCACGGTGCCGCCGGTATAACCCGCGATGACGTCCAGTACGCCAGGTTGCTGGTCAAACGGATGCACCATACACCAAAAGCATCCCCCGGCAAACGTGGCCCTTTGGAGTGCGGAGTTTTGCTGTCTCGGCATGCCGTCCCTCCTTTGCTTCCCGCTACGGTTCGCCGCATGAGGCGGCGAAAATGTTGGCAGCGCTACGCCAACGGTCAGTCGGTCGAGGTGGGAACCGGTGGAGGAACCGCGATGCCGGTTGGATCATCGCGCAACACCGCGCCGGTGTCTGCCGAAGTCACGAACCAACTGTAGCGGCGAAGCCAGCCTTGGGCGATCTTAGGCGTAAACGGCGTCAGGCGGAGCCGTCGACGTTCCAGCTCGGCCGGTTCCACCAACACGTCCAGGCGGCGGGCGGCGAGGTCAATGCGAATTCGGTCGCCGTCTTGCACCAGGGCCAACGGCCCTCCCGCCGCCGCTTCGGGGGACACATGGCCGACACAAAACCCCCGCGTACCACCCGAAAAGCGCCCGTCGGTGATGAGCGCCACGTCACGGCCGCGGTCCATGCCCATCAACAGGGAGGTGGGCGCCAACATTTCCGGCATCCCCGGCCCTCCTTGCGGTCCCTCGTAGCGGATAACGACCACCGTGTTGGGAGCCAGGCCCTCGCGGATGCCGTCCAAGGCCGCCGCCTCGGAATCAAAGACGCTGGCGGACCCTTCGTACACATCGTGCCCCGTCTCGATTGCCGCCGTCTTGATGACCGCTCCCCGCGGCGCCAAATTCCCGAATAGCACGGCTAGGCCGCCGTGCTCGCGGTGAGGGCGTTCGAGGGGGCGGATGACTTCCGCGTCACGGCTCGCCCGCCCCGCGTAATACTGTGCAAACGGCTCGCCCGTCACGGTGGGTCGGTCGGGGTGCAGAAGCCCGGGGATGCGCGCGAGTTCGGCCAAAATGGCCCCAATGCCCCCCGCCCGATCGACGTCTTCCATGTGCCAGGCGGACGCCGGCGACACCTTGCACAGGTGCGGCACGCGGTCGGCGATGGCATTAATCTGCTCTAGGGGGAATTCGAGGCCCGCCTCATGGACCAGGGCCAGGGTATGCAAGACGGTGTTGGTGGAGCCGCCCATCGCCATATCGAGGGCAAAAGCATCGGCCACCGCGTCCGCGGTGACCAGATCACGCAGGCGCACGTTATTCTGAACCAGCCGCACGATGGCTTGGCCTGCCTCGGTGAAGAGGCGTTGGCGCGCCGGGTCGGTCGCCAGGACGGTGCCATTGCCGGGCAGGGCAACGCCCAGGGCCTCGGCCAGGCAGTTCATCGAGTTGGCGGTGAACATACCCGAGCAGGACCCGCAACTGGGGCAGGCCAGCCGTTCTAACTGGGTCAGGCGTTTGGCGGGGATGCGGCCAGCGGCGAGCGCGCCGACCCCCTCAAAGACCGAGATCAAGTCGATGGCCTGTCCGTCAAGGCGGCCGGCAGCCATCGGACCCCCGGACACGAATACCGTGGGGATGTTAACCCGAAGCGCCCCCATGAGCATGCCCGGAACAATTTTATCGCAGTTGGGAATGCAAACCATGCCGTCAAAACAGTGGGCAGTAATCATGGTTTCAATGCTGTCGGCGATGAGTTCGCGGCTGGGGAGCGAATACCGCATGCCCAAGTGCCCCATGGCAATCCCGTCGTCGACGCCGATGGTGTTAAATTCGAAAGGAACGCCGCCGGCGGCCCGCACAGCGTCGGCAATGACGCGGCCGACCTGGGCCAGATGGGTGTGACCGGGAACGATTTCTACAAAGGAATTGGCGATGGCAATGAACGGCTTATCCCAGTCTTCCTCCTTGACTCCGGCCGCCCGCAGCAGACTCCGGTGGGGAGCGCGGTCCAATCCGCGTTTGATGGTGTCGCTACGCATACAGGTTCCTCCTGACGTGAAACTGGTCAGACAATCATGGTCATGAAGTGCACCGCCAGGGCGAGCCCAGGGCGCGGGTGGTGAGCCACCTGGGCCACCCAAAAAGCCGCCAGCATCCCTATGCCATGGGTTTGGGAGGGCCGCCTTTGGTGAGTGCCGCGCGCCGCTTTTGCTGCCGGTAGGCCCCCCAGAGCCAGCGCAGTCCGGTCATCCACCACGAGGGACCGGGAATGGATACCCGGGATGGCCGCTCTTCCAGGCGCTTGGCGCGCGCGAATCCCACGAGTAACCCGACCGCCCCGGTCAGCCAAGTCGCCGTCCGGGTAATTTGCCCGACGCTTTGGCTAAGATGCTCGGTGGCCTGGTTGACGTTGTGCAAGACGTTGTGCACGTCGGCGGTCAGCGACCGCACCTCTTCGCGCAGCATTTGTTCCAGCTGCATCACATGCAGCAGCAGGCGAGCCAATACAAAAATAATGCCGACGGCCATTATCGCCATCACTCCGACAGCGATGGCGATAATGGTCAAATCAACGTGATTGCTCATTCATCGGGGCTCCCGGTTTCGGAGGCCGGGGTTTGGTCGGAGATCTCAATTTCGGTTACCCCGCCCTTGATCAAGTTGCGAGTGCGCCGATTCAACGTTTCACGAAGGTCATCGGCGCTGTCACGAAATTGACCGAGCGACTTCTGCGTCCGATCCTTGAGGGTTTTGCGAGTTGTCTCTCCGCTGTCGGGCGCCAACAGCATCCCCGCCACCAATCCTAGGGCGGCGCCGACTAAAAGTCCCGAAAGACGGTCCCAGCTCTGGTCACTCATGGTATTCCTCCTTGTCTCATATGTTAAATTTAGTGTGACACAGTTTCTCGATTTGTGAAAGTACTCGGCGGATTTTCGCAGAGCACGGCCGGGATGTACCAAATAGGGCATGCGGCGCCATGCGGTTGACGGCTAGGCGCAAGACTGTGGCCTGCGGCAGAGCGAAAAATCCCAATTGAACCCGGGCTTTTGCCTTGTAGGTAAGTGTGAGCAGATTTCACATAGCGGTTCAAGGACGGTTGGTCGGATCAAGATCCTATCGAGATCGCATCAAGATCCCTTAGCCTACTTCCCATACCTGGCCATTTTATCGTATGCTGAATTGAGCCAAGTATTTGCGGAAGTGCCTGGACCGATAACAGCACCGGGACTTCCGCGGGAGACGACATCCCCATGAGAATTGCGTTTACTACCGAGACCTGGTGGCCGTCGACGGACGGTGTGGTAACACGCTTGACCGCTACCGTTCGCGAATTGCGTCGAATGGGGCACGAGCTCTTAATTATTGCCCCCAGGGGGGGCGACGCGACGTTTGAAGGCATCCCGGTGATCGGGATTCCGACCGTGAGCGTCGGATTCATTTATGGCGGGAAGCCTTGGGGGCTGCCCTTGCCACGTGTTTTGCGCATCATTGATGACTTCCGCCCGGACTTGGTGCATGTGGTTAATCCCTTCGTGCTGGGAGTGGCCGGGGTGTGGGGAGCTGTCAAGCGCCGCTATCCCTTGGTGGCCTCCTATCACACCAATATTGCCCGCTATGCTGAATTCTACCATCTCGGCGCCTCGAAACCGGTGATTTGGGCCATTTTGCGCAGTTTGCACAACCGAGCCCAGCTGAATTTGGTAACGTCGTTGGCCGTGCAGAGAGAACTCAGCGAACACGGGATTCAGCGGGTGGCACTATGGCGCCGGGGCGTCGACCTTGAGCAATTCCGTCCTGGGCGGCGATCGCAAGTGGTGCGCGCACGGATGACGGACGGCCATCCCGAACGGGTGATTGCCGTCTATGTTGGACGCTTGGCCTTAGAAAAGGGCCTGCATCGACTTGACCGAATTTTCCGAGGCCATCCCAACCTCCATCTCTGTTTCGTCGGCGACGGGCCCGCCCGCCCTTCGTTGGCAGAACGGTTCCAAAACACGGCCACCACGTTCTTGGGCACCTTGCACGGCATCGAGCTAGCCGAGGTCTATGCTTCGGCGGATTTCTTCATTTTTCCGTCGACCACGGAAACCCTGGGATTGGTCTTATTGGAGGCCATGGCGTCGGGATTGCCGATTGTGGCCGCGGAAGCTCCGCCGACACATGAACTGGTCGATCAAAGCGGCGCCGGTGCTCTGTTTGCCGCCGATGACAAGGACGGCTTGGTCAAGGCGGTGGCTGAAATTCTGAAACAGGACTTGACGGCCTTGTCCGTGAAAGCACGAAAGGAGGCGGAGCGCTGGGGATGGGCCGTGCCCACAACCGAACTGGTGGCGCTCTATCAGCGGGTACAGAAGGAATCCAAGAAGCTCCGGTGATCCATCCAGGCCGGTGGCGCTTCTTCAAGTTCGTATTCGTTGGATTGGGCAACGCCTTCATCGACTTGGCGGTGTTCAATGGGCTTTATTGGGCGATGCCAACCAAGAATGTCTTGCAACTCGTGATGTATAACACCTTGGCGGTGGGGGCCGCCATTTTGCACAGTTATTTTTGGAATACGCGGTGGACCTTTCGCGATCGCGTGCGTCGGCGCGGGCCGGGGGCATCTCGGCAACGGGTTCTGTTTTTGGTGCAATCGGTGGGCAATGTCGTCGTCAATGACCTTATCCTGGGCTTTATCGCCCCGTGGATTCTCCATTTGCACGCCATGCCGATCAATGTTGCCAGCAACTTGGCCAAACTGGCAGCCATGTTCCTGGCCTCGTTAACCAGTTTCCTGCTTATGAAGCTGGTCGTCTTCGTTTAAATTGAGTGAGCAGTGCCCGCGAGCTTCCAAACAATTGAACCCAATTGCGAAGTTTCGCAACGGCTCGCCCCAGCCCCGGATAAAACCGAACGGGCAAAACGTTTCGCAATGACTTGTTCAGCCGAGGAACGCTCAGCATCGCGCCATAACATGCTCCGTTGCCCGACCCCGTAGGCAGGCTCTCCGTGCTCGATGGCAGCCATCAGAGGTCGCGAGGGCGTTGCGCGCAAACGGCTCCCGAGCGGGAGAATCGGCGACGGCCTTCGACTCCAAGCCCCGCATGAAATGCCCGCTCGCTCGATATAGATGAATGAGAGCGAGGATGGGAGAGGGGATGGGCTTGAATAAGCGATTGGCCTGGGGCGTGTTGGGCGGCGTCTTGCTGGCCGTCTTGGCCGGATGTGGCAATCCCCACGCCATCGGGAATATGCCGGGCCCTGTACGGCAGATCTTAAACACATCGACCCTGGCCGGGACGAACGTCGCCACCGCGATGCTGGAGGCGAGCGGGAATCAGGGGGACATCGGCAAGGGTCTGGTCCCTGGCTACTACACGTCCGGTCCTGCCGAAGGCGGCCAGGGCTATTACGTGACCTTTCAAATTCCAGTGGATCGCGCGGGTATCGAGGCGCGCATGGGATACGCCCCGCAGGTTGCGGTTTCGGACACGTTGCCGGGACAAGTGTATCTGGAGGTCCGGCCACTCCCCAACGAAGCGTATGACCGCCTGTATTACGACCCCTCTACGGGTTTGGCCGAATTTGCCTTCAAGTTGTTGCCCGACGGGACGGTGATTGACCAATCGTGGGATGCCGTGCTGGTCAACAGTTAACCCGTGGAAAACGGCTGACCTGCAGGATGAAAAGGGGGCATCGCGGCCGGGGAACGGGCGAACCGTTCCCCGCGATTGTACGCTCCCCCTGCTTGACTCCGCGGGCCCGTCAGGAGGTCTTGCCTTGAATCGGACTGGCGCATTCGCGTCCAGTCGCACCCCGGTGCGGCTGGCTGTCGGCAAATATTGGCTCCGGTACCCTCGTCGGATTCGGTGTCCCTTCGATTTGACGAGGAGCGGGATTTGACGAGGAGCGGATATCGTACGACGACTCCCGATTAGCGGTACAGATGGGGACCGAAATCCGCCTGGTAGTAGTTTTCGGTGTGCGTGCCGGGGGCGATCCAGGAGTCGACAGCCTTTTGGTCTTCGTCGTCGATGTGCACCGATAAGGCAGCTAAATTTTCCTCCAATTGCTGAAGGCTATTCGGGCCGATGATCGGACTCGTGACGCCGGGTTGGGCCATGACCCAGGCCAAAGCCAACGCGGCTGGGGTGCAACCTTTGGCCTCGGCACGCTTAGCAAGATTTTCGAGCACGGTCCAGGTGGCTTCGGAGAATCGCGCCGGATCTTCCCGCGATCCCGTCGGAGCAGGCATGCCGCGGCGGTACTTGCCGGTTAGCTTGCCGCCCGCCAGCGGGCTCCACGGCAGCACCGCCAGTCCGTACGTACGGCAGAGCGGGATGAGTTCGCGCTCGATTCGCCGATCCAGGAGATGGTAGGGGGGTTGTTCGCTGACGAAGCGGTTCAATCCCAATTCCTTGGAAATCGCCAGCGCCTCCATCACTTGCCACGCGGCGTACGTGCTGGTGCCGATATATCGCACCTTGCCCGCTCGGATCAGGTCGTCAAGCGCCCTTAGCGTTTCGTCGATAGGGACGGAAGATTGGGGCCGATGGATTTGGTAGAGGTCGATATAGTCGGTGCCCAGCCGTTTCAACGAGGCCTCGCAGGCTGCAATCAGATTGCGCCGGTGGTTGCCAAAGGCATTGGGGTCGTGGTCATCCATCCGCCCGTGAGCCTTGGTGGCCAGCACCACCCTATCTCGTTTTGTGCGTAGCGCCGTCCCTGTAATCTGCTCGGAAACTCCCCGGTTATACACATTGGCGGTGTCGATGAAGTTCCCCCCCGCATCCAGGAAGCGGTCCACCATGCGGGAAGCCTCCGCTTGATCGGTCTTGCCGCCGAACGTCATGGCGCCTAGACAGAGTACACTGACCTGCACCCCGGTTCGGCCTAAGGGTCGATATTCCACGTGTTTTTCCTCCTCGAATGTCGGTCTTCGCTAGCTGAAGGCTCGGGAGACCTGTTCGCTCAACCGACAGTATTGTAGCGGAAGGTTGGTCCTAGAGAAAGAAGGGAATTGGATGTAATATTATTACCTGAAAGAAAGCTGCTGCTGAAATGAAAGCAAGGAACCTGAGCAGGCGCTTTCATCCGATATTTCGCGGCGGGACGGCGAATCCCGGCGCAAGGAGACGCGATCACGATGACCGAACCTTTCCGAAGACGAACGAGCGTTGAACCGGAAAACGTGCCGTGTTCTATAGAGCAGGCTTGGAACATTCTAGGCAATAAGTGGGCGTTTTTTGTGCTGCGTGAACTCTATACCGGCCCACGGCGATTTAGCCAGCTCCAGCGCGCGTTGCCGGTGATTAATCCCAAGTCGCTGACGGCCACCCTGCGGCACTTGGAAAAACAGGGCATGATCATGCGAAGCGTGTTCCCCAGCGTTCCGGTAACCGTGGAATATCGGGTGACCGAGAAAGGAGAATCCTTTCACCGCGTGCTCTACGAAATGAAGCGATGGGGCGCCATGTGGGCAGACGCCTAGCCAAGCGGAACCAAGAGGTCGGCGGAGGCGGCGCCGCAGACCTCAAGGGTGTCCCGGCGCCAACGGATCCTGATGCCCGCGCATTCCCCTGCTTAAGCGCAAGCCAAGCGGGGGTCAAGCCGGGCGGCGGCTTCGTGGCCGCCTGGCGGGGTTTTCCTTTCGTCCCTGGGGCTTGGACGCAGCGTTGACCCTCTCTAGCGAGGCTCCGCTGACCGACGTAATCCGCACGGTGCCAAGAGTGTGGTTTCCAGGAGAACTTTCGCAAGGGCGTCGCGAACCGATACCGCATGCGACCCGAACGGGCGGAGTGGAGATGGTTGATCAAGGTGGAGAGATTGCGTGCCGGATGGATACCTACCAGAAGATGGACAGGATCGGCTTCCCTGCCAAATTCGAGCTCGGAGGGCTTTGAGCCGGTCCGAGCTTAAAGTGTTGCTCCGGTATTGTGGGTCAGCGGTTGGCAGCCGATCCGGCGGAGTAACGTTTGCTGTTGCTCGCCATCGGGATACAGGCGAAACGTATAGCCATTAAGCATGGCAACATCCCTCTTGCATGGATGACTATTTCCTTTATGCCTTCTCAGGCTACGATGAATAATAACGCAATGACGTCCGCCTCCCAGGCGATGTATTCGATTTGGTTGCATAGTGTCTCGGTGACCCGTGGTGCGGATTGAGGCGACGGAAGCCCCATCGCTTGAGGCGGAATTCGTCCAAGACGTCCTCGAAATCCTTCCCGGGTTTTCCACCAGACGCTACGGATCGCGGAGCCACTAGCACAAGAAACTCATGGAGCATCCAAGAGATGACGCAAACTGGACCCGCAGGGTGCCGTGGCCATCGGTCGTGCTGAATATCGGCAAATGGCTGGCGGTGATGGCCTTGGCCTACGGCCTACGGCCGACAGGCCGACAGGCCGACAGGCCGACAGGCCGACAGAAGGATGCTTGCCTACGGGTTATGGCAAAAACGACCCGATGGGGCGATCGGGATAAGCCCAGGAATTTTCGGAAGCGGTACGCCTTGGCGGCTCCGGAGGTTCGTCCGGAGCCGGGCGGTGCTGCGGGGCGAGGCTCCGGTGCCGCCGTTTGCGATCGCCCGGGCGGAGCGCAGAGCGTTGGTTCGGCGGCTTTGCCGTCTTCTCCGGAAGGCAGCGCGTTCACTGAACGTGGCGGTCGCCGTGTGGTGCGGGGTGATCCCCGCTTCAGGCGTGAAGAGTGTTCGATGCCACACGATCCATACCGCAGACGGATTTAACCCGAAAATGGAGGCCCCAGCCGATTTGGAGCTTGGCAAGCGGTCGGCCGGTAAAATGGTGCGCGATCGCGATACCAGCTCCCAAAAATAGGTTAGCTCGCCCAAGCCCGGTGCAGGACGTTCTACCTGCCAGCATTATTTGGCGGTGTTTCTGCACAATCGTGTACTACTTTCCAAAAGGAGCGAAAAGGGCTCGACTTTTCTGTTGACAATACGATTTGCTAGGCCATATACTATGTGTTAGCGCTTTCACCTTCGGTTTTCGGGGAAATGCGCTAGGGAGCAGAGTTGGCATTAACCCATTATTTAAGTGTGTATTTCGCGTTCCCAGGGAGAACTTTCTTGGTACCACAACCGGCTACGGAACTCTTTTCTTTTCTGGAGGGAGAAAACAATGTTCACGGCAAAGCTGCGTAAGGGAGTCTTGGCTCTGGGCGTAGGCGGATTCGTGCTGGCCGCGGGTGCCTCTTCCTTTGCGAAGACGGCCAAGACTCCGCCGCTGGTGATTGGCGTTGAGGCCGCCGGACCTACGTTTACGGCCAACTTCAATCCGTTCGCCAACCAGCGCGATGGAAGGCTCTATATCTATGAACCCATGGCTTTGGTGAATCCTTACAGCGGGCAGGTCACGCCTTGGCTGGCAACCGCTTGGCACTTTCAAAATGCCCGGCAATTGCGGATGACGGTGCGCCAGGGAGTCAAATGGAGCGACGGCACGCCATTTACGGCCAAGGATGTCGCCTTCACGTTCAATCTGCTGAAGCGCTTCCCAGCCCTTGACGGGGCGGACTTGTGGGGCGTATTGTCTTCGGTGTCGGCTCAGGGTAACACAGTCATCTTCGACTTCAAAAAGCCTGCGGTGCAAACCTTGACCGAGATCCTGCAGGTGCCCATCGTGCCCGCCCATATTTGGTCCCACGTCAAAAATCCTGTCACTTGGCCCGACGCGCATCCGGTGGGGACGGGCCCTTACGTGTTGCAGAGCTTTACCCCTTATCAGTACGTGCTGGCGAAAAATACCCACTACTGGCAGGCGAATAAGGTCCAGGTGCCGAAACTCGTTTTTCCCGCCGGAGCAGCCAATCAGGCGGCTCAGTTGAAATTGGTCAGCGGTCAGTGGCAATGGGCCACGCTGTTCTTGCCCAATGTCCAATCGACCTGGGTGAAAGGCAATCCCTACCACAAATACTGGTTTCCTGGCGGGGCGCCGGTAGCCTTGGTGCTGAACTTGAAGAAACCCCCGTTTAATAATCCGCGCTTTCGACAGGCCGTGTCGTATGCCATCAACCGGCGGGCTATTGTCAACAAGGCTGAGTTTGGCTATGTTCCGCCAGCCAGCCAGGCCTTGCTCACCCTGCCAGCCCAAAAGTCCTGGCTGAACCCTAAGCTTGCCAACCGGGGATATATTCCGTATGAGCCGGCTAAAGCCAAACAACTTTTGAAATCGGCAGGATTTCGCTGGAACGCGCATGGCGCCTTGTTGACGCCGTCTGGTCATCCGGTGTCGTTTACCATTCAGATTCCCAGTGGGTGGACGGACTGGATTCAGACCAGCGACATGATTGCCCAGGATCTGAAGCCCTTGGGGATGAGCGTGACGGTCGAGACGCCTCAGTACGGCGCCTGGGCGGCGAACCAGACCAATGGCTCGTTCACCGGTGTGCTCAACGGCGCGGGAGGACAACCCGATCCGTATTGGAGCTTTTATTATCTGTTCCACTCCAACACCTTCGGATTCCAGAGCCCTAAGGCGGCGGCTCTACTGGCCAATTGGAACTCGACCACGAGTCACGCCCAGCAACTCAAAGACGCCTATCAGTTGGAAAACCTGATGATGCAAGAGACTCCCGTGATTCCGCTCTTTTACGGCGCCAACTGGGCCGAATACAATACCCGCTACTACGTCGGGTGGCCCAATGCGAAGAACCCGTATGCGACCGCGGCACCGTACCTGCAGGACGTCTTGATGGTGATCACCCACCTTCGGGCGCGAGGATAATTGGGCCGGGCCGAGTCGCTAGCCGACCGGCCCAGCCGCTGGGGATGCGTTCCATGGCGCCCGGGAAGGGTATCTCCCGGCGCCATGGACATTGTCGACGGATGGTTGCAGTGTGATGAACAGGGGGGGAACCGTGCGCTATTTGATTAAGCGGCTGGCATTTTTGCTGTTTACGCTCTGGCTGGCCGTGACCCTAAATTTCCTTATCCCCCGCTTGATGCCGGGCAACCCTGCCCAAATCATGGTCCAAAAACTCGTGGGTGAAGGGCCGGTCAATCCACAATTGGTTCGAGCCGTCGGCATCATGCTGGGGCTTCCGCGGGGGACGTTATGGCACCAATATGGGCTTTATGTGTATAACCTCCTGCACGGAAATTTCGGGGTCTCGTACACCTACTTTCCTTATCCGGTGATGACGGTTATCGCCCAGGCACTGCCTTGGACCCTGATTCTCTTGGGGACGACGACGATTATCACCTTCATCCTCGGCACGGCGCTGGGGGCCTTGGCGGCATCGCGTCGCGGCACGTGGTTTGATACGACGGCGACGATTACCGCAAATTTCACGGCCACCTTTCCTTTCTTTTGGACGGCTCTCATGGCGCTTTATGTGCTTGGGTTTGTCCTTCACTGGTTTCCTCAATCCGGGGGATATGATGCGGCGATGATGCCTCAATGGTCGGCGACCTTTGTGCTCAGTGCCGTCTACCACAGCGTCTTGCCCGCCTTGGTGATCGTCGTCACCGGGACCGGGGGATGGCTATTTGGCATGCGCAATAACATGATTCACGTGCTGGGTGAGGACTACGTCCGGCTGGCGATGGCCAAGGGGCTACCCCGGCGCGAGATTGCGCTCGCCTACGGAGCCCGCAACGCCATTTTGCCCAACTTGACCGGGTTTGCCATGTCGCTCGGTACATTGGTCGGCGGATCGATTTTGGTGGAGACGGTTTTTAGTTATCCGGGCATGGGATACCTGCTTTTTAACGCCGTCGGCAACTCCGACTATCCCTTGATGCAGACAATTTTTCTCTTTATTACGATTGGAACCCTGATCGCGAATTTCGTTGCCGATATCCTTTACGGCGTCCTTGATCCCAGAACCCGGAGGGGAGGGGTGTCCGCATGAGAGCGGTGGTGGCTTCGCTGGTGTCTTCGTTCGGGCTGTTGTGGAGCAATTGGCGCGCTCGCCTGGGCCTGGTGATGGTAGGAGGGTTCATCGTTATCGCGATCCTGGCTCCCTGGTTGGCACCGTATAGTCCTACCAGCCAGGCTTTTGGCCGGATGTTGCCGCCGTCTGCGGCCCACCTGTTGGGAACCACACAACTCGGCCAGGACGTGTTTTCCCAGTTGATCTGGGGGGCCCGCACGTCCTTGCTGGTTGGCGCGGCAGCCGGAGGGCTGGTGACTTTGATCGCGATTGTGATTGGCCTGTTGTCGGGATTCTTGCAAGGTTGGGTCGATGACGTGCTGATGCTCTTGACGAATGTCGCCTTGGTCATTCCCGGCTTTCCGCTGATGATCGTGCTCTCGGCGTACATTCCTGTGCACGGAGTAGGCGTCATTATTATTGTGCTCTCGGTCACCGGTTGGGCGTGGGGCGCTCGTGTGCTCCGCTCGCAAATGATTAGCCTGCGATCCCGAGATTATGTCGCCTCGGCCGAATTCTCGGGAGAAAGTGTGCTCCGCATCGTATTTCGCGAAATCCTGCCGAATATGACCTCGCTAATCGCAGCGAGCTTTATGGGCGCGGCGATGGGCGCAATTCTGGGCGAGGCGGGGCTTGAATTTCTCGGCTTCGGCAATCCGCAGGTCGTCAGTTGGGGTACGATGCTCTATTGGGCCGAAAATTCCAGCGCCCTGATTGCTGGCCAATGGGCATGGATTTTCGCTCCCGGGCTTGCTTTGGCCCTGCTGGGAGTGGGCATCGCCTTTATCAACTTTGGCATTGACATCATCTCGAACCCTAAACTGGAGGCATAATCATGCAAAGACCGGTAGTGTCGATAGAAGATGTGGTGGTCACATATCGGTCCAAGCGCCGCCATACCGCGTTGACCTCCGTGCAGGGCATGTCGCTTGAGATCGGCGCCGGGGAATTCGTGGGCTTGGTCGGTGAAAGCGGGAGCGGCAAGTCTACGCTGGCCAACGCGATATTGCGCTTGTTGACGGGAGGAGGCGAGGTTGAGCGAGGTCGGATAAGCTTCAACGGTCAGGATCTGTTAGCGCTGTCCGAGGACGCGTTGCGCGCCGTCCGATGGCAAGATATCGCGGTGGTGCTGCAGAGCAGCATGAACGCGCTCAATCCGGTAGCGACCGTGCGTTCCCAATTTCGCGACGTGATACGTGCCCATCGGCGGTCCTCTTGGTCGGAGCAGCAGGTGGATGCCGAGATCTCTCGCCTGTTGTCCCTGGTCAAGATCGACCCCAAGTATGCGTCCGCCTATCCTCACGAGTTGTCTGGCGGAATGAAACAGCGGGTGGCGATAGCGCTCGCCTTGGTACTGGACCCGCGCCTGGTGATTATGGACGAACCGACGACCGGGCTTGATGTGATCATCGAACACGAAATTCTTACCGATTTGCGCGAGTTGCAGCGCGAACGCGGGTTCGCCGTGCTGCTCATTAGCCATGACTTGGGCACCATCCTAGAAGTGGCTGACCGGGTCCTGGTGGCCTATGCCGGGCGCATCGTGGAGGATCGTCCGGCTGAAGCCCTGCTCAACCACCCGTTGCACCCCTACACGCGGGCACTCCTCGATTGCTACGCCGACCCCGGCGCAGACCAAGTTCGCATTACGTATATTCCCGGGCAGCCCCCCAACATGGCCGCCCTGCCTCCAGGCTGCCCGTTTTGGCCCCGGTGCGCCGAAGCGGAGGAACGATGCAAACAAGGCCGCGTGCCGCCGCCGACCGTCCTCGAAAGCGGTGGAATGGCGGCGTGTCATCACGCCGCCGCGGAGGTGGCAGCGGTTGATTCGGCCAGGATCAGCGGCGCCGTCTACGTAAAAAGTTCCACTAATCCCAACGTCAATCGCGAACCGGTGATCACCGTCTCGGACGTGTCGAAAACCTACCATCGCGAACGCCGACCGGTAGTGGCTCTGCGCGGCGTGTCGCTGAGCTTGCCGCGCGGCACGGTAACCGCGCTGGTCGGCGGTTCGGGGAGCGGCAAGAGCACGTTGGCTCGGCTCATCACGGGAATGGAGCGACCAGATCGAGGAACCATTCGATTTGACGGCCAGGATATTCCTCGGCTTGGTCGGCGTGGACTGCACGCCTATCGCCAGCATGTGCAAATGGTTTTTCAGGATCCCTTCGCGGCCTTAAATCCCATGAATACCGTCGGGTATACGCTGATACGTCCCTTTGTCAATTACGGTCGAATGTCTTCCGCAGAAGCCTTCGACCGGGTCAGACAGTTGCTGGAGCAGGTTGGGTTGACGCCGGCGGAGGCTTTTTTTGGTAAACACACAGGCGAATTATCGGGTGGCCAAGCGCAGCGCGTGGTGGTGGCGAAAGCCCTCGCCGCCGATCCCGATGTGCTGGTGGCGGACGAACCGATATCGATGTTGGACGTCTCTATTCGCGCGGGAATACTGCGCCTGCTCGACGACCTGCGCACTCAGCGGGGATTTACGCTGCTTTACATCACCCACGACCTCTTGAGTGCTCGCCTGCTCGCCGACCAGGTGATTGTGCTCGACCGCGGTGAGATTGTCGAGCAGGGCTTGGCGTCGGATGTCATCCGGTCCCCGCAGCACGAATATACCCGGTTGCTGCTGCGATCGATTCCGAATCCCCGCCGCCGGATGCTGCCGCCAAAGGCCCAGGTGTCCCACTGATGGCGCGGGCAACCATCTATGAGGTCGCGAGCCGGGCCGGGGTCTCCATTACCACGGTGTCGCGGGTGCTGAACGGCAAGGGCCCCGTGGCGGAAACGACGCGCGGCCGGATCGTGAAGGCCATCCGCGAATTGGGCTACGAGCCAAGCTGGCTGGGCCGGGCGCTGGCCGGACAGCGGCGGAACGCGGTCGGCATTGTGTTCCCCGACTTGGCGGGGCCCTATCATGCTGGCGTCATCGCCGGCTTGGAGGCGTGGGCAGCGGCATCGGACGTGGCCCTATTCATCTTGGGGATTCATCAGAGAGCCAGGAGCAGTGCCTTGGTCGAGGAGTTTGCCCAACACGTCGACGGATTGGTGCTTACCGCCCAAACGGTGCAGGGCGCGGAATTGGAGCGACTGCTCGCCCAAGGAATCAAGGTCGTCTTGCTGGGTCAGCCCGTCCAAGCGGATGTGCCGGCGGTGCGCGTGGAAAGCCAGAGTTATGCCAAGACCCTAACGGAACATTTCCTGATCCATCATGGGCTCGACCACTTGTGCTTTTTGGGCGATCCCGATCTTTCGCCCGACATTGAGGAACGGTGGCGTGGATTCTTGGATGGACATCTGAGTCAGGGCAGGCGGCCGCCGAGCGAGCCTTGGCGGACCTCACTCCGGGAATCGGACGGATACCGGGGGGCGATGGAATTGTTGGCGACACCCCCAGCCCTTCAGGCGATCGTGTGTGCCAACGATGAATTGGCGCTCGGGGTGTACACGGCTGCCGTCGAGCGCGGTCTCCGCGTTCCCCAAGATTTGCGGGTATCGGGATGGGACGATATTCCGCAAGCCCGATGGGCCGTCCCCGGACTGACCACGGTCCACCAGCCCCTGGAGGAGTTGGGACGGTGCGCGGGAGAGATCCTGACCGCACTCATGGAAGGGAAGGACCCGGTCACCGACACCACGTGGATCCCGAGTACCGTGGTCATCCGGGAAAGTTGCGGATGTGGCGCGGATTGTAGAGGGGAGATCGACGGCTAGCCGCCGAAGATTTGCGGTCACCCGACCCCAGCACGGTCTTGCAGTCTTGCAGGTGTCCCTAAGCACTTTGAAGAAATGGCCGGGGACCGGATTTCGCCCTCCGGGCCGGTAGGTTCCCGAGACCTTCGCCAAATGGATTTGGCAATCTGGCAGCGTCGATCCACCGACTTGCTGGATCGACGTCGTCACCGCGGAAGCGGAGATGCGTCGGAAGGGCGTATCCTGGCACGTCGCATAGGGCTGGGATGGAAGCCGTGTGGTGGCCTTGGCGATGGTTTGCCGGCTTCCCTGAGGGGCCAGTCGGCCAGCGCCAAGATTTGGGTTCACTCGCTGGTTATTGTAGAAATGAACTCTCCCCCCGCTTGGCTACGCCGAGGCGGGGGTTTCCGTGGGGAGTCCCTTCGCTTCCTGGTTCGCCGACCGCTGCGCGGGAAGCCTATGGCCTCCCGCGTCTTGTGCGAGCTCCCCAGGGTGGATTCGGACCGTTCCGGCCCTATTTTCCGATAAATCCGCGGGGATTCGGGAGGCTTCGTCAGCGGATTGCCCGCAAGAAGTTGCTGGATGCCGCGGTTTGCGATGACCCCGGCGGCATTGTGGTCCGCATGGTCCGTGCGTCCACAGGCTTGGCAGACGCATTCGACTTGCGTTGGCCGATTGTCCCCATGCTTGGGGGTGAACCTGGGGATTCCCTTCTACCGGCGGTTGTCTCGGGCATCATCACGGCGGAATCCTCGGCGGCAAACGACAGCCACCATTGGCCTCGGTCGACGGCGATGTGGATCGAGGCCGGCACGGCATGGCGCCCATGGGCCCGGTAAGGGATGATCCCCACCGGAAATTTCTTCGTGCCCAGGGTCAGCGGATACGCGGTGATCGCGCCGGTCTGGTCATCGATCGGCGGGAGGAATGTGAACCACTCACGGGTCCGCCCCACGGCCTGTCGTCCGATTTTTTTCTTGATCTTGGGGCGCCCCCTGAGTTTTTGAAAGAAGCGGTGGTACGCCGAGCGGAATCTCACGGCCCCATTGCGAAGCATCTGCGGCGGCACGCCTTGGAGAAAGGCCGTGGCGTTGGTCATGAACCGGCTGTACGGTTGATCCACCGGGACCTCCATCCCGGCGGTGCCCACCATCCGCCGCTGCAAGCGCCGGTAATACCGATCTTCTTGCACGTTGGCGGCATCGATCAGCTGTTGGCAGCCAATCCAGCGGAGTAATGTTTGCGGTTGCTCGCGATCGGGATACAGGCGATACAGATAGCCATTGAGCACGGACCCCCCCTTGCCTGGATGCATATTTCCATTATCCCAGTACGCTACGATGAATGGTCACGCAATGACGTCCACCTCCCATGCGGTGTATTCTCTTCGGTTGCATATCGTCTTGGTGACCAAATCTCGGCGCAAGACCTTGACGCCAGAAGGGTTAGACGCCTTGCGGGCCGCCTTTACGGCGATTCGCAGACTAGCGCCGCACCTTGATTGAATTCGGCGGAGAAGCCGATCATGTGCATTTGCTGGCGGCCATCCCTCCGGCGCTCCATGTCGCCATCGTGATCAATAATCTCAAGTCCGCCAGTGCACGCCGCATGCGCAACGGATTGACCGATCATTTGGCGAAGTTTTACTGGAAACCTACCTTTTGGCACCGTGCGGATTACGTCGGGCGTGTCGGCGGAGCCTCGTTAGAGACGGTGAAACGCTACGTCGAAGCCGAAGGGACGAAAGAAAAACCCCGCAAGGCGGCCAAGAGGCCGCCGCCGGCTTGACCCCCTCCCGGCTTCGCCCGGGGCAGGGGACTGCGTGGGCATTTTGTTCCAGGAGAGGCGGCAGAAGATTGACAGTCTATTCGGCTGTGCGTCGGGCGGATGGTTTGGTATGATGAATCCATGAGAGAAACGACAATTTAAGCTAGGCTCCACGCACCTAGGGCCAGAGCAAGAAAGAGGTCTCCATTCCAATGCAACCTGAACGCGAAAAGCTAGGATTTACGACCCGCGCCATCCACGTCGGCCAGCCAGCCGATCCGGCTACGGGAGCGACGATTGTCCCCTTGTATTTGACGTCGACCTATACCCAGACAGGATTGGGGCAACATCGGGGCTACGAATATGGACGGGCCGACAATCCCACTCGGCGAGCCTTGGAGGCCGCGCTGGCGGCTTTGGAAAACGGTCGGCATGCGGTGACGTTCGGATCCGGCATGGCTGCCATCGATGCCGTGATGCGAATGTTGCAACCGGGTGACCACGTGGTGGCGGGGGAAGATTTGTACGGCGGAGCCTATCGGCTGTTCGAGCAGGTCTATCATCAGCAAGGGGTTTTGGTCGATTATGTCAATCTTTCGGACCCGGACGGGGTCCTGTCAACGGCCATTCGTCCTCAGAGCAGACTGCTATGGTTAGAGACTCCGACCAATCCCCTGCTTAAGGTTGCCGATATTAAGGCACTGGCCGCGGCCGCGCACCGCCATGACATGTGGGTCGCCGTGGACAACACGTTTGCGACGCCGTATTTGCAAAATCCGTTGGATTTCGGTGCCGATGTGATTGTCCATTCGATGACGAAATACCTGGGCGGACACTCGGACGTGCTGGGAGGGGTGGTGATCACCAATGACGACGCCATTGCGGAGCGCCTGAAATTTCTGCAGAATACGGTGGGATCCATTTTGGGCGCCTTCGAAGCCTGGCTCATCCTACGGGGCATCAAGACCCTTGGTATTCGTATGGAGCGACACCAGAAAAATGCCATCGCCATCCGCAAATTTCTGGAACAGCATGCGGCCGTCGAACGCGTTTACTATCCGGGCTCGGCCGGTCCTTACCAAGCATCAATCGTCGCTCGCCAAATGCGCGGTCCGGGCGCCATGCTCTCGTTCGAACTCCGGCCTAACCCTGAGCAAGACCCGATCAAGCGGGTTGAAGAGATGTTTTCGCGGCTCCGGTTGTTTGCGCTCGCCGAAAGTCTAGGCGGGGTAGAATCCCTGGTCGGGCATCCGGCCACGATGAGCCACGCGTCGCTGCCCCCCCAGGTGCGGCATGATCGAGGCATCTCAGACCACCTCATTCGCCTTTCGGTGGGGATTGAGGAGGCCGACGACCTGGTCCGCGACCTTGACGAGGCGCTGCGATAGCCCATGGCGGCGAAGCGCGACCCGTGGACGGTGTTGGGGGTGACGAGTTCAAGCTCTCCGGAAGCGGTGCGCAAGGCCTACCTGGCGCTCGTGCGCGTGCACCATCCGGACCGCTATCCACCCGGGTCCCGGGAAGCGCGGATGCACGAAGAACGGATGAAGGAAATCACCGAGGCGTACCAGGCGATCCTTCACCAGCGGTTGGCTGCGGGGAGCGCGCCGGCGGGACCCCGAACCAGACCCCGGCCGACAAGGACGGCAACCAGGGTACGGTGGGATCCCCAGAGCTTGCACTGCATTACCCACGGGCGCTGGGCGGTTATTTTCTGCCTGGTCTGTGACGCCCCCTTGTGCTCGCGCTGCGACCCGGCGCTCACGGGATATTGCCGTCTGCACCGCCGGGGGGGATAGGAAGGAGGCCGGGCTTGGTGCCAGCGGAGGGATTCATCGATGAGGCCACCCACCAGGCAGTGCAACGCGTCCTGCAGGAAGTATTCGGCCTTACCCAATTCCGCCCCTTGCAATGGGAGATTATCAGCGCTTTGCTGAGCGGGCATTCCGTATTGGGAATTTTGCCCACCGGCGCCGGGAAGTCGCTCTGCTACCAGTTGCCGAGTCAGGTCATGGGGGGCTTAAGCGTGGTGGTGTCGCCTCTCATCGCGCTCATGCAGGACCAAGTGGCGGGTCTGCGGCAAAAAGGTATCCAGGCGCAAGCGCTGCATTACCATCAAACCTATCGCGAGCAGGAACGCACCTTGGATGATGTGCGCAACCAACGGCTCTCTTTGCTCTATGTTGCTCCCGAGCGCCTCCGGCATCCTCGGCTCAGCCGCGCGTTGGCCAACGCCACCATATCGTTGTTGGTGGTGGACGAGGCGCATCTCATTTCCGAATGGGGTCATGACTTCCGTCCCGACTACCAAGCGATTCGGGAGTTTCGCGATCGGATGGGAAGCCCTCCCGTTTTAGCCGTGACGGCTACGGCTACCCCCCAGGTTCAACACGATATTATTCAGGCCTTGGCGCTCGAGCCAGGCCGGTTTCGGATGGTGGAGGCTTCGGTTGACCGACCGAATGTCTTTCTGAGCGTGGAGCGCGTCACGGGTGAAAAGGCCCAACGGGCGCAGATGACACGCTGGGTGGCCCGGACGACGGGGGCCGTCTTGATCTACGGCGATAGCCGGGCCCGCGTGGAAACGTGGGCCCGGTGGCTTAGCGGAGCCTGCCGGGAGCCGGTGTTGGGCTACCACGCGGGGATGTCGGCGGCGCGCCGGCGTGAAGTGGAGCGCCGATTTCTAGCCGGCCACGCGCGTATCGTGGTTGCCACCAGCGCGTTTGGCATGGGCATCGACCGGCCGGACATCCGTTTGGTTCTGCATGGCGGCATCCCGGAGTCGGTTGATGCTTATTATCAAGAGATCGGGCGGGCGGGCCGGGACGGGGAACCAAGCCAGGCCGCATTGATTTGGCATCGCGAGGACCTTCGCCGCCGGCAGTGGCGGATCGACCAGGACGAGCCGCGACCCGCGCGAGTAACCGAGGTGCTGGACCATCTGCAACAGGCGATCGGGCCTGACCGACGAAGTCTATGGACTTGGGATCCCGAACAGGGGGACGTGGCCATGATCTTAGGCCTGTTGGAAGAGATGGGCTATCTTGAAATCGGGGAGAAGCGTGTGGGGAATGCGACCATCGGCCGCCTGCAGTGCCCTTGGCCGCGGAGTTTGGCAACCTTGGTGTGGCAGCGAGTTAGCCGTCAATATGCGCAGCGCCGCGCCCGGTTTCAGTCTATGCGGGCATACCTGGAGTCTCGGCAAACCTGCCGCCGGGAACCGTTGCTGGGGTATTTTGGCCAGGAGTTGGACGGCCTTAGACCTCTCGACTGCTGTGATCGTTGCCGGGAAGCCAATCAACCCGCCGCGCCCGCTGACGGCCCGCAGTTGGAAGACACGCTGTCTGCGCTCAAACGCTGGCGTCGGAATGCCGCGCGGACGGCGGGGATGCCCGCTTATCTGATTTTCCACGATCGCGTGTTAGAAGAAATTGCGCGGCGCCGACCGGCCGATGCTGAAGCGCTCAGAGCATGCCGCGGCATCGGTCCCACCAAACTGAAACAGTTCGGTGCCGCCGTCTTAGCCGTGGTGGCGGAGCACGCAGACCCGCCCGAGCGCCCAGAATTGGCCGACGCCGATGATGGCTCCGAACGCGCCAAAGCGTTTAGGTACTTTAATGACCACGTGGCGTTCTCCCGGGTGATCCAGCAGGTCCAGCGGAGCCCCTCCACGATCCTTTCGTATCTTGAAGAATGGATACACCAGGCCTCGGCCGACGTGGCCCGTCCTTACGCGCTGAGCGTAGTGCCGCCGGAGCGCTATCACCTAATCCGCGCCGCCCTCCTGGCAGAGGGCGGCGATCGCCTGAAGCCACTGATGGACCGCTTAAACGGTCAGGTCAGCTATCAAGACCTTCGCATTGCGCGAGCCCTTTGGCGGCGTGAAGGGGCGGGACGGGCATGACCCGATGATTCGAGCATGCGTCGGACGACCCAGCTCTCAGGCAGACACCGGGGGGCCGTGGACAAACCTTCAGGCCGAACGAGATGGGCAGGGGGGCACGGAGCCGAGATGAAATGGAGCCGCCGCAAATAGAGAGGAGAGCAATGATGGTGCAGAAGATCGTGCTGACGAGTCCCGGGGAGATCGTGGAAATGTCCGCCCCAGAGGACCGCGAAGAACCCGAGGCCGGGGAGGTTGTGGTCGAAGTGCAGCGGGTTGGGCTTTGTGGCACCGATTATCATGCTTTTCGGGGGGAACAGCCGCTATTCCGTTACCCGCGCGTTCTGGGCCACGAGCTGGCCGGGCGGGTGATTGGCCGGGCTCCGGACGTCGATCTGCCGCTGGGGGCGGCGGTGGCCGTCATTCCCTATATGGCGTGCGGGCAGTGCCGAGCATGCCGAGCCGGTCGGAGCAATTGTTGTCGTGGGCTGTCGGTCATGGGTGTGCACCGGGACGGCGGGCTGACGTCGCGAATAACCGTCGATGCCGACCACATTTTCTATCCCGCCGATTCCCAAGCGCCGCAGTGGGATCACCTCGTCGGAGTTGAGCCCCTGGCGATCGGGATGCATGCCGTCGAGCGAGCCGGGATTGACCGCCACGATCAGGTGGTGGTGGTGGGGGCCGGGCCCATTGGCCTAGCCGTGCTGGTCGGGGCCAGTCATCGAGGGGCCAACGTTTATCTCTTAGAGCGGGATCCGGCCCGGCGGGCGTTTGCTATGCAGTGGGTGCCGGGAACGCAGCTGATGGATCCCGACTCTCCTCTGCACGATCTCGAGGAGGCCCTGGGGGAGGACTTGGCTAGCGTGGTGGTGGATTGCACGGGTAGCGGCACGGCGATGGAACAGTCGCTGTGGTGGGCAGGAGCGGGAGGGCGCGTGGTCTTCGTCGGAATCACCGAGGGCATGGTAGCCATTGACGATCCGCTCTTTCATCAGCGCGAGCTGACCGTGATGGCGAGCCGAAACGCGACCCGGGAGGATTTTGAAGCCGCCTGGGAATTGATTCGGACGGGGCGCGCCGATGTTTCGCGATGGGTGCTAAAGCGCTATGGGATCTCGGCCGCAGGATTGCGGCAAGCGTTTGCCGACTGGGGCAGGGGAACTCGGGAGGCTACCGGCGTCAAGATGCTGCTCGAAGCCGACTAAGGCGCCCGAGCGTAGCGGGCGATCCACCAGACGGTGAGCGCCGTCAGGCCCCCTCCGGCGAGCAAGCGCAAGGGGACGCCTGTCCATCGCTGCCCTCTGAGCTTTGGGTCGGCGAGATAAAAGCCGAGCAATCCGCGGGCGACATAGCGATGAAAGGCGGCATCCGGGAGCCCTTGGCTGTTGGCGATGGCCATCCGGTAGAGGTAACCCAGGCGTTGCACCAGCTGTTCCGGCGATCGGTAAAACGAGACCAGGTTGAGATCGCCGCCCGCCAAATCCTCGACTTGGTCGATGTAGTAATCGAGGAGAATGTGTAGCGCGCTCATCCACGGAAAATACAACTGATGCAGGCGGTCGCGAGCTGTTAAGGAGGGGCTAGCCTGTGGAGCCAGCCCCAACAAGGCAAATAGGCCGAGGGTGGAGCCGCAAGCAGCGGCGTACTCCCACCATGCGAGGCCGCTCTGGCCCCGATCCTGCAGGTGGTGCCAGCGTATTAACTGGGGGATCCGGTCGTTTACGGGACCATGTTTAAAGACTTGCAGGGCTACATAGCGCTCTACGAGTTCCCACACCGGGGCTTGGATCCAGGGATATCCGGGGAGACGGTCCAATGCGTGCTGACACGCCTTGACTAAAGCGCGAAGATACCCCCCGTCGTTGCGTTGGGGGTGGATTTGGTAGTAGTCATGCACCGGGCCGCCGGGAGTAACGGCGTCGAACAGGGCTTGATGGAGCTGGCGGAGGTCCTGGGGGTCCTTGGACGGGCCGCGGTCGGTGACCGTGTCTAAGTAATCGCAGAGCGTTTGATACGGGATCACAAAAGCCAGTACTCGGCCCTTCGGATCCCTCGCCGGAGATGCCAGCACGCCGGCGCCTTGGCAGTGAAACTGCTTGTGCGTGAGCGACGACAGGGCATGCTCGCGCAGCCGGGGGTCGGGAATGTTCTGCGCCCGTGCCTGCCATGGGCCGAGCGCATCGTCCACCTGCGGCCGCACCGCGCGTAAATAGGTGTGCGCCCAGCTCCATAGGGCAAAGTAGTTGTGCACAAGCCACCCTCCGTTGCGGGGAAACTGGAGTGCATCGCGGCCCGATCGCCGGTGGCCGCTGCTGGGAATCAGCTTATGTCACCGGCCAACGCGTTATACAGGACCTCGACAGAAGGAGAATCCGGAGTTTCGCTTGGTGGAACGCGCGGACCCGCGGCGGAAGGAGCCGGGGATGGCCGAGGAGCCCAGAGGCACAGCGATTCCCGCTGGAGGCTGGCCGCCCGACCGAGACGGCCCGCACCTCGAGCGCGGGCCGATTCGGCTCAGCCGCAGGCGCGGACCGTAAAGGAAAGGGTTTACATGTCTTGGTTTGCTGCAGCGGAGGCGCTGCACGGCTCAGGTCCGGAAACCCGAGACCGCAGGTTTCCGGACTGATGCCGACGCTCGCGGCCTGTCGCTCAGGTGAGTGCCGGCGGGCGCTTGCTAGGGCGGGGGCCAAAATCGGGCACTTCGGGCTGGGTAGCCTCCAAGAGGCGCAGGGCTTCCTCGACGGCGCGTTCTAACTGCGCATCGTCGCGGCCGGCGAGCGCATCTTGGGGCGTATTGTCGACCCAAATATCGGGATCGGTACCGTAGTTTTCGACGTTGAACCCCACATCGTTAAACCAAAAGGCGAATTCTGGCTGCGTTACCATGCTGCCATCTACCAAGGACAGCCGCGGGTTGATGCCGATGACGCCGCCCCAGGTTCGCGTTCCTAGCAACGGGCCAATCTTCATCATCTTAAAGGCATGGCTGAAAATGTCGCCATCGGAACCCGCATGCTCGTTGGTCAAGGCGACCACAGGCCCCAGTACGGCGTCTTCAGGATACGAAATGGGTCGGCCGTGACGAGGGATATCGTAGCCGAGGTGTCGCCGCGCCAGGTGTTCCAAGATCAACTGGGACACGTGGCCGCCGCCGTTGAAGCGGACGTCCACGATCAGGCCGTCGCGGGTATTCTCCGTCAGGTAGGCACGGAAAAACTCCGCATATCCCCGGGGCCCCATGTCTGGAATGTGCACGTAGCCGACGCGCCCCTGGGTCTGCTGCCAAACATACTGACGGTTCTTGTTGACCCACTGACGATAGTAGACGTCAAAGGTCTGAGCCAGCGTCTTGACCACGACGTCGACCGGATTTTCTTGCCCACGTCGGAGGACGCGCAGCGCGACCGGTTGCTCGGCTAGCTTGATCAACCGTGCTGACGGGGGAAGATCCGGTCCCACCGGCTGACCATTGACCGCGTGAATCACGTCGCCCGGCTGCAGGGTCACGCCCGGCGCGTTGAGCGGCGAGTCATGGCCTTCGCGCCACGAATCACCGCGGGCAATGTGGGTTAAGCGGTATCCGTTGTGTTCCAGATCATAGACCGCATCCATGGCGAGATGGCCAAGTCGGTGGGTCGGCTCTGGGCGATAGTCCCCCCCCATTTCGTAGGCGTGGGACGTGCCGAGTTCCCCCTGCATTTCCCATATCAGGTCGGAAAATTCGCTGCGCGTGCCGATGCGAGGCAAGAGCGCTTGATAGCGGTCGTAGACTCCCTCCCAGTCAACCTGGGACATGTCTTCCGACCAGAAATTCTCCCGCATCAAACGCCAGGCATCGCGCTGCATCTGAGTCCACTCGGCCAGGCGGTCCACACTGAGGACAACTCGGCCCAAGTTGACGATGCCCGATTCTCGGCCTGGCTCGCGCTTCTTGTCGTCGGTTTTTTCCCCCGCCTTCGTGATCCTGAGCGTCCGGCCATCGCGCAGCAGGACGGCCGTATGATCGGGGGCAACCACAAAACTGGTCACTGGATGAGCGAGGACTTCCTCTTTTTGTGCCTTGAGATCGTACATTTTGAGGGTTGCCCGTGCGGTCTGCGACTCAGAGAAGAAGCTCTGGTCCAAGCTGCCTTCGGGCTCGACAACCGTGTACAAAACGCGTCCGCCGGGCAACGCCGCAATCTGTTGGTAACGCCCTTCAGCCACCGGAATCGCGAGGACTCGCTGGGAGATGTCTTCGACGTCGACCACCATCGCCGTTGGCGAGGACTCCGCCTGGCGCTGCTCCGCGTCATCGCCGCCATGGCCGGCGGCCTCTTCCGAACCTTCTTCTGCTTCGTCTTTCGGACCGTGCGACGTCACCGACGACGGGTCAATAAACGGGGAAGGCGTGGTCTTGGCCAGTGGAATCAAATATGGCCGGATGCCTTTGGGAAACCCCAGATCGAAGCGCAGATTGTCATACACGGGATTAAAAACCCGGTAGGACAGGAAATAGAGATACTTGCCATCGGGATCGAAAACGGGATTGAAGTCGGCCAGGACCCCGACCGTCACCGGGTGGCGTACGCCGGAGGGGATCGCGTACAAGTAGATGGCGGACTGTCGGGGCCCCTCAAGTAAACTGTAGGCGAGCCAGCGGTGATCGGGGGAGAAGTCAAAACCCATCAGCGGGCCGTAGGCGGATTGATCGATGCGTTCGGCCGACCATGCTTCCACGTCGATCAGCCAAAGTTCCATCCGGTGGTTGGCGACCGCCGCCCATTTGCCATCGCCGGAGACGGCTGTTCGGATCGCTCGGCCCAGGTCGACGTTGAGTCGGCGACGCTCCGAAGTGCGGACGGCGATGCGCTCGAGGCCCTCTTCGCCGCCTTCGTCACTGATGACGATAAGATGTTCGCCGTCCGGCAGCCATTTTGCCAAGCGATAGCGCACACCCTGCGTGGTGCCCACAGGTAACACGGGCCCGTCGAATGCATTGAGGGCAAACAGTTTTCCTCGTCCCGTGAGCAAGAGTCGTTCTTTGTGGGCTGGGTCCGGCTGGTATTCGGTCCAAAACTTGCTAAAGTCGGGATACAGTCGTTCGCGCTGGGTAAAGGGGCTGAGATACTCGACGGCCACCTGGGTTTCGCGTTCGGTTTCGGGAGCGAAGCAGTAAAGGTCGGCACCGAGGTGATATACGATATGACGGCCGTCGGTGCTGGCGTTACGCAAGTAATAGGTCTGGTGGTGGGTAAGGCGTCGGACATCCTTGCCTTCGGGGGTCATGGAATAGAGATTGCCGACGCCCTCGGCATCGGAGACGAAATAAATCCGATCGCCGATCCACATTGGATTGGCCAAATTGCCCTCTAAGCCTTCGAAGCGGGTGAAGCTCCCGTCACCGGCAGGGTCAATCCATAAATAGCCGCGAGTCCCGCCACGATACCGTTTCCAGCGAGCCGGATCCCCCGTGTTCCGTCCGAGCACGATACCATGCCGAGGCCCAAAGGCGATGGAATTTGCCCGGCCGTAGGGCATAGGCTGAGGGCGGTCTCCTGACAGGGTCACCGTAGCGAGTTCCATCCAGTTGCGAAAGGGCTGGCGGGCATTGGAGGCAAAGATGATGGCGTTCCCGTCCGGGGTCCAGCCTACAACCGTGGTCGTCGCGCCCAAATAGGTTAGGCGCCGAACGGGACCCCCTTCGCTGGCCATCACATACACTTCCTGGTCGCCCGTTTCCCGACCGGTAAACGCTATCCAGCGACCGTCAGGGGAGTATTGCGGGCGGCTGGCTTCTGCCAGTCCCACGGTCAGGCGGCGCGCCATCCCGCCGGTCCGCGAGACTTCCCATAAATCATCTTCACTGACAAAAACGATCCGGTCCCGGTACACGGTCGGGTATCGGTAATAGCCGGCAGATGCTTGCATGACATCCCTCCTAAGACTCCTATGAGCATAACGTATTCCCATCACGGTCGGAGGCAGGCTCCCGACCGCCGGCCGAGCCGCGACCACAATCGAACGTGCCCTCTGCAGGCGCCAGGTATGCTCGTGCAGGCGGGTCCCGCCCCCGTAAACGGCTTTTCGGCTATCTTGCGACCGGTCCTTTCGAGTATAGCGAAACGCCTTGGCGAACGGCAAATTCTCCCTTCGACAGCGCACTCGCACCCTTAGTGCGGCGATGCTAAAATACAAGAATGATGGCAATGAGGGTCGAGGAGGCGTGCGGGTGAATGATCGGTTTTTGAAGGCGTGCCGCGGTGAACCCACGGATACGGTGCCCGTGTGGTTCATGCGTCAAGCCGGCCGGTATCAAGCCGAGTACCGGATGCTGCGGCAAAGGTATGAATTACTCGACTTGATTCACGACCCCGACCTGTGTTGTCAGGTGACCACGCTTCCTGTCGAACAATTGGGCGTGGATGCGGCCATTTTGTTTTCCGACATCATGGTGCCGCTAGGGCCCATGGGGGTGAGCTACCGCATTCAAGAAGGGGTGGGACCCGTCCTGGAGCGCCCGTTTCGCACCGCTGACGACATTGCCCAACTCCGCCCGCTCAACGGCACGCAAGGCCTCGATTTCGTGCCCGTGGCCATCCAAAAGATTTGCCAGCAGCTGTCCGCGCCATTGATCGGATTTTCCGGTGCTCCCTTCACGCTGGCCAGTTACTTGATTGAAGGCGGTCCGTCCCGGCTTTACGTAGCCACCAAACGGATGTTATGGGCGGAACCTAAACTGTGGGCGCGGTTGATGGACCGCCTGAGCGAGATGGTGGCGGCCTACGCCACCATCCAGGTGCAGGCGGGAGTCCACGCCATCCAACTGTTTGACAGCTGGGCGGGAGCGTTGTCGCGGCAAGACTTTGACCGCGCGGTTAAGCCGTATTTGGTGAGCTTGGTTCAGGAATTGATGCGCCTCCACGTGCCACTGCTGTACTTTTCCGTCGGTGCCGGGCACCTAATGGAGAGTTTGGCGGATATTCCGCTAGACGTCATCGGGGTGGACTGGCGCCATCCGCTTGGCGAGATGCGCAGACGGGCCGGAGGACGCACGCTGCAAGGCAACCTTGATCCCGTGGTGCTGCTCGCCCCCTGGGAGACGATCGAGGACTCGGCGGCAGAAGTGCTTCGTCAGGGACAGGGTGGTGGACACATTTTCAATTTGGGGCACGGGGTGCTGCCCGCCACGGACCCGGTGAATTTACGTCGGCTGGTCGACTTTGTGCATCACCAGGGGGCATAGCTCACCGGCCGATCCGCTGAACTCCCACAACGCTTTCGTTAACGGCGTTATGGTATTCGATGAAGGAGTTGGTGCGATGCAAATAACCCAAGCGGTGTTGTTGATGGCGCATGGTGCTGCGCGCGATGTGGACGACCTCGAACGATACTATACCCATATTCGCGGAGGTCGCCCGCCACGTCCGGAACAACTGGCGGAGTTGGCGCACCGGTATCGGGCGATTGGCGGGCGCTCTCCTTTTTTCTCCATCACCGAACGCACGGCCCGGAGGCTGGAAGCCGCATTGAGCGCGCGTCAAGGGATGCCGTTTAGAGTGTATTTGGGCCTGAAGCATTCTCCTCCTTTTATTGAAGATGCGGTTCGCGCTTTGATCGCGGACAATATCCAGCGGGTCTACGGCTTGGTGTTAGCCCCGCATTTTTCCTCCCTGAGTGTGGGCCAGTATCTGGCTGCCGCCGAGGCGGCGTTGGTCCGCAATCCCTCCCCGCCCGCCTGGGTCCCCATTCGCTCGTGGCATCTTCAACCCCAACTTATCCACATGCTGGCCGAGCGCACGCGGGCCGGGATCCAACAGTTTTCCCCCCGCGAGCGGCTAAGATTGACCATCGTTTTTACGGCCCACAGCTTGCCAGCGCGGGTCCTGGCCAGCGGCGATCCTTATCCGCGCCAGGTCCGCGAGACGGTTGAGGCAGTGATGGAGCAGGTTCCGGGAGCCTTCCGGTATGAATTCGCCTGGCAAAGCCGGGGCAGGACGGACGAAATTTGGCTGGAACCGGATATTTTGCAACGGCTTCCCGAATTATACAGGCAGGGTACTCGGGCGGTCCTAATCGTTCCGGTCGGGTTTGTCTCCGACCATCTGGAGATCCTCTATGACCTCGACCGGCAGGCGCGGGAACGGGCGCAAGAGTTGAGCTTGGGGTGGGGGCGGACCCCGATGCCGAACGCGGATCCCGAGTTCGTGGAGGCGTTGGTGCAATGCGTTCTCGCGGCTGACGGAGCGGGGGACGCGGCTGAGGTACGCTGAAATGACCATTAAACGCGTGGCCGTCATTGGTGCGGGCATCTCAGGACTGACCGCTGCGTACCGCCTCGATACCTATGCTCGCCAAGGTGACGTGGAAGTGCACGTCTTCGAGGCCAGGCCGCGGGCGGGTGGGGTGATGGTCACCGATACCCAGCACGGCGCGATTTTAGAAGGCGGGCCGGACGGCTTCGAGCACTCAAAGCCGGAAGCCGAAGCCTTGTGCCGGGAACTGGGGCTTGGAGACCAGCTGGTGGAGGTAGATGAGGCGGCGGTGGGCGCCTACGTGTATCATCGACGGCGGCTGCATCCCATGCCGCGAGGCGTGGTGGCCGGCGTGCCCACCGAGTTGGCGGCCTTGGTCAACAGCCATTGGCTCTCGCCGGCGGCCAGGCTCAGAGTCCTCCTCGATGTCGTCTTGCCGCGCCGGCGCGATACCGGGGACCATGCCTTGGGGAAATTTTTAGGCAGGCGCTTCGGGCGGCAATGGATGACATTGGTGGCCGAACCGTCATTGTGTGCGCGCTATGGAGGGCTGGCCGACGAGTCGAGTTCAGCCGCCGTGGTTCCCCAACTGCTGGAGGTGGAGCACCGGTATCGGAGCCTGATCCTGGGCTGTCGGGCGCTGAAACGCACTGGAGCGGCCACGGTGGAGGGAGAGGGAGCGCTTACCCTGGAGGGCGGGCTGGGTCAACTTGTCGACGCCGTGGATAGCGCGCTTAAGCAGACCTTGGTCCACCTGGCCATGCCGGTCGCCGAGATTGGCAAGGCAGATGAGCAGGGTAGCCAGGGGTACCGTTTGAACTTTGCGCATGGCGCCAGCCTGAATTGTGATGCCATCCTACTCGCGGTTCCTGCCCACGTGGCCGCCGACTTGCTGCGACCTGTGGCGCTGGAGGCCTCCAGCATGTTAGCGGCAATCGAATATACGAGCCTGGCCGTCGTGGCGGCGATTTATGATCCGAAAGCGATTCCCATTCGTCTGGACCGGGCGGGATTCTATGTTCCCCGGGGCGAAGGGCTCAAGATGACGGCGTGTACGTGGATGAGCCCCTTATGGAGGCAGCCCTCCCCCGGCGGCGTGCCTCTTCGGCTCTTCTTCGGGCGCAGCCAAGATGGCGAGGATGTGACTGCATGGTCCGATGAGACCTTCCAGGAGGTCGTCGAGCGCGAGCTGCGCCTGACCATGGGCATTCGCCAGCCTCCCGTCTATTCGAGGATATTTCGCTGGCCAAAGGCGGTGCCGCAATATCGAGTAGGCCATCCGGAACACGTGTGGGCGCTTCGTCAGGCCCTGGACCGGGTGCCCGGCGTCTTCGGTGCCGGGTCGATCTTTCAGGGATGGTCGGTCGCCGACTGCATCCGCCAGAGTGACCAGGCTGCGGAAGCGGTGCGGGCGTATTTGGGGGTGAAGGCGGATTAGTCCCGCATTTTGCTGGGCAAGGCGGCCGGTGGATGGCTCCCTGGCGATACGGTCGGGCGATCGATTGCTCCGTGAGCAAGAACCTGCCGGAAACGACGAAGGCCTGCCGCGGCACGATCGGGAAAGAATCACCGTCACCCAGCGGCATCTTCAACGGCTTCCCCGTGTATGTATTAGCACATGGCCTGAGCGCCGCGGTCCCTTCCAGCGATTTAAGCCTTAGGGAGCGGCTGGCGGTGACATGGGGTTCTAGCCAGAGGGGGAAACCGGATGGAAGTCTCGGGGGAGATCACGGTCGTGCGGCCTGTCGAGGAGACCTACCGGGCGTTGATCGATCCGCAGTGGGTGGCCCAAGCGGTGCCCGGCATCCAGCAGGTCACCGCGGTGCCTACGACAGATCCCCGCTCGGTGGCGTGTGCATTGCAATGGGAGCTGGGTATGGCCATGGTGCGGGTGCGATTTTCGGGGGTGATTACCTGGCATCAGGTCGAGCCGCCCCGTCGACTGGAATTAGCCATCCGCGGTACCGGATCGACGGGACCTTTGGACTTAATCCTTCAGGTTACCCTGCAAGCGCGAGCCGCGACGACCACCATCCGTTATCATGGGCAGGGTGAGGGGCCGGAAGCATCCCATTGGAAGAGCAAGGTGATGGAGCCGGTGGCACGGTTCATGGTGCAGAAGTTGGTTGAATCCCTGGCTCGCAACGGGGGTGCACCGCGCTAGGACCGGACGGGAATTCGTAAGCGCGTCGACGACTTGGCCATATTCACGGTTATCGTTCTGAAAGCGAGAGAACGCATGTTGCCTGCATGGTATCAGGGGCTGCGGCGACAAAGTCAACGAAGTCGGCAATCCCTGGGCTGGCATGGCCAGCAACGGGATTTTGTGGCCCCAACTCGGGTGGGTTTGCGACCACGTTCGTGTCACACACCGGGGTCTGCGGGGATTGACTTCAGGACCAGGACTCAGCCGAAAGGCGGAGAAACCGGGACTGCTGCAATGGCTAGGGGACCGAGGCCGCCTTCTATCCATCACGGGAGGTGCAATGCCTCCGGCCCCACCCGGCACGCGCCGTATGGCAGTTGGAGAGGGGGCTGGAACCCTGGCGTGGGGGCGCATTGAGGCAGCGCCGGGGCGGCCAACGAGCGACAGTCCCCTAAACCCCGGCGCCAGCCGCCTCCTCGGGAACGCGGCACATAATAGAGGATGCTAGAGGCTTGTCGGCTGCGCTAGCGCGCCGTAAACTTAGAAAATGGGGCCTCAACCGCGACCAGGTTCCAAGAAGACGGTTGACCGCCTCGGACCGCATGGCCCATTGCGATTGGGCTGGGCTATGATCAGCGATGGACGCAACCCCGAAGGGACGGTCGTCTGCGAGGCGAGAATTGCCCCCCGGAGGGACCTGAGCACACAAGAATTGGCGCGACCGCTCTTGGGCTGCAAGTCCGAGCGTCAGCGGCCACGGCAACGCGAGCCGCGCTGCCATTGGTCTCGACGAAATAAGTAGAGAGTTATCGGAGTCCTGGGGAACAAGAAAGGTCCCTGTCGAACTGTCGATGAAGGAAGGGCACACGGCTACCGACAGGACAGGTCAGCTCGCAGTCCCACTCCTGCGGAGGAGTATGGGGCGGGAGACCGTCAAGCGAACCCTTCCCGACGTGCGAGGGAATGCGTAGATCGGTAAGGTGTCTGCGTAGCGATGCCTAGACTAGCTATGCTTAAGCACGTTATAGTCAAGAACGATCAATAAAAAGCAACAGGTGACAGACATTTGGAAGCGAAGCGTCATGGCGGGGAGTTCGATCAATGTTTTGGAGGAAGCGTCCATGTCCACCATCGAGAGTTTGTCGTTCTCAGACATATTTGTCGGCGGCGATTTGTCGCAAAGGATCGAGCGAAACTTTGATCGCCTTGAAAGCAGTATCTATCGAAGTCCAGATATATTTAAGCCCAATGACGGCGAATGGCCAGGGGATTACGAAGGGCGAACGATCTTGGCCCTCGTGTTGCTTGCTCAAGCGTCCCATCGGCCCCCGCTTTATCTTTCAGAGATTATGAGGCACCTTGCCGATCACGTAAACCCGCAGGGCTATTTTGGGTCCATACGAACCATGGGCTCGGTTGATGAACAGCAACTCGCCGGAAATAGTTGGGTACTTCGAGCCATGGTGGAGCACTATCGGTGGAAACACGACAGTCTATCTCGTCAGATCATCCAAACCATCGTAGAAAACCTTCTGGTGCCCATCGGCGGGTTGTTTTCCGTGTATCCCTCCGATGAACGCCCCATGATTGAAGGAGGACCTGCGGGTCAATTGCTCGATCAGCACCGCGGAGCGTGGTCTCTGTCCACCGATATCGGCTGCGCATTTATTATGCTAGACGGTGCCACCGCAGCCTACAGTATTCTACCAAGCCCCAGACTGAAACGGGTGATCGAGGAAATGGTGCGACGGTTTGCGGAACTCGATCCTCAAGTGCTCTCCATGCAAACACATGCTACGCTGTCTGCGGCTCGCGGAATTACCCGATACTATGAGATAGACGGTAATGCCTCCCTGTTATCGGTGGTCGAGCGTACCTACCAGCTTTATACGCGGAATGCCATGACGGCCAATTATGCGAATTACAATTGGTTTGGTCGGCCCCGCTGGACCGAAGCTTGTGCCGTCATAGATTCATTCATTCTGGCCACCGAATTGTGGAAACATACGCGACGTGCGCAGTATCTCGATGATGCTCACAAAATATACTTCAACGCGATGTGCCACGCTCAGCGCCCGAATGGGGGATTCGGCTGCGATTCATGCGTCGGAGCGCCCGGCAACAATTTGGAACCGTTAAGCAGTGCCGCGTTCGAAGCCTCGTGGTGTTGCACGATGCGGGGCGGCGAAGGCTTGGCCCGAGCGGCCCAGTACATCTGGTTGGTTGAGGCAGATAAGATTATCCTAGGGTTCTACCACAATGGCATCGCGCGCATTCTGATGGGTGCGGACCACATCACGATTCGCCAAGTGACCAGGTATCCCGTTCAGGGTGCCATTCGTCTAGAGATCCTCGATACCTCGGTGGTGGAAGATACAACGCTCTCACTGTATATTCCCGAGTGGGTGGACAACCATCAGGTGTGCCTGACGATTCATGGAGTGCGTCAAACGGCTCAGGTGACCGATCACTTCGTCGCAGTTACCAAGCGGTTTCAACCAGGGGACATTGTGGAATTAGCGTTTCCCATCCCGCTTCGCAGGGTAGAGAGCGTTGCGAACTCCGAAAATAGCTATTCACTATGGCACGGGACGTTGATGTTGGGAGCCGAATCGCGCAGCCAGGAAGTAACCCTGTCGCCGTCAGAAACGTTCACTCCGCTCGAAAATGCATTCTATCGAATGAAGGAATCGCATAGGCTGCTAAGCCCGCTTACAGACCTCTATCTGACCACCACGGAAACCGCTGTGACGGATCGGCGGCAGGTTCTGTTTCCGTCGACTGAGATGCATAGCCGGTGACCACACTGCCCGAGAGAATCCGAGTGGTCGCTAGTTTGTGGCATAGTTGTGCTGAAATTGGCATGCGATGTTTCGCTTTGGGGAGGGTTTTCGCGCCATGATTAAGGGCGGCTTCCCGAACCGGTGATGGGCCCGGAGAAGCACGGTTTGGAGGGCGGCAATCCAGAACAAAGTCCACCAGCGGTTTGCGTCCAATCCGCGGCGCGTCTGCACCCCCGTCGCCACATGGCCTAGGCAATCGGCAGTCCGGCTACCGGACTGCGGTTCGCGCCGTCGCCAAGCAGAGCTTGGCGGGGCTGGGAGAGCGCCTAACCGGGAGGGACGGTGGCTTCTATGCACCGAGTCGACCGGCCGAAGAGGGGTAAATAACTGCTAAAACAAATCACATGATATCTATGTACATCGCATCATAAGGTGTATAATATGGGTATGCTAGTGAATATTGGCAAGGCTGCGAAAGCACTGGGTGTCCATCCGGAAACG
>JAJZZH010000153.1 GCA_021797675.1 Bacillota bacterium | reverse complement strand
CCCTCCTAGAAACTGGGATTGCAGACCACCATACCAAATGATGTTAGAAAAGTCCAGGTTTTTGTTCGTGCGCATAAATCAGTTAATTCGCGCTATTGACGGGATCGCTTAACTTGACACCATTGCGGGGGGACGAGGATCCGCGTGGTCCAGGACTCGGCGAAGATGCGGGTCTTTGTGGTGGGGCGTCTTGGCCGGATGGATGACGCGACCGCGCGCCCTCCATCGCGAGGGTTAGGCCGGGCGGGCTCCCGCCCGCGCCACGGCCCGGCCCCACGCATCCCGGTTCCGAGGACGTCGGCATCCTTCTTGGATTCCTGGTGGCAACGCGCGGGGATGCGATGGCGAAAATCCCAACCGCGCCGGCAACCGCCATGGTGACGGGCGGTCGGCCGGCTGATCTCCGATCGCCGGAGCCCAGACGAGGCTGCCGGGGGGATAGCTTGGGGATCCCCAAAGGTCGTGACCCGGCTCAGCCCAGGCTGTCTCACGACCCATCGAGAGTAACGGGTCCGAGTGATCTATCGAGGGCGGGCGCGAGCACGCCTACTCCGGAGAGTCCACGGGCAGGGCGATGACCAGTTTTCGGTGGGGAGAATGGTGCTGGCGGCGCCACGCCTGGGCGGCCTGGTCCAGGGGAAATAGCTCGCGTTCGACGACGAGGTCGCCGCGCAGCGCGTGGGCTAAGACGGTTTGGAAGCCTTCCCGCCGCTCTGCGGTGGACCCCAACAGGTTCGAATAGCCCAAGAGCGCGAGCATCTTGCCGCGAAGCATCCCCGACGGCAGGGCCAACGTCGGAGCCGCGCTCTGGCCAAGGTTCACCACGCGCGCGCGTGGGCCGGCAGCGGTCATCGCGGCGAGGGCGGGATCGCCCCAGAGCCCGTCGATCACCACATCGATGGGACCACCCGCCGCGGCTTGCAGCGCGTCGGCGAGTTCTGCCACGTCCTGCCCGCTGAGCCGCACCACGACGTCCGCGCCCAATTCCCGGACCCGGTCCAGCGTCTCGCGGTCGCGGCCCACGGCGATGATCCGACCGGCGCCCAGCAAATGGGCCGCTTGCACGGCAACTTGACCGACGATCCCGGTTGCGCCGAGCACGACCACGCGTTCGCCGGGGGACAGGCGGGCGCAGGAGGCTACCGCAAGCCAGCCGGCCATCCCCGCAATGCCAAGGCTCGCGGCCAGGTCATCGGAGGCTGCGTCCGGGATCGGGATGGCGTCATCGGCGTTCACGACCGTGCGGGGAGCCAGACTGCCGTAGGTGGAAAGCATCGGGCACTCAAAACGCACGCGCGTGCCCGGTTTAAGATCGCCGTCGCTCTCCAGGACCACCCCGGCGCCCTCGCATCCCGGCACGTAAGGCAACGGCGGATGACCCCGATAGAATTGGCCGGAGGCGATCCATTGGTCGATCGGATTGAGCGCGGCCGCGCGTACAGCAATCAATACCTGACCGGGCTTGCGGGTGGGCGGCGCGATGTCGCCCAGGGCGGGGTCGTGGGATATCGCCCGGATCAGTGCCGCCGGCATCATGGCTTGAGAGACCATCAGAGGTTCGCCCCTTTCGGTAGTCGCGCCATCCTGCACCTGAGCGCAGGCGCAGGACATTCAGCAGGCGGTGCCGAGGCTCTTGCCGGCCCCCCTGGCAATGCGCTTGGGTTAAAGATACCGGTCCGCTTGCGCCAAATCAAGCGCTGTCGGATCGCGCCATCGCGCGGCTCGTTCCCGGGACTGGGGCGTTTCGAGGCGGGGCGGGTAGGCCCGCCGGCCGTCGCGCTTTCGGGTCGACCGGTCACGGCTGCCATCTAACCAAACGGATGCGCGATCAGCTTGATGCCCAGCGTCTGCAGCGTCTCCGCATCCCGGCTCTGCAAGGGGACGTCGCAGATCAGCCAGTTAATGGCCGTAAGAGGGCAAATCGGCACCAGGGCGTGCTTGCCATAGTCTTCGGAGTGCACGGCCAAGATGACCTGATTGGCGTTCCGGATCATGCGGCCCTTCAGGGTTGCCGCCTGATCGTCGGCTTCGGTCGGCCCTTCCGAAATGGTAAAGCCCTGGCAGGCCAAGAACGCTTTTTGCAGGCGGTGCGTCTCGATCGCTCGTTCCGCCAAGAGGCCGGTCAGGGAATCCAGGGACTCGCGGTAGGTGCCCCCGGTGACCACGAGCTGTACGCCGGGGAGGCCGCCCAGCTCGTGGGCCACGGCGAGACTCGGGGTCAAGACCGAGATGTCCCGGAGTTCCTGTAATTTAATTTGGGCGGCCAGGGCGACCGCGAAGCCCGAAGCGTCGAGGCCGATGGCGTCGCCTGGCTGGATCAGATGGCTGGCTAATTGCGCCAAAATCCAGTAGCGATCGGATTTGCCGGGTCCCGGCGGGGATGCCGACACGGCCTGGGCGCCGCCGTAGGTGCGTACGATGAGCCCCGCCTGGGCCAGCGCGTGCAGGTCGCGGCGCACCGTTTCTCCAGTTACGCCCAGGAGTTGCTCAAGATCTTGGATCCGCGCCGATTTTTGCGTTGCCAAATATTCCAGCAAGATTTGCTGACGTTGGTTCCGATGCCGGGTTAACAACTGACCAGTCCCACCTATTCTTGTGTAATATGGTCTATCTTTAGTCTGAAGTATACATGAAATTCTGTGGAATCAACAAGAAGATCGAAATTGCTGGGGATCGGCACAAGATTGCGTGAAAACGACGGAGGAAAACCATGCCCAAGCGCGAATCATTCGGCGTCATCTAAAGCAAGGGTTTTTTCAGAAAAGGAAGGAGGAGGGGTATCGTTGAAGCGTTGGCAAAGAGCAGCCCTGACGCTACTGGCGAGCGGAATCATGTCGGCAGCGCTGATCCCGACGGCAAGTTACGCCGCCACCGCCAAGCCCAAGCCGTATACCATCGCGTTTGTGCCCAAGTTGGTGGGGATCCCGTACTTTTCCGCCATGAACAAGGGGGGACTGGCGGCCGCCAAGCGATTTGGCGCCAAGTGGATTTATGAGGGTCCGACGACCGCCTCGGTATCCGGTCAGGCAGAGTATGTCAGCAGCTTGATCAACCAGCACGTGAACGCCGTGGGGGTGTCGGCGAACAGCCCGACCGCCCTGGACCCCTTGATTAAGAAGGCGCACCAGAAGCACGTGATGTTCTATGCGTCGGACTCCGACGTCTCGAGCCCACTCAATCAGCTGTGGGTGGAGCAGGCGCGCAGCCGGGCCATCGGCTTCGACGCCGTCGATATCGTCGCCCAGGAGATGCATTTCAAGGGTCAGCTGGCCATCATCTCGGCCGGTCCTACCGCGACCAACCTGAACACGTGGATCAAGTATATGAAGATTCGGCTCAAGAAGTACCCCAAGATCCACCTGCTGCCGATTCAGTATGCTGGCGAGAGCATCACCCAGGCGACCACGATCGCCAGCCGGATGATTGCGGCTTACCCCCATCTGAAGGGATTCATCGGGGTGGCCTCGACCATTCCGCCCGGGGAAGCCCAGGCGGTCATTGAGGCGGGTAAAAAGGGCAAGATTGCCGTCACCGGCGTCAGCGACCCCAATACCATCCGCGCTTACGTCAATGACGGCGTGATTACAAAGGCGGTCCTGTGGAATCCGGTCAAACTCGGCTATCTGACCGTCTGGGGCGTGTTGCACGTGTTGGAGCATCGTCCGTTTCATCCCATCAATAATGTGCCCGGATTGGGCAAGGTGCGCTACTTCGCCAAACGCAAAATGTTGCTCTTGGGCCCGCCGTTGATTATCGACAAGGCCAACATCAAACTAAACTTCTAGGGCGGGGCCATAGCGGGAGGCGGATAAACCCACGCCCGGAACGCGTGCCGAGGCGATCGATGCGTCGGTACCGTGGGCAGAGTGTCAGTAGCTGGTATAAAGGGTGTCAGTAGCTGGTGTAAAGGGTGTCAGTAGCTGGTGAAAATGGAAGGTAACGTCCCCGGACGGGCAACGTTACCTTCTTTGACCCCACTGGGTGGGGGCCGAGGAGGTGTTCCGTGGCCTTACTGGAATTGCGCGGCATCCACAAAAGCTTCGGTGGCATCCAGGCGCTCCGGGACGTCAGCGTGACTATCGAGTTGGGCCGGGTGCACGCGATCGTCGGCGAAAATGGCGCCGGAAAATCGACCTTGATCAAATTGATGATGGGGGTGCTCACCCCGGATGCGGGGGAGATCCGGCTTGACGGGCAGCCGGTCGTCTTGCAAAATCCGGCGCACGCCAAGGCGCTGGGATTTGCCGCCGTCTATCAGGAACCCTTGATTTATCCCCATCTGACCGTGTTGGAGAATATTTTCATCGCCCGGCCGATGCGAAAACGCTGGGGGGGACTGGACCGCAATGCGATGGTGGAGCGCATCGGACCCATTTTTGAACGGTTGGATCTCAGTCTGGACCTGCTCTTCAAACCGATGCGCGAACTGCGCCTCGGGTATCAGCAGATGGTGCTCATTGCTCAGGCGCTGGTCTACGATTCGCGATTAATCTTGTTTGACGAGCCGACCTCCATTCTGTCCGGCACCGAGACGGATCATTTGTTTGAGATTATTCGCTATCTCCGTCGGGCGGGCAAGGCGGTGGTCTATATTTCCCATCGACTCGAGGAGTTGCTCGCGGTTGCCGACGAGGCTACGGTCCTGACCGACGGCCGGATGGTGGGCCACGTAGACCGGGAGGGGCTGAATCCCGACGACCTGTTGACGATGATGATGGGTAAGGCCATGCGGGAATACCGCAAGGCGCCCCTAACGGTGGAGGCCGGCCATTCCGGCGACAGGCCGCCGCTGTTGTCGGTGACCGGCTGGTCCAAACCGGGCATGTTCGAAGACGTGAATTTTCAGCTATGGCCGGGCGAAGTGCTGGGATTTTACGGGCAGGTGGGGGCGGGACGCAGCGAGGTCGCCCAAAGCCTGTTCGGCTACTTCAAGCCCGACCGGGGCGAGGCCACCCTGAACGGGAAGCGATTGATGCCGAAAAACCCGGCTGCCGCCATCCGTGCGGGCCTCGGTTACGTGCCGGAAGATCGCAAGTTGCAGGGGATCTTTGGCAGCCAATCCATCACCAACAATATGATCAGCGTGGTGCTGCCGAAATTGGTTGGCCGCTTGGCCCGCGTGCGCCCGTTGGCGGTGACCGAGATGGTCGAACGGTACACCAAGGCGTTGAACATTAAGATTGGTGCGCTGAGCGACACCATTTTGAGTCTGTCCGGCGGCGGCCAGCAAAAAGTTGTGCTCAGCCGCTGGATGGCGGAGGACTTGAAGGTGTTGATCCTAGATGAGCCCACGCGGGGCATCGATGTGCCCACCAAGCGCGACCTGCATGAGCTGATTCGCGAGCTGGCGGCGCGAGGGCTCGGGGTCATCGTGATTTCCTCCGACCTGCCTGAGGTGATGGCGGTCAGTTCGCGCCTGATCGTGATGAATCGGGGAAGGGTCGTGGCGAGCTACGACGCGGTGCGGGACAGCCTGGCCGAGGACGTGTTGCGGGCGGCGATTGGCCTCGACCGCCGACAGGGGGAGGATGTGCTGTGAAGGACATGGCGCTCGGTTGGCGCACGCCACCGCCCGTGAGCAAACCGGCGGCGGTTCGCCGGGTAGGGCTGGGCTACGAGGGGATCTTGCTGGGAATTGTGATCCTGTTGGTCGGGGCCATCAGCCTGGGATCCCAGGGCAATTTCTGGAACCCGTCCAATATCACCAGCGTGCTGGTGAACACGGCGATCACCGCCGTGCCCGCGGCCGGGATGACGCTGGTGATTGTGACCGGCGGCATCGACGTCTCCATCGGGTCGGTGGTTGGCTTCACCGCGACCGTGGCCGGCCTCGCCTTCGAAAACCATTGGGCCTTGGCCGAGGCGGTCCCCGTGGTCTTGGTCACGGGGGCGTTAGCGGGCTTGCTCAATGCGCTCGCGATTACGCGCGGCAAGGTGCCGCCGATTATCACCACCTTGGGTACCATGAGCATCTGGCGTGCCGTCGTCTATGCCCTGCTGGGCGGCAACTGGATCACGCAAGTCCCGATTGGTCTCACCAATCTCTTTGTGCTCGACAAGGTCTTCGGCATTCCGTGGTCCTTTATCCTGGCCATGGGCCTGGTTCTGCTGCTGACCTATGTCACCCGCTCCCGACCCTTCGGTCGCTTTGTCTACGCGATCGGCAACAACGAGGAGGCGGCCGAAGTCTCCGGGCTGCCGGTCAATTTCGTCAAGCTCTTGGTGTACACCTTGCTAGGCCTCTTGACGGCGGTGTCCGCGCTGATGATGCTCGGCCAGAGTCCGCTCATTCAGGCGACCACCGGGACGGGATTTGAGCTCACCGTGATTGCCGCCGTCGTCCTCGGCGGCACCAGCATTTTGGGCGGCCGGGGGAGCATTGTGGGGAGTTTCTTGGGGTCGATGCTGGTTCAACTCACGTCGGACGGCGTCATCCTGTTCCATATTCAGCCCTTTTGGGAAGGGGTCGTCTCCGGGCTGATGATTCTCATCGCGGTCTTTATCAGTTTGCTCAACCGAAGGGAGGAGTCGCGATGAGGGGACGGTCCGCGATCTGGCGCCCACTCGCCGACCAATACGGGCTTTTGGCGCTGGTCTTGCTGGTGAGTATCAGCGTGGCCAATGCGATCTCACCGGGCATCTTGTCCCTGACCAATTTTTCGGCGATGACCACCTTTGGCGTCGAAATCGGGCTCTTGGCCTTCGGCGAAACGGTGATCATTCTGGGCGGCGGCGGGGGCATCGATCTTTCGGTGGGATCCATGTTTGCCGTTTCCCAGGTGGTGGTGGCCGTGCTCGTGCAACAAGGGGCGGACATCTGGCTGGGGATAGCGGCCGGCATTGCGAGCGGGGTGATCATGGGCAGCATCAACGGATGGCTGGTGACCCGGGTGCGGATTCCGGCCATTATCACGACCTTGGCCACCATGTATGCCTACAGCGGGACGGCTTTGCTGCTGACCAACGGCATCGACATCTCAAACTTTCCCGCGGCCTTTAATGTGTTTGGCCAGGGCATGGTGTTGGGCCTGCCTTTTCAATTCGTGGCGGTGTACGTGCCGGTTGCCATCATCTTGTGGTTTGTGCTCACCAAGACCCTGTACGGGTATCGGCTCTATCTCACCGGAACCAACCAAACCGCGGCGATCTTGTCGGGAATTGACATCCACCGCGTGCGCATGGGGGCGTATGTGCTGACGGGCTTGCTCTGCTCGCTGGCCGGGATCATCGACGCCTCGCGCCTGGCGACCGCCCGCCCGGATGCCGGCCTTTCGGCCAATTTGGAAGCGATAACGATTGCGGTCCTGGGCGGCACCAGCATTTTTGGCGGACGGGGCACGATTGGCGGTACGATCATGGCCACCCTGGTGATTACCCTGTTGGGATACAGCTTCAGTCTGGCCAATATCAATTCGGTCATCGAAACCGGCACCGTCGGCCTCATCCTGATTGCCGTCGTGCTGGGTCAGCACTTTGTGCGCCGCTGGACGGCGGCCGTGAGTCCGCGGCGATCGTAGGGACCGGTCGGATAGGGTCGGGGGGGGGGAATGAAGGGAGGATTCATCCCGCCGAGTCGGTGAATCGGCCTGCGGTCCGACGGCAATTTAACGAGAAAGGCGGCGTCAGCCATGCAAGCGGATCCCGTGGACGCTCTGGTGATCGGCAGCATCAATCTGGATTATCGGTTTAAGGTCAGTGAGCTTCCCGTCGCCGGCGTCACCACCCGCGCCGAGACGGATCGCGTCGAGGTGGGCGGCAAGGGCGTGAACCAGGCTCGAGCGCTCAAGCGGTTTGGCGTCGACGCCCGGCTGGTGGCCGCGGTGGGCAAGGATGCCGAGGGCGATCAGGCAGCCCAGGCGCTGGTGGCGGAGGGGATACGCCATCATTTGTTTCGGGCGGTGGGACGCACCGGCCGCGTCATCATCACCATCGATCCCCGGGGGGAAAATTTGCTGATCATCGATCCCGGCGCCAATCAATGGCTGCCGACCGAGGCGGTGCTCGAAATCGTGGCCGAATTTTCGGGGCCGATCTTGCTGCAGATGGAGATGGAAAAAGATCTCTTGGAACGTGTGCTGGGTCGGGTGGATCCCGCCCGCCATCGGGTCTTCCTGGACGGCGGGCCGATCTTGCTATCCAATTTCCATTTGTTCCGCAAGACCTTCGTCTTTTCGCCCAATTTAGGCGAGCTCTCCATTTTGTTTGGGCGGCAAATTCTAGACAGCGAGGATCTCTTGCGCGCGATCGCGATGCTGCAAAACCTGGGCGTGCAGCGGACGGTGGTGAAGCTGGGCGAACTCGGTGCCGCCTATTGCGTCGAACCGGATGCCGTCTGGATGATACCGTCCTATGCCGTGCCGGCGGTGGACACCACGGGCGCCGGCGACTGTTTCATGGGCGTCTTGGCCTACGGCATCGAACGGGGCCAAGACTGGCCGACGGCGGTGCAGCTGGCCAACGCGGCGGCGGCGCTGTCGACCACGAAACTTGGCGTCAGCGCCAGTTTTCCCGGCCTGGACGAGACGCTCGCTTTTCAGCGCAGCACTCCCGCGCCGGCGCCCATTCGGGTGCTGCCGGGACTCCATCTTGCGATAAAGGGGGCGGTGTAGTTGGCTGAAGCCGTGGTGTTGGGGATTGACGTCGGCACCCAGGGCGTGCGCTGTGTGGCTTTGGACGGGGAACGGCGGGTGGTTGGCCGGGGCGAGTCGCCGCTCGCCACGGAGAGTCCCCGGGACGGGTGGGCGGTGCAACGGGCGGAGGCAATTTGGAACGGCGTACAGGCGGCCGTCCGCGACGTCGTGCAAGGCCTGGGCCGGCAGGCGAACCAGATCACCGCCATCGGCCTAGACGCCACGGCGAGCTTGTTGGTGGCCGACGAGAACGGACAACCCCTGACCGATGTCATCTTGTGGATGGATGTGCGGGCCGAAAAGGAGGCCAAGCTGATTGGGGGGCTCACCGGGCGGGTCGAATCGGCGGAGCTGCCCTGGCCCAAGGCGGTGTGGCTCAGCCATCATCACGGGGACGTCTTTAAACCGGAACACCGCCTGGTAGAGGTGGCCGACTGGATCATTTGGCGGATGACGGGCGAGGTGACCCGGTCGCAGGCCAGCGCCGTCTTGAAATGGTACGGCACCGCCCCCCACTATTTGCCGGAATGGGCCAACCTGTTTTCGACCGTGCGCCAGGCCCTGCCCCGGCGGGTGGTGCGCGCCGGCGAGGTGGCGGGGATCTGCTTGCCGGACGTGGCGGAGGCGATGGGGCTGGCCCGCGACGTGTGCGTGGCCGGTCCGATGATCGATGCCTACGCCGGCGCGGTGGGGTCGGGGGCGCTCAAGGTGGGGACCATGGCTTTGATTTTGGGATCCTCCAATTGCGAACTCTTTCACGGCCATCGGCTGGCCGCTGCCGCCGGATTGTGGGGACCGTTCAAAGACATCTATGATCTCGACCTGGAAGTGTTGGAGGCGGGACAGCCCTCGACGGGCTCGGTGGCGCGGTGGGTGGAACACACGATGGGGCAGGGATTGTCGCTCCCCGAGCTTGACCGGCTGGCCGCCGAGCTCCGACCGGGGGCGGACGGCGTGAAATTTTTCCCCGCGTTTCAAGGCGTGCGCAGTCCCTGGCCCGACGCCGCGGCGCGCGGGAAGATTCACGGCCTGTCCCTGCATCACCAGCCTGCCCATCTCTTGCGCGCGGTCTATGAAGGGACCGCCTTCGAAATCCGGCGGACGATGGATGTGGTTCAGATGACGGATCTGCATCGCATGGTGGCCTCCGGGGGAGGCACCCGCAGCCGGCTCTGGCTGGAGATTATTGCCGACATTTGCGACTTGCCCTTGGAGATTGCCGATAACGAGTCGGTGCCCCGGGGCGCCGCGTTGTTGGCCGCCATGGCGGTCGGCCGCATCGATTCGCTGGCCGCCTTTCGCGCCGCCTGGCCCGCTTTGGGACCGAGCACGCATTCCCATGCCTATCACGCCCTGTATCGCGAATATACGGCGGAATTTCCCCTGAAAGGAGGAGGGATGCGAACGACGGGGGAGCCCTTGGGTGCCAACGGCGAGTAAACCTCAGGCCGGGGTGCTCGGGCGGGGGAGCGGATCATGCCCCGAACGGCGGCTCCTCAGCCATCAGGGTCAAGGGCCAGCGCGGACGTCGCCGCTCCTTGCTAGCGTAGCGTGGCATACGTTTTTGCCTGGGGATCCGCTATCCGGGATATAATGCCCCTGCCCGGAGACGAGGGCGGGGAGGTCGGGAAACCGCGGAGGAGCGGGGAGCGCCGTGCTCCGGTCGGCGCCTCGCTCCACTCCCGGGGCAAGCCCGCAAGGTGTGGGGACAGGGGAATGGGGCCCTCCGCCCCCTCGGAGCGAGGGACGGCGTTCGGTACTTCGGCGGCCGAGCAGCAAGGCCCGCACCCCAAGCCAGCCAGCTGCTGATCGGGGGGCCAAACCGGTGAGGGTCCGCTCCGGAAATCCCCACATCCTGGACGGAGCGCACCATCTGTGGTACCAACGAGACCGCCGGCGAGACCGCAGCTGTCGAGACGTTAAGCAGGGTGACCAATGGACTCCAAGGTGGCCAACCCGCTCACCTTTCGGAACCGGCGGTCCTGCCCAGCCGCACGGCCGCCGCCCTCCCGCAACCCCTTAACGTTACCCACAAGTCTCTTGCAAGATAGGTTGTGCAGTAATTGGTATCATTCCACCGAATAGAGGTTTCCCATTCGATAAGTAATCGTAGTCCAAGGCGGGACTGGTCGAAGAATAGGTGATCACTAAGGCCCGCCACGACGGTGGCGGGCCTAGCGGGACCGCGCCGAACAGGGAACAACCTGAGAAGCCTTGCATCGGTGTTTGATTAATGGGAAATGACTCATCCGCACTGTTGATACAAAACGTAGAAATGGAGAATTTTAGTGATGAAAATGAGCGTTTATATATCCGGCACTTATGAATTGAAACGTACTCCTTGATGAAGAAGGCCAAGGCACTCAAACCTGGTCGGCACCCGTATCAGATCTTTAATGCCGGGCGGCATCCTGAGGCTTTCATTAAAGAGGCCGGTCGGCCCACAGGGCATTAAGCCCTACAAGCCCCCGCACAAAGGGTGGATTTCGAGCCTAAACGGTAGATCGGAGCCACGCCAATCCCGCAGATTTTTGGTGGCGTTGTCAATTGGAGACCTGAGTCCCTCCTCGGTGGAAAACGGCAGCCCCATCGCCCGCCGAATCCGGGGTGCCTTCGCCTAATGGATGACCTGTCATCAGTGTCATCCATTTCATCACGGTCATACATATATTGCGGTGCAATATAGTGCGCATGTCGACTGTGCAGTGCGCGAGTCGCCGGCAACCGAGGCAGTCCGAAGGAACGTGGAGATTGCCCCCCCATGGACGCTTCCCTGTGATGATGGGAGATCCCGGGAATCGATCTATGGCC